>JAUYQQ010000002.1 GCA_030697165.1 Acidobacteriota bacterium
TCCTAAGGTAGCGAAATTCCTTGTCGGGTAAGTTCCGACCTGCACGAATGGCGTAACGATTTGACCGCTGTCTCAACGATGAACGCTGCGAATTTGTGGTACCGGTGAAGACGCCGGTTGCCCGCCATAAGACGAAAAGACCCCGTGCACCTTTACTGCACCTTAGTAGTGAATGTTGACGACGTATGCGCAGCATAGGTGGGAGACTTTGATCCCAGGCTCTCGGGCTTGGGGGAGTCACCAGTGAGATACCACCCTTACGCCTTCGACGTTCTAACTGAAACCCATTATCTGGGTTCAGGACACTGCTAGGCGGGTAGTTTGACTGGGGCGGTCGCCTCCTAAACTGTAACGGAGGCGCACGAAGGTTCGCTCAGGCTGTTTGGAAATCAGCCATAGAGTGCAAAGGCATAAGCGAGCTTAACTGCGAGACCTACAAGTCGAGCAGATGCGAAAGCAGGTCTTAGTGATCCGGTGGTCCCGCATGGAAGGGCCATCGCTCAACGGATAAAAGGTACGCCGGGGATAACAGGCTGATCTGGGCCAAGAGTTCACATCGACGCCCAGGTTTGGCACCTCGATGTCGGCTCATCGCATCCTGGAGCTGTAGCAGGTTCCAAGGGTCCGGCTGTTCGCCGGTTAAAGCGGTACGTGAGCTGGGTTTAGAACGTCGCGAGACAGTTCGGTCTCTATCTATGGTGGGCGCAGGAAATTTGAGAGGATCTGACCTTAGTACGAGAGGACCGGGTTGGACGGACCGCTAGTGTACCAATTGTCACGCCAGTGGCATCGTTGGGTAGCTAAGTCCGGAAGGGAGAAACGCTGAATGCATCTAAGCGTGAAACCCACCTCAAGATGAGATTTCCCTGGACGCAAGTCCCTGAAGGCTCCAAGTAGACCACTTGGTCGATAGGTCGGGTGTGGAAGCGTAGCGATACGTTCAGCTAACCGATACTAATCAGCCGTGAGGCTTGACCATTTATTCACTTCTTTTGATTGTGAATGTGTGGTCAAAAAAAGCTATCGATTGCAGAATATTCGTCCGCCTTCGCCGCTCACGCGGCTTCGGCGGACAGCTTGATGTCTCGATTGATCGAATTGCTTAGAAATTCTAGGTAGCGATCGAACGATTGATTCATCAAGTCACAATATGCTCTGGGATGACTTGATTAGCGTGATCCGCGGCTCGCATGCCGCGCCCGCTGAACGAGACCCCAGGCACCAAGTTTCCCGGTGGCCATAGGAGCAGGGTCACACCCGTTCCCATTCCGAACACGGAAGTTAAGCCTGCTACCGCCGATGGTACTGCCCGCGCAGGTGGGTGGGAGAGTAGGTCGCTGCCGGGGATTAATTACTCTAGTCCGCCCTCCGGGCGGACGGCGGCTCACGCCGCATAGAGCTCTCAGCCCAAGTCCAAATGACTTGGGCTTTTTCTTTGTACGCCTGGCCTACTTTCCATCGATGCAGGCCTGCAACGCCGCATCACTAGGTTCCGTTGGTCCGTTGATCGCAGCGCAGCCAGCCATGCACTTCTCCCCGATGGGCACGGTCCAAAGTGTCTCGCCGAATACGGCATCCAGTCCCTCCAACGGTGCCCCGTCGGGTCGAAGTCCTTTTCGTGCCGCGCGCAACCAAATCACATACTCCTTGAGCTTGGCCAGCGTGTGCATGGCGCACGGACCTGACGCGGCCTGAGGCGGCGCCGGCGGTGGTGGTGCCGGTTCCTTTGTTTCTGGCAGTGTCACCTCTTCTGGGTTCTCGATCTTCTGTTCCGGCGGCGCCTCGGCGACCGGCTTGCCGACGAGGAAGGTCCGCGATACCTGCATCCCTCCCTCGATCTGGACGGTCACGCGCACGTAGCCGTTGTAGTCGGCGGGCGCGACGTAGTTGGTCCGCCCTCTTCCGCCGGCATCAAGCGGGATTGATCCGTCATCGGTATGGCCAGGGGTGGCGCGAATGGCAACCCGTCGGCCCGAGAGCCTCAACCCCGGCGCCCGCACCGCCACACCAATCGCGGCCTGCGCCCCCGGCTGCATCGTCGCCGGCACGTTGATGTCGATCGTCGCCTCGCTGAGCAGTTCCACTTCCTCCATCTGTTTCTGAAGCAGCATTTCTTCCAGCCGCCGCGTCTCCTCGACGTTGCGCCGGTTCTCCTCTTCGAGTCGCCGGCGAGCGGCGTCCTGCTGCCGCGCCAGCTCGGCCTGCTGCCGGCGGACCGCCTCGTCCTCGGCCTGCTTCTCGCGTTGCAGTGTCTGCCAGCGCTCCTCGGCACTCCGCGTGGCTGGGTCCGGTTCGGCCGACTGCTCTTCCGCCTGCTTCGCCGCCGCCGCGGCTCGGGCCGCGCGTTCACGGGCGGCCTCCTCTTTTGCCGCCTTCTCCCTGGCGGCGGCCTGCCGCTCACGCCGCTCGTCGAGCTGCTCCTTTGCCTTGCGCGCGGCCGCCTCCGCCCGCGCCTTGGCCTCGGCCTCGACCCGCTTCGCCACCGCGGCGCGCTCGCTCTCGATGCCTGCTTCACGAAGACCCGCCAGGAATTCGCGGCTCTGTGTCGCCTGCGCATCGAGCGCCTCGAACATGCGGTCCTCGAAGCCTGTCATGTCGGCGGCCCGCGCACCGCTGTCGCGGAAGAAGTCCCGGATCATCTCGCGAAGCGCCGCCTTCGAATCGTTGGGGTCCACACCGCGGGCCCTAAGCGGACCACGATTGCGCTGCGCATAACGCTGCACATCCGCCCACAGCGTGATTGGCCGCGCCTGCATCGTCTGGTAGAACGACACGTTGGCCGTGGGGTCGAGTTGGCTCCGCAGGAACGGATCCTGCGCCGAACGCCAGATGGCGTTGCCCACCACCTTTGACACTTCCACGAGTGCGGCGATCGTCATCGCCGCATTGGCGCCGGCCGTGACCCCGCGCCAAAGCAGGCCCCGCGCCTCGGCCGCGAGTCCGATCGTCTCGACCAGGTACTGATAGACCATCCCCACGGCCACGTCAGACGCCGTGGCGGCCGTGCGTTGCACGAACACTTGCGCCGCCGCCAAGTTGCCGCCCCGGTCATACGCCTTCATGGTCTCGGTGACGATGCCGTCGAGGGCACCGCTGAGGGCGACGGCGATCAGCAGGCGGTCGCCGGCGCGGATGAGCCCGCCGCCGGCGTAGCCGGGGTGGTACTCGGCCGAGGGCTCGAGGCCGGTCTTCTTCGCCGCCGGCGGCAGCGCCTGGTCGAGCGCGCTGTTCAGGGCCTGGCGCGCCCGGACCATCGCGTCGTGTGCATTGTTCATCACCTCCGCGAGCGCCGACGCGTTGGTGACGAGGGCGTTGCCGGCGAATCTCGGATCATTCACGAGCCGCGCCCGCGTCTCGGCCGGCAGGAACCGGAAGCTGTCCAGCAGGCCGAGCCGCTTCTGTTCCATCAGGTTCTCGCGCGCCGCCTTCAGCATGTCGGTCTTCTGCTCGACCGAGGCCGTGCGGTACTGATCCAGCCACGTCTGCGCATTCGTGTCACCCTGCCGAAACCGGCGGTTGTGCTCGTCCAGCAGCGCGCTGTCGCTCATCGCTTTCGTGCGCTCGATGTCGGCGAGCTTCGCGTCGAGCGTGGTCACCATCCCCTTGTTGAAGATGTTCCTCACGACCTCGTCCTGCTGCTGCAGCGCCGTGTTCAGCGCGATGTCTCGCGGCCGGCCTTCCTTCAGCATGCGGTCATACGTGGCTCTCGCCTGGTGGTTCTTCGGGAGGCTCTGGACGGCCCTTTCGAGGTCGCGCGTCTGGTAGATGCGCCGCGACAGCTCAACGGCGGCACGTTCGTCCGGGGTCAGTGCCGATCGGTCGGCCAGCTCGATGGCATCGGCGGCGCGTACCACCCGCTTGGCGTCGGACGTGTCCCGGAGTGTTCCAAACAGCTCCCGCTCGTTGACCACCACGCCGAACGCACTGGCCTCGGTGACCTTGGGCGCCGGCCAGCCACGCTTGTCGTAGAGTTCGTCGACCGGCGTCGTGCGCAGTTCGCCCGTGACCGGATTGGCGCGCAGTTCGCCGGTTTCCGGGTCCACCTCGTACGCCACGCCGCGCCGGTAGTAGTCCTCGCGCACGGCGTCGATGGCGTCGCCCTTCGAGGCCTCCGGGTTGGCGTGGCGCGCCTCGCCCTGCCCGATCCGCTCGGCCTGATTGGCGTTGAGGCCCTTCCTTTTCTCCGTATCCCGGATCACCGGCGACTCGTCCAGGTTGGCGGGGAATGGGTTGATCTTGAACAGGTTGCCTTTCTCCGTCATCGGAATGCCGAGGTCCGCCATGACCTTCTTGGCGATGTCGGCCGCGGCCTGCGAGGCTTCAGCGTCGGTGCCCCGCAACTGGAAGTCGAGATCCGCGGTGCCGGGCGTGAAGCCCACACCCTCCTTCCCTGCGGTGCCACCCAGTTCGATCGAGATGAGACGGCCCTTCAAGTTTGGGTCGGCGGCGACTTTCCGCGCGGTCTCCTTCATCACGCGCTCAGCCATGTCCTTGCGGACGTCATAGGCCGTGCGGGCGGACTTGCTCTTGGGGTCCGGCAGGTCCTTGATGACGTCGAAGGCCATCTGCGCGGTGTCGCCGGTCATGAGCCGCTGGGCCTCGGCCTTGTTGCCGCTTTCGAGCGCAACCAGCAACTGGTTGGCGAAATCACCCTCTTTGATGAAGTCACTCCTGGACTGACCGCGGACTGGCGCGCCCGCCACCGACAGGGCGAGTGCCATGAGAAGGCTGAGGATGGGAAACCGTCGCACAGTGTCCCCTCGCGGCTATCCGCCGGGCCGCTTGAGCGGTGACAGCAGCCGTTCGATCGCGGCGTTGCGATCGAAGCCGGTTGGCACCGGTGCGGCGGTGGGTGCCGCTCCGCCGGCGACGGCTTTCGTGGCGGCGGCGTGGTCGAGAATCGCGAAGCCGGTGAACACCCGGTCGAATGCCGTCGCCAGCTTGGCGAACGCCGCCTTCGGCGCCGCTACCGTGAAGCGGTAGTACACCTGGCTGCGCTCTTCGTACTCACGCGGCACGAGCACCATGCGGTACCGCGTGGTCGCATCCTCGAAAACGGCGAACAACGCCGCGCGATCGAGGTAGACGTCGAACGAACTCGAGACCAGGGTCTGGCCCTTGGCCGTGCCGATGGCCGCCAGCGCCTTGGCCAACGTCTCGGTCACGTCCGTCGGCGCCGATTCCCGGGTGACCATGACGGTCGCCTTCACCTGCGCGTTGTCTGTCCGGGCCATGGCCGCCGCCGCGCCGGCCGCCGCCGCCGCGCTCCAGCCTGCCGGCACGGACAACGAGAAGCCCTGTTCGTGATTGAGGATTGGCTTGGGCGCCGCGGCCTGGCCAAAGCCCGGCCGGGCCAGGACGACGACCACGACAACCGCCGCCAGCGCGGCATGGAGGGACACCCGCATAGGTCACCTCTCGAGGATCTTCGATGGTCAAGGAAGCAAGGCCGGTGCCACGATCCGTGGGCACGCCGCTTGCTCAGCATCAGGCAGGAAGGGGACCCCCATGGCTACCCTGATCACCCGCGCCGCCATCTTGCTGCTGATCGGAGCCCTGCTGGCGCCGGTTGGCGCCGCCGCGCAAGTCAAGCTGTCGAAACAGGAGCGGGAGGCGGCCGAGGCCCGGACCGCCTACGACCGGGGCCTGGTCTTCTTCGAGCAAGGCGCCCATAAGGAGGCGGAAAAGGAGTTCCGCAACGCCGAGAAGAAGACCGACGACAAGAATCTCGACTACGTATTCGCCGCGGCCTTCAATTATCTGAAACTGCATCGCCCCGACGATGCGCGCAAGCGCTACGAGCGTATCTACAAGAAAGACCCGACCAATACCCGTGCGCTGGTGGGAATGGCCGCCTCGTACGAAGAGGCCCAGAACTACCGGGAAGCGGTGAAGATCTGGATGCGATACGCGCGGATGACTCTGCCGCCGGCAGAGGGCCAGGAGGCGGCGGCGTTGCTGCGGTCAGCCCAGGAGTTGTTTGCGGCGCACTACGAGATTGCCGAGAACCCGGCGGGCGGCGCGCCAAACCTGGCCACGCCGCAGCAGGAACTGGAATGGGGGCTTGGCGCCGCGAAGGAGATTGCCGCGAGCGGGCTGCCCCTGGTTGCCGACAAGACGGTCAGCGACTACGTGGCGAACCTGTCCCAGGCGCTGGTGAAACGGGCCAAATATTTCCCCACCAACTACGAGCTCTTCGTCCTCGACAGTGCCACGGTGAACGCCGTGACGACGCCCGGCTTCATCTTCGTGTTCCGGGGCATTCTCGAGGCAGCCGAGGACGAGGCGGCGCTGGCCGGCGTGCTCGCCCATGAGATTGGCCATTCGGTCGCCCATCACGCGGCCAAGATGCAGACGCGCGCGGCGCAGGATCAGCAACAGCTTCAGAAATATCGCGAGTCAAACAGCGGGTGGTCGCGATTCATGGCGGGGCTGCTCGAGGGCGGCAACCCGCTCGGTCAGCTCCGCTTCAGCCGGGAACAGGAGGAGCAGGCCGACCGGCTGGGCGTTCACATTGCCTTTGACGCCGGCTGGAATCCCGCCGGAATCACCCAACTCTTCCAGAAATTCGAGTCCATGTCGCCCTCGTCACGCAGCTCGTGGGACTTGATGATGCAGACGCATCCGTTCTCGATCGACCGCATCCACGCCGTCACCGAGTATGCGGCGCTGTTGCCGCCCCGCGCGACCCGCACCAATTCGCCGGAGTTCACGCGCATGAAGGCCCGCCTCAAGGCGCTCCCGCCGCCGCCGGACGCCACGGGCCTGATGCGGCCGATGGCGCCGCCGGTCAAGCCGCCGGCCGCCGCGAGCCGGGTTCGCTCCTGGTCGCTGACGAATGCGCCATTCGAGGGCACCATGCCCGAAGACTGGACCGCCCGGCCCACCGAGTCGGGCACCACGGTGTTCGAGGGTGCCGAGGGCACCGACGCGTACCAAGTCACCGTGGAACTGCAGGTGGCACCGACGTCCGGGCTCAAGGGACTGGCGCTCGCCGACATGGCGGGACGGGTCGCAGCCAACCTCAAGGAGCGGCCACGGGCCCGGGTTGAAGCCCCTGTGCCAGACCGCACGCCAGGGGGCCAGCCGGTGCTGCGGATTGCCGCCGCGTATGGCGTTGAAGACGAACAGGGGCGGATCGTCCCGGTGCGCCACGTCTCGGCGGTCGTGGAATTTCCCGGCTGGTTCGCGGTGGTGAGCTATTTCGGACCGGAGTCGCACTACAACCGATTCCTGACCGAGGCCGAAGCGATTGCCAACTCGCTGAGCTTCACTGGCCGGTAGCGCTGCGGGGAAATCTCCGCGGGATAGGTGGGGATTAGTCCGCGCTATTTCTCCGTTTCGGCCTCGACCCGCTTCCGCATCATCACCCGCCGGCCCTCGTCCGAGAACTCCACCGTATCCATCAACTCGTTGATCAGGAACACGCCGCGGCCGCTCGACTTCAGGACGTTGGCACCCTCGAGAGGATTGGGCACATCCGCCACCTTGAAGCCAGGGCCGGGATCGCGAATCACGATCACCACCTCGCCGGCGGAGTCGAACGTGACCGAGCATTGCACCTGCTTGGTCGGATCGTTCTTGCAGCCGTGGCGAATCGCATTCGCCAGGCCCTCTTGCAGCGCCAACTCCACCTTCATCACTTCTTCTTCAGGCCAGCCCTTGTTGTGCAGCAGCTCGGTGACGCCGTCCCCAACGGTGGTCATCGCCGCGGGATCGGCCGGGATGGTGATGTTCAGCGCACACGTGGAGCAATAGGGCAGCAGTCCGCCGAGTTTCTCGAGGCCGTCGATCGCGAGCCGCAGCTCGTCGAGCTTGCGGCGCAGCTCCAGCTGGGCTTCGGCCTGACGGCGCAGCGCATTGAGCGCCGCCCGCTGCCCCTCGGTCAGCGTGCGAGGCAGGCTGTCGACCACGCAGATCGTGCCAAGCGGATCGCCGTCACGCGTCAGCAACGGCGCGCCGGCGTAAAAACGGATGTGCGGTTCGTTCACCACCATGGGGTTGTCGCGGAAGCGACGGTCGGTGAGGGTGTCCGGCACCTCGAACAGGCCGGGTTGTTCGATCGCGTGGGAGCAGAACGAAATGCTGCGCGCGGTCTCCTGCACGTCGATGCCGACTTTCGACTTGAACCATTGCCGGTTCTCGTCGACGAGCGTAATCAGCGCGATCGGCGTGCCGCACACCTGCGAGGCCAGCAACGTGAGGTCATCGAACACCTGCTCCGGGTCGGTGTCGAGAATGTGATACGCGTGCAGGGCCTTGAGCCTGGCACTTTCGTTCGCGATCATCCGTGCCTCACTTCGCCGCGATCAGCGGCTTGACGTGGTTGGCAATCTGCTCGTGGGTCGCAAACCACACGCCGGGCTTGCCCTTGATGTATTGGACGAGTTTCTCGAGCATGGCGGTTCGCGACCGATGGCCAATCATATGCGGGTGCAGGGTCAGGAGGTACAAGCCGCCCTCATCGTAGGCGACATCGAACTCCGACTGGAACACCTCGTAGACATCACCAATTGAAGGGTTCGAGCCGTCGGCATTGCTGCCGAAGTACGGCGCATCGTCCAGGATGCGCTCGATCGGTAACTCGACGATGCCGGTCGGCGCCCCGTCCAGCAGGATTTCGTACGCATCGTCGCTCGCCATGAGGCTGCTGTCATACAGGAAACCGGCGGCCTTGACCTGGCCCATGGTCCAGCGGCTGAACTTCCACGACGGCGCGCGGTAACCGACCGGCCGTTTGCCGGTCATCCTGGTCAGCGTTTCAATCGACAGATCGAGCAGGCGCTGCTCTTCCTGCTCGTTATTCAGCAACGGCAGGCGCTCGTGAATCCATCCGTGCACGCCAATCTCGTGGCCCACCGTCAGAGACTGGATCTGCGTGATCATCGCCGGGTGCAGGACCGCGCTGGCGGCGGGAATAAAGAACGAGGCCGGCACCTGCTGGCGATCGAGCATTCGCAGGATTCGCGGCAGGCCGTCGACCGCGCCGTACTCACCTCGCGACAGAATTTCGTAGTCAAGGTTTCCCGTCGAGAGCGCGGCGGTCGCATTATCCACGTCGAACGACAGGCCGACCGCGACCCGCGCGCCATTGGGCCACGCCGGCTTGAGCCGCTTGCCGGCACTGACGTGGAACATCTGGCTCTTGAGCTGATCGATCGAAAGCCGGGTGCCCGGCAGCGGGTCTGGCGGTGCGGCCGGAGCGGTAGCCGGCGCCGGTGAGCATGCTGCCAGGATCACGAGCGCCGCCAGGGGCAGTCGATTCATGGCGGCAGTCTACCCGGTCACCGTTCGTCCCAGCAAAGTCCTGATAACTCGCCCCTGGGACAGGTTGCGGGCAATGCGTCCGCTATCCTGCTTTGATGTCACCCGGCAGTCCCTCTGGTGTTGAAGACCGCATTGCCCGGCTGGTGGTCACACCGCTCGTCGGCATTGCCGTCCCCAACCTGGCCGGGATGATCGACCACTCGGCCCATACCGCTGCCGGACTCGTCGGGGCCTATTTCTGGTTCATGGCGGTCGCCTTCGTTACGTGGGAAGCGAATCTCAAGTTGTACCTGCGGTTCCAGGATCGGACCGCCTGGTTGACGCGGCCGTGGCACCGCGTGCGGCTGTTGGTCGGCCTGATCTGCCTGTTCACCATTCCGTTCACGGTGCTGTCGTTGTGGGGCTGGGCCGCGGTCAGCCACGACCCGCGCGCCGACTGGCGCTCGGTCGGCATGGCCGTGCTCGCGATCGTGGCCGCGGTCATCTTCATCACGCACGTCTACGAAACGTTGTTCCTGGTGCGCGAGTGGGAGAGCGACCGCCTGCGCAACGACCGCCTGCAGCGGCTGAACGTCGAAGCGGAGTTGCTCGCGCTCAGGAGCGAGGTGAACCCGCACACGCTGTTCAACAACCTCAACGCGCTCAGCCACCTCGTCGAGCAGCGCAATCCACGCGCCTCAGCGTTTGTCGGCGCGCTGGCCGGCAGTTACCGCTACCTATTGCGGACCGGGCCGAAGCGGCTGGTTTCCCTGGCTGATGAGCTGGCGTTGCTCGACCAGTTCCTGGCGCTCGTCACCATTCGCTATGCGGATGGGCTCACCGTAAGCGTTCACGTCGATGCGCAGGCCGTCCATCGATGGCAGTTGCCGCCGGTCGTGTTACCGGAATTGCTCGAAAATGCAGTGAAGCACAACGAGTGCTCAGCCGATAACCCGTTGCAGATCGAGGTCCGCCTCGAAGGGGACCGGCTGACGGTGTCGCACGAGAAACGGCCCCGGCCGACCGGCGTGTCCTCGACCGGTGTCGGCCTGGAGAACCTGGCGCAGCGATTCCGCCTCACCACGGGCGTCGCGGCGAGGTGGGCCGACTCGGGCGGGCGGTTTATCGTGACACTTCCGCTCTTGGCAGATCCGGCGCAGACATTGCAGAATGGGTAGGCAAGGTAATCAAATGCAGCGGATTGTGTCCTCTCTCGCGGTCGTCTGCTCGCTGCTCTGTCCCTGGACGGCGTCGGCGCAAGGTGGCCCGAGCAACTGCTCGGTGGCGTCGCAGAACCTGTACGTCCGTGATGTCCTGAACTCCTTCTACTACTGGTATCCGCAACTCCCGGCGAACGTCAGCCCCACGTCGTTCACCTCGCCCGAGGCATATCTCGAGGCGGTTCGCTACCGGCCGATCGACAACACCTACAGCTACATCACGTCTGCGGCCGCCAACGACGCGTTCTACAGCGACAGCCAGTTCATCGGCTTTGGCATGTCCACGAAGACCACGAGCACCAGCCTCCTGATCCTGCAGGTGTTCGACGACAGCCCGGCGCTCGAGGCCACTCTGGAGCGCGGCGACCGCATCACCCAGATCAACGGACAGTCGGTGGCTGCGATGAACGCGGCCGGCACCATCGGCGGCGCCTTTGGCGCGTCCGAGATTGGCGTGGCCTCGACGATCGTGTTCGAAAAGCCGAACGGCGACGTCCGCACGGCGCAGATGGTCAAGCGGCTGGTGACCATTCCCACGGTCTCGCTCACGCGCGTCGTCGAAGTGGATGGGCGCCGCGTTGGCTACCTGTTCTTCCGCAATTTCGTGAGGCCATCCGAGGCGGCGCTGAACGACGCCTTCGCGGCCCTGAAGGCGGCAGGCGCGACCGAACTGGTGCTGGACCTTCGCTACAACGGTGGCGGCCTGGTCGACATTGCCGTGCACCTCGCCAGCCTGATCGGCGGTGTGCGCACCAGCGGCCAGGTCCTGCTGAACTACGTGCACAACGACCGCGTGGGACCCACCTACGACAAGACGACGCGCTTCACCAATCCTGAGCACGCGCTGAACCTGTCGCAGCTGGTGGTGATTACGACGCGGTCGTCGGCATCGGCCAGCGAGCTGGTGGTCAACTCCCTGCGCCCGTATATGCCGGTCGCCGTGATTGGCGATACGACGTTCGGCAAGCCGGTCGGCCAGTACGGATTCACATTCTGCGAAAAGGTGCTGGCGCCGGTGTCGTTCTCGATCAAGAACGCCCTCAACGAAGGCGACTTCTTCAGTGGCATTGCGCCGACCTGTGCCGCCGCTGATGACAGCACCCACCAGCTCGGCGACGTGGCCGAAAGTTCGTTTGCCGAAGCGTTGACCTACCTCCGAACCGGTGCCTGCTCGCCGCGCGCCCAGGCCGAAAGCCGCAGGTTACGGGTGGCCGACGATCGCCCACGGGTTTCGGCCTGGCAATCGCTGCTCAACGCCTGGTAGGTGTCGAAATATCTAACAAGAGGTAAAGAGATCAGGAAGACGTATTCAAGAATTCCTTGAGCCCCTGATCTCTTGATCTCCTGTTGACCTCTTAACCCTCCGTTTCGACCAGCTCGGGATCGCGGTCGCGTCCGCGCGACTCCACCACCACCGCCTCTGGCGCCTGCGCCGGATCGATCTGGCGCTCGTGAACCAGGCAATCGGTCAGGTAATCGTGGGCGGCGCCGTCGGCACGCGCGAGCAATGCTTCGAGTGGTGTGCGCAGGTTCAGGTCCTGTTCGCGTGTCTGCAGGCCCGGGAAGGTGCCATCGGGCCGGCGCCGGAGATAGCGATGCCAGAAGTCGGCGTGCCAGCGCGTGAACTGCGTCACGCGCTCGAGCCCGTAGGCATCCGCGCCCCAGTGCTCCTTCGCCAGAGCCACGTAGCGTCGATAGATGGCCACGCGGTCCTCGCCAGACAGGTCGAGGTAGCCCTCGCCGATCTCACGAAACAGCCACGGCTTGATCAGCACGCCCCGCGCGCTCATCACGCCCACGCAACCCGAGCGGGCCTTGGCCTCGGTGATGTCGCCGGGAAACAGCACGTCGCCATTACCCACCACCGGCACTGAGACCGCGGCCACCACCGTGCCAATCGCATCCCAGTCGGCGGCGAAGCGGTAGCGGGCATTGCGCGTGCGGCCGTGCACGAACAGCGCGTCGGCGCCGCCGTCCACCGCGGCCTTTGCCTGGTCCACGACGTTGCGCATCTCGTCGTTCCAGCCGAGGCGCAACTTTACCGTCACCGGGATCTTCGTCACCGCCTTCTTCATGGCTTCGACGATGCGGCGGATGCGGGCGGGCTGGCGGCCGAGCGCCGCGCCAATACCCTTGTGGGTGAAGTGATCAATCGGGCAACCGCAGTTGAGATCCACCAGGTCGGCGCCGCGTGCCTCGACGAGCGCTGCCGCCCAGCCAAGCTCCTCTGGATTGGTGCCGGCCAGCTGCACGCCGAAGAACGGCTCGCCCTCGAACTTGCGAATCAGCGCGAACTCGCCCTTCTTGCGCTGCTTGAGTCGCCGCGCCACGGTCATCTCGCTGATGGTGACCCGCGCGCCCATTTCGACACACAGCCGGCGGTACGGCAGGTTGGACCCCTTGGTCATGGGCGCCATCACCACCGCCCCGGTCAGCACTTCACGAAGGTCCATCCGCACCATGTTAGCCTTTGGCATGGGGATGGTGCTGAGGACAATTCTCGCGGCGGTGGTGGCGGCTGCCCTCGCCAGTGGCGTGGCCACCGCGCAGGACGCCAGGAAGCACTTCCTGTGGAAGGTCGAAGGCCCGGGGGCGTCGGTGGCCTACCTGCTTGGCTCGTTGCACGTGCTGACGCCCGAGTTCTATCCGCTGAGCGCCGACATCAACAAGGCGTTCGCGGCCTCGCGGACGCTGGTCGAGGAGCTGGACCTCGACGAGCTGAACGACCCGGCGCAGATGATGAGCGCGCTCAGCAAGGCCATGCTGAGCGATGGCCGCACGCTCGACCAGATCGTCGCGCCGTCAACCTTCGCCGAGGTGTCGAAGCGCGCCGAGAAGGCGGGCTTGCCGATGATGGCGCTGCAGCGCATGAAGCCGTGGCTGGTCGCCATCACGCTGATGGGGCCGACGCTGCAGGCCGCCGGCTTCAAGGCCGAGCTCGGCGTCGACAAGCACTTTTTCGACCGTGCGAAGGAGGCCGGCCTGAAACGGCAGGCGCTCGAAACGCTGTCCTACCAGCTTGATCGCTTCGATCAGCTCTCGCCGAGATTGCAGGAGGACATGCTGATTTCCAGCATGAAGGAGCTCGACACGCAGGTCGGTAATGTCAGGGAGCTGGCGCAGCAATGGGCCGCCGGCGACGTGAAGGCGCTGGAGGCGTCGTTGCTGGTTTCGTTCGAAGGTTCGCGCGAGCTCTACGACCGGCTGCTGGTCGAGCGCAACCACAACTGGGTGCCGCACGTCGAGACGTGCCTCCAGCAAGACGCCGGCTGCTTCATCGTCGTCGGCGCCGCCCACCTGGTGGGCCCGGATGGGCTGCCGACTTTGCTGCTGGCCAAGGGCTATAAAGTCACGCAGCAGTAGGGTGCCTAAGGTGCCTAAGGTGCCGTGGGGCGGTTCACTCGGGCACGCGCCTGCTCGACCTCGCCGCGCACGCCGCAGTCGTGCAGGTGATCGTTCACCAGGCCCATTGCCTGCATGAACGCATAGCTGGTGGTCGGACCCACGAACGACCAGCCCCGCTTCTTCAGGTCCTTCGACATCGCGATTGACTGCGGCGATGTCGTCATCTTCATCAGCGCCTCGCGCGTCATCTTGCGCGGGCGGTCGGTGGCGGCCGGCTCCCACGACCAGAAGTACGCCGCCAGCGACCCCTTCTCCTCGATCAGCGCCAGGGCCCGCTTCGCGTTGTTGATAGTCGACTCGATCTTGCCGCGATGACGAACGATGCCGTCGTTCTTCAGCAGGCGCTGGACGTCCCGTGCGGTAAACCGCGCGACCTGGGCAGGATCGAATCCGCTGAAGGCCGTCCGGAAGTGCTCGCGCTTGCGGAGAATGGTGATCCAGCTGAGGCCCGCCTGGAAGCCCTCGAGGCAAATCTTCTCGAACAGCCGCGTGTCGTCGATCACCGGCCGGCCCCACTCATCGTCGTGGTACCGGACGTAGAGCGGGTCTTCGCCTGGCCACGAGCAGCGTTTCATTTCCTGCGGGCCTTGGCCGCCTTGGCCTTCACAACCTTCACTTCGGCCTCGAGCGCCGCCTTTACCTTGAGGAGTTCGGCCTTCACCTTGGGGTCGGCCGACGGGAATCGGGGATCCAGCGTCTCGATGGTATCGACGATGGTGGCGGCGACGGCGAGGCGCGTGAACCACTTGCGGTCGGCCGGAATGACGTGCCACGGCGCCCATGGCGTTGAGGTGTGGCGAATGGTGTCTTCGTAAGCGTGCATGTACTTGGCGAAGTGGGCACGTTCGCTGACGTCGGCCAGCGAGAACTTCCAGTGCTTGTCGGCTTCTTCAAGCCGGTCCAGGAACCGCAGCCGCTGTTCTTCTTTCGAGACGTGCAGGAAGAACTTGCGGATCACCACGCCCTGGCGCGACAGGTAGCGCTCGTAGGCGTTGATGTCTTCGTAGCGTTCCCGCCAGATGTTCCGGGTGACGAGCTTCGGCGGCAGCTGTTGCCGCGCCAGGATGTTCTGGTGCACCCGCACCACCAGGGTTTCTTCGTAGTACGACCGGTTGAAGATGCCGATGTGGCCGCGGCGCGGCAACACGCGCGAGTTGCGCCACAGGAAGTCGTGGTCCAGCTCTTCGCTGGAGGGCGATTTGAAGGAGTGTACTTCGCAGCCCTGCGGGTTGACGCCCGACATCACGTGCTTGATTGTTCCGTCCTTGCCGGCCGCATCCATGGCCTGGAAGATCAGCAGGACCGACCAGCGGTCTTGCGCGTACAGGCGCTCCTGCAGGTCAGACAGGCGCCTGACGCTGTCGGAGATCAGTTCGTCGGCCGTGTCCTTGAACGAGGCGCCCCAGGCGTCGTTGGGTTGGACGCTGGCCAGCCGGAACCGAGCGCCGCTGGTGACGCGGTAACGGGCTGCGATGTCGTGATACGCGGGGGTCTTCACGCTGTGAATGGTAATGCAGGTCGGCCGCGGCGCGAGGATGGCATAATGCGGAGCCCACGTGTCGCTGAAAGACCTCGTCATCCGGACCTTCTGGGGCGATCGGTTCTATCGATCGGTGCTGCAGCCCTTCGACCGCTACCTGGTGCCTCCGCTTCCGGCAGGGTCGTTCGATCCTGCCGATGTTCCGCTGAACAAGGTGTGCCGGGTTGGCGACGCGGCCAACCCACTGTGGCGGCGGAGCTATGCCGACCTCGGCTTTGCAGACGACCCGCAGGTGTTTCACCGCAAAGTGTGGGAGTTCAACCAGGCCCTGTACGGCCTGCGGCGCTTGCGCCGGCTCGCGCCGGCGGCGACGGCGCTCGGCATCGGGTGCGGTCACGAGGAATTGATGTACTTCCTCGCCAACCGGATTGCCCGCGTCATTGCCACCGATCTCTACGAGGGCACCTGGATTGGCGGCGAAAGCGATGCCGACGTCCTGGCGCACCCGGCCAAGTACGCGCCGTTCAAGTACCGCGAGGACCATCTCGAGGTGAGGCGCATGGATGGCCTGGCGCTCGATGCCGAGGCCGGCACCTGCGATTTCGTGTTCTGCCTGTCCTCGATCGAGCACTTCGGGCGGCTCCAGGACAAGCGCCGGGCGCTCCAGGAGATGTTTCGGGTGCTCAAGCCCGGCGGGGTCGCCGTGGTGACGACGGAAGTGGTGCTCAATCGACTGGGCCGGGGCGCCCAGTATTTCCCGGCACCGACATTGTTCGCGCTGGTCGGCGAAGCCGGCTTCACGCTCGATGGGACGCCCGACCTCCGGATTGAATCCGAGTACGCGGGCCGTCCGCTCGCGCTGCCGATGGACACGTTCGTGTCGCCGCACGTCGTGCTGCGCAACTTCAACACCATCTATACGTCCGTCGCATTGTTCCTGATGAAGCCCCCCGGACCCGATCCCGCGCGGGTCGCGGTGACCGGCGACGAAGTGGCCACCGTGCGGGAACCGTATCGCTATGCCGCTGGCATTGCGGTCGATGGTTTGGTTCCGCCAATCACGCCAGGCCAACCGTTTACGCTGCCGATCACGATCCGCAACACTGGCGACGCCACGTGGTTCACCGGCTCAAAGAGCCACTGCGTGCGCATTGGCGCGTCGTTCGTGACACGTGACGGCCGCAACCTGACCGGAGAGGCGTTGCGGTTTGAACTATCGGCGAACGTGCGCCCTGGTGAACTGACTCGAGTCGAACTGTCCCTGGTCGCGCCAGATGCCGATCCGGGCGGACTGCTTCTGCACGTGGGCCTGGTCAAGGAGATGTACTTCTGGTTCCGCGACCAGGGATCACTCGACCTCGTGATACCGCTTACGTTCTAACGGGCGCGGGTGCGAGAATGGCGAGCACCAGCAACCGCGACTCGCCGGTGTTTCTCACCCCGTGTGGCACACCTTCGGGCGCCACCAGCAGATCGCCCGCGACCATCGGCAGCTCCTGCGCCTCGAGCAGGAACACGCCTTGGCCTTCGAGCACGTGATAGACCTTGTCCTGTCCCGCGTGCGCGTGCAGCTTGTGCTCCTGGCCCGGCTCGAAGGCGTTCAACCCGACCAGCAGCCTCGCCGACTCGAAGAGGGTCGTCTTGCCCATCTTGCCGTGGGCGTACCCGGCGTGGTCGGCCGGCCGAATCACCGAAGGGTGTGTCACTGCGGCCTCCGCGCCGAGATGTTCAGGCGCCAGTAGTCGAGGGTGAACGGCGGGTCTTGGCGTGCCGACAGCTCGGTGACGCGATCGATGAACGCCTGCTTGAGCGAGGGATTCGGCAATCGCTCGAGATGCGCATGGTAGATCACGGTGGTGACGAACTCGCGGTAGTCGGCCTCGGTGGCGAGCGTGGTCGGCGCTGCTTCGATGCTGGTCACGACGGTGTCGAAACCGGCGCGCGTCAGGCGCTCGGCCGTGGTCTCGGCGTTGGCGAACTCCCACGGCCCCGGCCAGTCCGAGAAGTACGGCGCAAACGGCTCGGCGGACATCAGTTGTTGAGCCAGCGCATGCGCGCGAACCAGGTTGGGACCGCCCCCACACTGTGCCATCAGCCGTCCACCAGGGCGCAGCGTGGTCAGGATGTTGTTGAACAGCGCCTGGTGATCCTTGACCCAGTGAAAGGTGGCGGTGCTGAAGACGAGGTCAGCCCAGTTCGCGAACGGCAGATCGGGCAACGCCACCTGCACGAAGCCGACCCGCGGGCCGAAGGCGGGCCGCAGGTTGGCGCGGGCGGTCATCAACATGTTCCACGATCGGTCGATGGCGATGAGGCGGCCGTGCGGCAGCCTCGCCAGCAATTCACCGGTCAGCCGGCCGCTGCCGCAGCCGGCGTCGATCGCGCGCTCGTCGCCGTTCACCGACAGGCGCGACAGCACCTTCTGTCCCCAACTGGTCTGGGGGCCCGACACCTTGTGATACGCCGCCGCATTCCACTCCGTCACGCCTCCTAGTGTAGCCTTGCGAGTTGGCGATGTCGTTTCCGGCTACACGGTTGTCGGTCGTCGAGCGCACGCGCAGCGAGGATGAGGAGGTCCGGCGCGTCGCGTGGGCCACGATCGAGGCCTACTGGAAACCGGCGGCATCCCGAACCTAGTAGGTGAACATGCGGTCGTGCTCGAGCGAAAGCTTGAGCAGCACCGCCGGCGGCGCAAACTGCGCTGGCTTGCCATGCAGGTCGGCGGCGGTCAACCCGCGGGCCGTGCTCGACATGCCCGACAGGTAGAATTTCCCGCCGCCTTTGACGATGGCGTCGAAGTGTTCGCGGAGCCGGCCGGTACCAATACCGGTGAGGCCGTCGAGCGTGGCATCGCGCAGGAGCTGGACGGCGTCGCCGGCAAGAAAGACCGACACGGCGTGCCCTTCTTCAAGGGCGGTCCGGGCGACCAGGAAGGCGAGGGCGGCCCGCGTGGCGCTTTCGGGCCCATGCGTCACGTGAACGAGGATCCGGGCCTTCGCCGCGGGCTGGTCACTGCCAGTACCCGCAGGCGCCATTCCGGGAATCAGGCCGAGGGTGAGGGCGAGCATCAGGGGTTTCATGCCGGTTTGGCCATGGCCAGCGCCTGCTCGCGGCTCAAGTCCATCTGGTGGACTTGCTTCGCGTGTGCCTGCGCCTTCGCGATGACTTCGTCGTCTGACGCGCCCTTCAGGACGAACCCGCACGGGCAGTTAATAACCTTGTTCATGTGGTCAGCTCCCTTCGACAGGTAAGATACGCCGCATCCCTTGCCGCAACATTTCGGCAACCTTGGAAAAAGCTTGGTGACGCCGCGCATCTATCTCACGGGCTCGATCGCGATTGAACACGGCGACTGCCTGGTGCCCGAGCGGTCGTTTCCCGGCCGCCAGGGCCGCATTGCCTTCGCCTTTCTGGTGGCGCATCGCCATCGCACGATCCAGCGGGCCGACCTGGCCGGGGCGATCTGGTCCGACAGCGACGCCGGGCAAGGGGACACCGCGCTCGACGCGATTATCAGCAAGCTGCGGGGCGTTCTCAAGACGGCTGGTTTTTCGCCAGACCAAGCCAGCATCGTGGCCGCCTCGGGCACCGTCGCGCTGAGCTTGCCGGCGCACGCATGGGTCGACCTGGAAGTGGCGGCGAACGCACTCGACGAGGCCGAGGGCGCGCTGCGGCGCGGTGACATGGCCTCGGCGTGGAGCCAGGCGAACGTCGCGGTCACTATCGGGCGGCGATCCTTTCTTGCCGATGCCGAGGCGCCGTGGATCGAAGCGCGCCGGTCTGTGCAGCGTGCCACCCTGGTCCGGGGCCTGCAGTGCCTCGCCACCGTCAGTCCGCAGATCGGCGACCCGCTGCTGTCGGTGCAGTACGCCGGCGAGATGGTCGAACTCGAGCCGTTTCGCGAGACGGCCTACCAGCTCTTGATGAAAGCCCATGCGGCGACGGGCGACCGCGCTGAAGCCTTGCGTGTGTTCGCGCGTTGTCGCGAGCTGTTACGTGACGAACTGGGCGTGAGCCCGTCGCCCCAGACCGAGGCCGTGTACCTCGAGATTCTGCGTGCCACTCAGGCTCGTTAGGGACAGTAAGCACCCCAGGCACTTTAGGCACTTAGGCACCCTAGGCACCTTAGGCACCTTAGGCACCCAAATCAATATGCCCACGACCGGAAGGCCAGCAGGCCCCAGGACGAGAGGTAGGCGCTCAACACGAGCGCGCACACTGACACGGTGAGGGCGTAGGCGCGCAGCCAGGGGCCCGCGCCGCGCCGCCAGGCGTCGAGGGTAAAGAGCAGCGACATGATGGCGGTCGCCGGCAGCAGGATGGAACCCACGAAGATCGCGGCGGTCCAGAGGTTTTGGGTGCCGAGGCTGCGGTCGGACACATTCATGATGCCGAGGAGGATCAGCAGCACGCCGGCACTGACCATCAAGAGCGTGCTCTTCATCCACCAGAAGCCCTCGGGCGCGGCGCGCGGCGCATGAACGGCCCACGGAATGAGCAGGGCAAGCGGCGTGAACGCCAGGACGAAGGCCAGCAGCACCGGCCAGCGGATGAGCTCCACCTGCCAACGCGGACGCCGCTCCGCATAGAGAAAGCCGCCGGTGAGCACCATCGTGCCGAGATCATCGGTGGTGAACACCCGGGTCGCGCCGGCATCGGCGTCACTCCTGAACAAGTTCGTGGATACCGGAATCAGGTCCGCCGGGTTGCCGAACACCGGGTCGAGTTGCAGGCCCTCGGCCGTGGCCGTCACGGTGGTTCCGGTCGCCAGCCACTCGAGGAACGCCGCGGCCTGGTTTCGTGGGTTGGCCGGATGGTAGTAGCCCTCGTACCCCTTCAAGACGTCGGCAGGCACGATGGCCCGGGGTTTCGCTGGTGGCTCGACATCGGCTTTCAAGTAACGGACCGCGAGTTGAGAGATGCGTTGCATGGCCTGCGTGGTGTGCGTGGAGTTGAGGAGCACGACGAAGCCCACGTCGCGTGACGTCGAGTACGCGAAGAGCGACTGGAAGCCGTCGATGCCGCCGCCGTGGCCGAGCATTGGGAAGCCCTCGATGGTGGACGCCGCGAACGCCGAACCATAGCCGGTGTGCAGGCCCGCGTCCGACGCCAGCGACGTGCGCGGGTGTTCCATGTTGCTCAGGTATTCCGGATCGATGACCAGCTGTTCTTCGGTCTCGCCCCAGTTGAGCAGCAACTGGACGAACTGTCCGAGTTCGGCCGCTGACGTGTGCAGGTTGCCGGCCGGCCGCAGGTAGATGGGCAGGTAGTCGACGGGCGGTCCGGTCCGGTCGCGGTAGCCCTTAGCCAGCAGGGCTTCGTCCTCGCGAGTCAGGCGGAAGCTGCTGGTCGTCATGCCAATCGGCTCGAAGGTCCGCCGGGCGATGAAGTCTTCGTACGGCTCGCCGGTGATCTTCTCGATCAGGAACCCGGCGACGCCGAACCCGGGATTGGAGTACGCCACGCGCGTGCCCGGCCGCCACCGCACATCGCGCGACCGCGGATTGCGGTGCAGCGCCTCGAGCAGCGGGAGATCGGGGGCGTCTTCGAGGTTGTAGATCTCGTTGAAGCGCATGTCGTCGAACCCCGCGGTGTGCTGCAGCAGGTGAATGACGCGCACCGGACTGCCCGCTTCCCACGGATTGTCGAACGGCACCTCCGAGGCGATCTCCACGATCGGCGTATCGAGGTCGACGTCGCCGTCTTCCGACAGCTGCACCAGCGCCATCGCGACAAAGGTCTTGCTGATGGAGCCGGCGCGGAAATGCGTGTCGGCGGTGACCGGCGTCCTCCGATCGCGATCGGCCAGGCCTACGCCACCGGCCCACTCGACACCCGGCTGGCGCACCAGGGCGACGGCCGCGCCCGGGATGCCGGTCTCGTCCAGCACCTTCTGCACCGCCGCCCGAAATTCCTCGACGCTTCTTGGCCAGGGATCGGCGGGCGATTGCCCGACCAGCACAGTCGATGAGGTTGCAAGCGCGATCAGAAACAGAACAGGAGGCCAAGAGTTCAGGAGCAATTTGCTCAAGTACTCCTGACCTCCTGATCTCCTGTTCAGATTTCTTACGTCCATGGCAGATCGACGGCGCCACGGGCCTGGCGTTCGGCCAGGTCCGGCAGGCCCGAGATCAGTCTCAGCACGTCGTCGGGGAGGTCGCGAGGAGACCAGGTGGAGGAATCCACGCAGGCGACGCGGACAAACCCCTCTGCCAGCAACTGCGCGGTGGCGTCGTCGCGGATCTCGAAGGCGTGATGCAGGCGCCGCGCGTGCTCGACCGTGGTGCTGATGCCAACCCGCACGATCTGACCGGCCCTGGCCGGGGCGCGGAATTTCGAGTGCACTTCCACTCGGGGCATGCCGAACTGATGCGAGTCGAGCAGTGACTGCCGCGAGCGGCCCAGTGACGCGAACAGCTCCTCCTCGGCATCCTCGAACCAGCGGAGGAAGTTCGGGAACCACACCACGCCCGCGGCGTCGGTGTCGGACCAATGCACCTTCTTGCGAATCTGAAAGAAGCTCGACATGGCGTTAACTGTAAACTCTTAGCTATCCGCATGGAAGGTTGGCACGGCTGGGACGAGTACGCCGCGTATTACGACTGGGAGAACGCCCAGACGGTGGGCCGTCGCGACATTGCCTTCTGGAGGCGCATGGCTTCGGCCACGAAAGGCCCGGTGCTGGAACTTGGTTGTGGCACCGGTCGGGTGGCGTTGCCGGTGGCCCGCGCGGGCGCCACCGTGGTCGGCATTGACCGCTCCGAGCCCATGCTCGACCGCGCCCGCAAGCGGGTGAAGCGCGCCCGGCTGCAGGCGCAGGTTCACCTGGTCCGCGGCGACATCCGGTACCTGCCGTTCCCCGACAAGACCTTCCCGCTCGTGATGGCGCCGTACGGCATCCTGCAGTCGCTGCTGGCCGAGCGCGACCTCACCAGGACGCTGGCCGCGGTGTCTCGCGTCCTGACCCGCAAGGGCACGTTTGGCCTGGAGCTGGTGGCCGACCTGCCGGCGTGGGACGAATACACCAAGCGCATCAGCATGCGCGGCAAACGTGGTCCGAATGGCAAGCCGATTACGCTGGTGGAGTCGGTGGTGCAGGACCGGGCCAGGCAGATCACCCGCTTCGAGCAGGAGTTCGTCGAGGGCCGGGGGAAAGGGGCGGTGCGAAAGAAGTTTGGGCTCGCCTTCCGCACCCTGACCGTGCCGCAAATGGTGAGGCGGCTCGAAAAGGCGGGCCTGGAGGTGTCGGCGCTGCTTGGCGATTACCAGGGCGGTCCCTGGGACCTTCGCGCCGAAGTCTGGATCATCCTGGCCCGGCGGGGGTAACATAGCCATTTCCGCCGTGCCGCAGGCAACCCTGAAGGGTTGCCTCCACAGGCATCGGCATTCAGGAGTTACTGCATGTCCGGCCATTCCAAGTGGCACACGATTAAGCACAAGAAGGGCGCCGCCGACGCCAAGCGCGGCAAGATCTTCACGCGCCTGATCAAGGAACTGACCGTCGCGGCCCGCAGCGGTGGCGGCGACCCCGGCATGAACCCGCGGCTGCGCACGATTATTGCGGCGGCCAAAGAGGTGAACATGCCCGCCGACAACATCAAGAAGGCGATTCTGCGGGGCACCGGCGAGTTGCCCGGCGTGATCTACGACGAGATCACCTACGAGGCCTACGGCCCCGGCGGCTCGGCGTTGATCATCGAAACGCTCACCGACAACAAGAACCGCACCGTCGGCGAACTGCGGCACATGCTCGAGAAGCATGCCGGCAACCTCGGCGCCACCAACTCGGTCGCCTGGATGTTCTCGAAGAAGGGCCTGATCGTCGTCGAAAAGGCCAAGGCCGACGAGGAGAAGCTGTTGGGCATTGCGCTCGAAGCCGGCGCCGACGACATGTCGGATGAGGGCGACAACTGGGAAGTGCTGAGCGAACCGGCGGCGTTCGAAGCGGTTCGCGACGCGATCAAGGGTTCGGGCGTCGAGCCGGCCAGCGCGCAGGTGGCCATGCTGCCGGCGAACTACGTGAAGCTCACGGGCGGGCCCGCCAACCAGATGATCCGGTTGATGGATGCGCTCGACGATCACGAAGACGTCAAGCAGGTGTGGTCGAACTTCGACATCGAGGAAAAGGAGATCGAGGCCTCGCTGGCGTGAGAGTGTTTGGCATCGACCCCGGCTCGCAGTGCACGGGCTACGGCTGCGTGGACAGCGACGGCCGGCGCCACCAGCTGGTGCTGTGCGGAGCGGTCCGCGCCGGGGCTGCCGCCACCTTTCCCGAGCAGCTCTCGATCATCTATCGCGAGCTTTCCGCCCATATCGCCGCGCAGCGTCCCGACTTCGTCGTCATCGAAAGCATTTTTCACGCGGTGAACGCGCGCAGCGCGCTGAAGCTGGGCCATGCGCGCGGCGTGGCCATGCTGGCCGCCACCGAGGCCGGTGTCACCGTGGTCGAGTACACCCCGGCAGAGATCAAACGCTCGGTCGTTGGCTACGGCCGTGCGGAGAAGGCCCAGGTCGGGCAGATGGTGAAGCTGTTGCTCGGTCTTGATGCGGTCCCGACGCCACACGATGCGGCCGATGCGCTGGCGGTGGCGATTTGCCACGTGCACGGCGGCAAGGGCACGCCCAAGGGCGCGCCGGCCAGGGGCAGCAAGGCCGAGACCAGCTGGCGCCATTACAAGCCGGCAGCGCCATGATCGCGTTACTGCGCGGGCAAGTGTTCGAGAAGCATCCCAATCGGTTGATCGTCGATGTGGCCGGGGTTGGGTATGACGTGCAAGTCCCGCTGTCCACCTTTTATACCGCCGGCGATCCGGGCAGCGAGATCGCGTTGCGCATCCACACCCACGTGCGGGAGGACCAGCTCGCGCTCTATGGCTTCGCGACCGTCCTCGAGCTGTCGATGTTCGAACGGTTGATTGCCGTCAGTGGCATCGGCCCGAAGCTGGCGCTGTCGGTGCTGTCAGGCATCGAGACCCGAGACCTGGTGGGTGCCATCCAGCGCAACGACCTGGCGCGGCTCACCGGCATTCCCGGCGTCGGCAAGAAGACGGCGGAGCGCATGTGCGTGGAGCTGCGCGATCGCCTGCCGAAGGCCATGGTCGCGAGCGACGCGACGCCGTCGCCCGGCGACACCCTGCGCGACGACCTGGTGTCGGCGCTGACCAATCTCGGCTACCATCGGCAGGCCATCGACAAGTCACTCGACAAGCTCGTGAGCGCCACCGGCGACCAGCGTTTCGAGGATGTACTGCGTGCGGCGCTAAGGGATCTCTCCCGTGCCTGACGAGCGCCTGACAACGCCCTCGCGGGTGGCCGAAGACGCGCAGGATGAAGCGGGCCTGCGCCCGCGGCGCCTGGACGAATACATCGGCCAGGACCGCATCCGGGAGCAGCTCCACGTGTCGATCACCGCGGCAAAACAGCGCGGCGAGCATCTCGACCACGCGCTGCTCTACGGCCCGCCGGGGCTGGGGAAGACGACCCTGGCGTACGTGATCGCCAACGAGCTGGGCGTGCCGATCCGCACCACCTCGGGACCGGTGATCGAGAAGCCGGGCGATCTCGCCGGCATCCTGTCGAACCTGCAGCCGCGCGAAGTCCTGTTCATCGACGAGATTCACCGCATGTCGCCCGCGATCGAGGAGATCCTCTATCCGGCCATGGAAGATTTCGAGCTCGACATCGTCATTGGGCAGGGCCCCGGCGCCCGTTCGGTGAAGGTGCCGGTCGAGCCGTTCACGCTGATTGGCGCGACGACGCGGGCCGGGCTGCTGACCTCGCCGCTGCGCGCGCGTTTCGGGATCGTGCACCGGCTGGATTTCTACGATGCGCGCGACATCGAAGAGATCGTTCGCCGCTCGGCGCGGATTCTCGACGTGCCGATGGACGAGGCGGCGGCGAAGGAGATCGCGGGGCGATCGCGCGGTACGCCACGGGTGGTGAACCGCCTGTTGCGCCGGGTCCGCGACTACGCGCAGGTCCGGGCAGATGGCCGCATCACCGTGGCGGTGGCACGTGCCGCCATGGCCCTGCTTGATGTGGATCAGTACGGGTTCGACGAGAGCGATCGCCGGCTGGTGGTGACGATCATCGACAAGTTCAATGGCGGCCCGGTGGGTCTGGGCAGCCTGGCCGCGGCGCTCAGCGAAGAGGCCGACGCGATCGAAGACATGTACGAGCCGTATCTGATCCAGATCGGCTTCCTGGAACGCACGCCGCGTGGCCGCATTGCGACGGCCCGCGCCTATGAGTATTTCGGGCGCACCATGCCCGGGAGGGGGTTGTTTTGAACGTCCGCCGAGTAGAGATCAAGAGCCTGGCCACCTACGTGCCGCCACGCCTGTTGACCAACGCCGATCTCGAGAAGCTGGTCGACACGACCGACGAGTGGATCATGCAGCGCACGGGTATTCGCCAGCGCCACATCGTCGATCCGGGCGTGGCGACGAGCGACCTGGCCGCCGAGGCCGCCAAGGAGGCGATCCGGCGGGCGGGCCTGACGCCGGATGACATCGACCTGATCATCGTCGGCACGGTGACGCCCGACATGTTGTTTCCGAGCACGGCGTGCCTGGTCCAGCACAAGATCGGCGCGTCTCACGCGTGGGGCTTTGACCTGTCGGCGGCGTGCTCGGCGTTTACCTACGCGCTGACGGTGGGCAGCCAACTGGTCGCCGCGGGCAACGTCAAGAACGCGCTCGTGATTGGCGCCGACGTCATGACGAGCATCATTGACTACACCGACCGGGCGACCTGCGTGCTGTTCGGCGACGGCGCCGGCGCCGTCGTGCTGGCGCCGTCGTCGGATCCCAATATCGGCATCCTCGACTTCGAGCACATGATCGATGGCAGCGGCGGCGCCGCGCTGTGCATGCCGGCCGGCGGCAGCCGCAGGCCGGCTTCGCACGAGACGGTCGATCAACGCCTGCACTACGTGAAACAGGACGGCCAGACCGTGTTCAAGTTCGCCGTGCGCAACACCGGCGAGATCTGCGAACGGCTGCTCAAGCGCAACAATCTCACCGGAGATGACCTTGACCTGTTCGTATCTCACCAGGCGAACAAGCGGATCATCATGTCGGCGGCCGAACGCATCGGGATGCCTGAAGAGAAGGTCGTGATCAACATCGATCGCTTCGGCAACACCACCGCCGCCACGATCCCACTGGCGCTCAACGACGCCGTTGAAAGCGGACGGCTGAAGAAGGGCAACCTGATCATGCTGACATCGGTCGGGGCCGGGTTTACCGTGGGTTCGCTGCTGGTTCGCTGGGGTCTTTGAGGCTTCGACCCAATTATTCTTGCAAACCGTTGCTTGTGCCCAAACGGGACATTGACTGCTGTAATAGCCTGCAGTCTAGCCATAAATATAAGCGAACTATACGCTTATGTGAAATGTTCTGTTTCGGGAAATAAGAACTGTGTCTCAAGAACAGACACTATTTGCTAAGTGTAAATTTGAGAGCTACTAACAGTTCAGAAGGCGACACCAGTCTGGCGAAATCGAGCTATTACGGGACATAGTCACTGTTGCACTCACGACAGCAACTACTTGTTCTCTCTGTCGTTTCGGGTGCTAGACTCTGCGAGATTCAGCTACTGTTCGGCCGAAGTGTTTGGCCCGACCGGCTGGTTGTTGAGATGACCATGATGTTCAGAATGCGATCTCGCTTGGTTGTGACGACCGCCTTGGCGGCGCTGTTAGGCGCTGCCGGGTCAGCGTCGGCTCCACAGGACAAGCTCGATCTGGCGCTTCGCGACGGCAAGGTGCGGGGCCAGTCGCAGAGAGTCATCGTGATGGCCGAGATCGGTGGCGAAGCACGAGTACGTGAGTTGCTCGCGAAGCGCGGCGTTCGCATCGAGGCCGAGCTTGGGATTATTGATGCGGTTACGGTAACGCTGTCAGCTGCCGACCTCACCGCGGTCTGCGAAGAGAGCCCGGCCGTACGTTCCTGTTCCATCGACGGCGAGGTCACTTCA
The DNA here is from genome assembly GCA_030697165.1 of Acidobacteriota bacterium. Taxonomy (NCBI): domain Bacteria; kingdom Pseudomonadati; phylum Acidobacteriota; species Acidobacteriota bacterium. The sequence goes on from JAUYQQ010000002.1 coordinate 27,331, forward strand.
CTCGACAATGGCGACTTCAAACGTAGTCGCGCGACGAAGAATCAGGAGCAGGCGCCAACCACGTCCGCCACGAGCACGATGCTCGGCACCCTCGGCTTGCCGTCTGCCGGCGCGGGCGGTAACGGCGTCACGGTGGCGCTGATCGACTCCGGCATCGACCCGGCCTTGTTTGCCGGCCGCATCACGGAAGTCCGGGACTTCACCGGGAGCACCGAGCCCGATTTGGACGAATACGGGCACGGCACACACCTGGCCGGCCTCATCGGTGGCAACCAGAAGCTGCCAGACGACGCCGAGTATCAGGGCGTCGCACCGGGTGTGGACTTCGTCTCGCTCAGGGTCCTGGGCTACCAAGGCATGGGCTTTACGACGGATGTCATTGAGGCCATCGAGTTCGCCGTCAAACATAAGTCACGCCTGAGCATCGACATCATCAACCTGGCGCTCGGTCACCCCGTCTACGCGCCTGCCTTCTACGACCCTCTGGTTCAGGCCGTCGAGGCGGCGTCCAGGGCCGGCCTCATCGTCGTGGTCTCCGCCGGCAACTTCGGTGCAGACCCGAAAGGAAAGCTGGGATACGGAGGCATTACCTCGCCAGGCAATGCGCCCTCGGCGATCACGGTCGGCGCGGTGGATCACAAGGGCACCCTGACGCTTGACGACAACCGCATCGCTGACTACAGCTCGAGCGGCCCGACGTGGTACGACGGCTTCGCCAAGCCCGATGTCGTGGCCCCTGGCCACTACCTGGCCTCGGAGGTGGCGGCTGGCAGTACTCTCGAGAATCTCAAACTGACGCGTCCGGAGTTATTCGTCACGGCGCCGTCCGGGACCAAGCAGTTCATCCACCTGTCTGGCACCAGCATGTCGACAGCCGTAGCCACCGGTGTGGTGGCCCTGCTCAAGCAGCAGCGTGCTGATCTCACACCGAACCTGGCCAAGGGCCTGCTGCAGTACACCGCAATTCCGCTCAGGAACGACCGCGGCGCGCTCTACAGCCCCCTCCGTCAGGGCACCGGCGAGGTGAACGCCGCGGGCGCCTTGGCCCTGGTTGGCGCGATCAAGACGAAAGTTCCCACGCTTGACCCGCTCGATACCAACAGCCAGGCAAAGTGGTGGGGACCGGCTAAGCGATCGCAGCTCATTCAGGCAACTCAGATCGCCGGCGTCACCTACGCCTGGGCCGGCAACATCGTCTGGGGCAATAACATCGTCTGGGGCAACACGGTCTTCTACAACCTGCCGATTTGGGGCCTCAACATCGTCTGGGGCAACAACATCGTCTGGGGTAACAACATCGTTTGGGGCAATGGCCTGACGATTGGCCACAACATCGTGTGGGGCCACAACATCGTCTGGGGCAACAACATCGTCTGGGGCAACAAGCTCGTCTGGGCGAAGAACATCGTCTGGGGCGACAACCTCGTCGGAGTCAAGGCCGCCGACGACGGCAACATCGTGTGGGGCAACTTCGACGAACAGAATATTGTCTGGGGTAACTTCGACGACGGCAACATCGTCTGGGGAAACCTCTTCGATGACAACATCGTGTGGGGCAACTCTAATGACAATATCGTTTGGGGCAACGACAACATTGTCTGGGGCAATGTCGTGCTGACGACCGGAAAGGGAGGCAAGTAATGGAGAAGATGCCTTACCAGCCGGAACTCGATCGCGCGGTCGACGCGCCGTCGGCAACCGCCACGGTCACCACCACCGACTGGCGTTCGGGCCTGCCCGTGCTGGCCGGCTCGAACTTCACGCTGCGCGAACTGCAAATCGACGATGCGCCGTCGCTGCTGGCGATGCTCACCACCGAGGAAGTGGCGCGCTTCATCTCGCCGCCGCCGACCACGGTCGACGGTTTCGAACGCTTCATCGCCTGGACGCACCGCGAACGGCTGACCGGCAGCTACATTTGCTTCGGCATCGTGCCGCAGGGTATGAGCCACGCCGTCGGCCTCTTCCAGCTACGCTCGCTCGAACCCGGGTTTGCCTCCTGCGAATGGGGCTTCGCCATGGGGTCGTCGTTCTGGGGCACCGGCGTGTTCGCCGAGGGCGCGCGCCTGGTGGTGGACTTCGCGGTCGACGTGGTCGGGTCGCAGCGCCTCGAAGCGCGCGCGGCGGTGGCCAACGGCCGTGGCAACGGCGCCTTGCGCAAGATTGGCGCCGTGCAGGAAGGCGTGCTGCGCCGCTCGTTCCTGCGCAACGGCCAGTATCACGACCAGGTGCTGTGGTCGATTCTTGCCGAGGACTGGCGCTTGCAGCGCCTGGACCTGCTGCAGGTAATGGTTCACTAGGACACGACTCTCGTAATACGTTAAGGCCCGGACGCCTCCAGGGGGTGTTCGGGCCATTTTTTCGTACACGAAGGTCACTAAGAAATGACTCTTGTCGAGGGCGCGAAGAAATACCGTGGACGTTGCTGATTTCGATTTCGACCTTCCCGAGGGGTTGATCGCGCAGGACCCGCCGGCCGAACGCGGCGGCTCGCGGCTGCTGGCGCTCGACCGCGTCAGCGGCCGCATTGGCCATCACCGGTTCGCCGACTTGCCCGGCTTGCTGCGCGCCGGCGACCTGCTGGTGGTGAACGATACCCGCGTGTTCCCGGCCCGCCTGATCGGCCAGCGCCTGCCTGGTGGCGGTGCGGCCGAGTGCTTCCTGGTGCGGCCGACCGGCGTTGACGACGAGTGGGTGGCGCTGGTCCATCCGGGCCAGCGGCTGCGTGAGGGCGCCCGCATGGTCTTTGCCGCCGGCGATTGCCGCCTTACCGCCGAGGTCGTCGGCATGCACTTTCATGGCCGGCGCACCGTCCGCCTGTCGACCGGTGATGGATCGAGCGTGCAGGACGCCATTGACGCCATCGGGCACATCCCGCTGCCGCCGTACATCAAGCGCAGCGACGCGCCGTTCGACCGCGATCGCTACCAGACCGTGTTTGCCCGCGACCGCGGTTCGATTGCGGCGCCGACGGCCGGCCTGCACTTCACGCCCGCTCTGCTGGACGAACTGCAGGCACGCGGCATCCTGCGCGCGGCCGTCACCCTGCATGTCGGGTACGGCACGTTTCAGCCGATCCGCGTCGAGCGCGTCGAGGATCACGAGATGGAGGCGGAGCACTACGAGGTGTCCGCGGCGACGGCGGAGGCGCTGACGGCGGCCAGGCGCGAGGGCCGGCGCATTGTCACCGTCGGCACGACCTCGACGCGGACGGTCGAGTCGCTGGCCATCGATGCCGCTGGCGCGGTCCAGCCCGGGCGCGGCGAGACCGCGTTGTTCATTCACCCTGGGCACCGGTTCCGCCTGGTGTCGGGCCTGGTGACCAACTTCCACCTCCCGCGTTCCTCGTTGATCATGCTGGTGGCGGCGCTGGCCGGAAGGGAACACGTGCTGGCGGCGTACGAAACTGCCGTCCAGGAGCGTTATCGGTTCTATAGTTACGGCGATGCGATGCTCGTTCTTTGACGGGAGGTCACTACCCGTCGGGAGGGCAGTGCTGGTCGGGCGGACGCGTCCCGTCGGGATCCATTGAATGAAGCTGCCATACGAAGAGTTCGACCTGACAGGCGTCAAGACGTATCCGCTGCGCACGCGCGCGAGCAAGGTGACGCTGGCGCAGTTTGCGACGCCTTACCAGAAGGGGAGTGGTGTCGACGGCCTGTTGAAGACCCTGCCGTCACTGCTGGCGTCGGCCGACTTCAAGGCGGTGGTGCAGGCGCTGCTCGCGGCACGGCAGGGTGACCGCGCCATCATCTGGGGTCTCGGCGCACACGTGCTGAAGACCGGCTTGTCGCCGGTGATCGTGGACCTGATGGAGCGAGGGTTCGTCTCGGCGATCGCCACCAACGGCGCCGGCATCATTCACGACTTCGAGATTGCGCTGTCGGGCGCGACCTCCGAAGACGTGGACGCCACGCTCGGTGCCGGCACGTTCGGCATGGCCGAGGAGACCGGCACACAGCTGAACCAGGCGATCGTCGACGGCGTGGCCAGGGGCCTCGGGCTGGGGCAATCGGTCGGCGCCTTTCTCGCGGGCCAGCGGGCGCCCTTTGCGCAGATCAGCATTGCCGCGAACGCGCACCGCCTCGGCATTCCCCTCACCGCGCACGTCGCGATTGGCACCGACATCATCCATATGCACCCGCGGGCGTCGGGCGCGGCCATCGGCGAGGCCAGCCTCCGCGATTTCAAGTACTTCGCCTCGAGCGTCGCCCGGCTCGAGGGCGGCGTCTTCCTGAATTGCGGTTCCGCGGTCGTGTTGCCCGAAGTGTTCCTCAAGGCGGTCGCGATTGCCCGCAACGACGGCCGATCGCTCGCGGGCCTGACGACGGTGAACCTGGATTTCCTGCGGCATTACCGGGCCTTGACCAACGTGGTGTCACGGCCGACGGCCGGCATCGGCAAGGGTTACTCACTGACCGGGCATCACGAAATCATGCTGCCGTTGCTGGCGGCGGCCCTGATCGAGGGCGCTTAAGAGTCGTAGCGCAGCAAGACCTTGCCGGGTTTGGCGGGCCTGAAGTACCATCAAAGATTCGTGCCGGAGTAGCTCAGCCGGTTAGAGCACGCGTCTCATAAGCGCGGGGTCGGCAGTTCGAGTCTGCCCTCCGGCACCACGAGTTCAGAAAGTCCCAATGCGCCTCGACGAGCGCGTTCGCCGTTATGCCGCGCAGCACTTGCTGTGGTCGGCCGAAACGCGCGTGATCGCCGCCGTGTCGGGCGGGTCCGATTCCGTCGGGTTGTTCGTCCTGCTTCAGCAACTCGCGGCGGCCGGCGCGTGCCGCCTGGCCGGGCTCGCGCACCTCCATCATCACATTCGCGGCGCCGAGGCCGATGCCGACGCGCTGTTTTGCCGCGACCTGGCGGCTCGTGCCGGGGTGCCGGCGCTCGTCGGCGATGCCGATGTGCCGGCGTTGGCTCGCCAGGCGGGGGTCTCGCTTGAAGTCGCCGGTCGCGATGCTCGGCAACGGTTCTATGCAGAGGTCGTGGTGAGCGAGGGCGCCGCGTGCGTCGCGACCGCGCACACCCGCGACGACCAGGCCGAGACCGTGCTGCTGCGCCTGGTGCGCGGCGCAGGAGCCACGGGCCTCTCGGGCATGGCGCCGCGCCGCGACCACCTGGTGCGTCCACTGCTCGAGGTGTCGCGCGCCGAGCTGCGCGCGTATCTCGACGCCGCCGGCGAATCGTGGCGCGAGGACGTGACCAACGCCGACTGTGCCATTCCGCGCAACCGGATCCGCCATAACGTGCTGCCAGAACTGCGGGCTGTGAACGCGCAGGCCGAGATGGCGCTGGCGCGTGCGGCCGGCATTCTGCGGACCGACGCCGCGTTTCTCGATGGCCTTGCCAACGACGCCGCGGCCCGGCTCGTCAGAATCGAGGCGGGTCGGGCGGGTCGGGCAGGTGAGGCTGGTGCCATGAAGGTAACGGTTGATGGTGCAGGGTTGGCTCAGCTGCCGCTCGCGCTGGCGCGGCGAGTCGCGCTGCGGGCGCTCGAAACCGCGAACCCGTCGCGCTCGTATGGCTTGGAAGAGGCTGAGATGCTTTGCGAGGCGGCTGCCGGCGGTGCCGGCGCCAGCCTCGCCGGCCTCGACATGGAACGTTTCGGCGCGAATGTTGTCTTAGTAAGTAGGGCTTGTCCCGCCGAAGCTCGCGACGCGTCAGGCGAGCGGCGGCGGATGCCTAAGGTGCCTGAGGTGCCTGAGGTGCTTGATGTGGTGTCCGGCTTCAGCCGGACCATGCCGCGCACCGAACCGTTCGAACTCCAGCTCGACATCCCCGGGGCAGTTGACGCGCCGCACGGGCGCTGGACGCTGAGCGCCAGCGGTCCTGTTCCGCGGCACGAGGCTTCGATCGAAGCGGGACAGGTAATGGTGGATGCCGGCACCGTCGGCCGCGGTTTTATTGTCCGGCCACGCCGGCCTGGGGATCGTCTGCATCCATTAGGAGCCCCCGGCCGCAAGAAGGTTCAGGACGTGTTCGTGGACCGGAAAATTCCACGGGACGACCGTGACCGGGAACCGATTGTGACTGACGAAGCGGGCCGGATTGTGTGGGTGGCGGGGCAGGTGTTGGCAGCGCCCTTCCAGGTGACCCCGCTCACGACGACCGTGGTAGTCTTGACCCTGAGGCGCCAGTAGCGCCTGGAGGTAGTGTTGAACACGACAGTAAAGAGCGTCGTTTTCTGGGTGGCGATGATCGTGCTGGTCGCCCTGGTCTGGAACTTCTCGTCGCGCTTCCAGCGTCCCGAGTCGGAGTTCAGTTTCAGCGAGTTTGTCTCGTTGGTGGACTCGGGCCAGGTGGCGCGCGTCAAGATCACGGGCAACGAGTTGACCGGTCTGACGCAGGCCAAGGAACCGTTCCGCACCTACATCCCGTTCCAGTACGAAGGCCTCGTCAACCGGTTGATCGACAAGAAAGTGATCGTCGAGGCGAAGGAACCGACGGCCTCGCCGTGGGCCGCGCTGCTGCTGTCGTGGGCGCCGATCCTGCTGTTGATCGGTTTCTGGATTTTCTTCATGCGCCAGGTGCAGAGCGGCGGCAACAAGGCGCTGTCGTTCGGCAAGAGCAAGGCGAAGCTGTCCTCGTCCGCGCAGAAGAAGGTGACGTTCCGCGATGTCGCCGGGGCGGAAGAAGCCAAGAGCGAGCTCCAGGAGATCATCGAGTTCCTCAAGGAGCCGCAGAAGTTCCAGAAGCTCGGCGGCCGCATTCCGAAAGGCGTGTTGCTGATGGGCCCGCCGGGCACCGGCAAGACCCTGCTCGCGCGCGCCGTGGCGGGCGAGGCCAACGTGCCGTTCTTCTCGATCAGCGGCTCCGACTTCGTCGAGATGTTCGTCGGCGTCGGCGCCTCGCGCGTGCGCGACCTGTTCGAGCAGGGCAAGAAGAACGCGCCCTGCATCATCTTCATCGACGAGATTGACGCGGTCGGCCGTCACCGCGGCGCCGGCCTCGGCGGCGGCCACGACGAACGCGAACAGACCCTCAACCAGCTGCTGGTCGAGATGGACGGCTTCGAGTCGAACGAAGGCGTCATCCTGATGGCGGCCACTAATCGGCCCGACGTGCTGGACCCGGCGCTGCTGCGGCCCGGCCGCTTCGATCGCCGCGTGATCGTCAACCGTCCCGACGTGCGCGGCCGCGAGGGCATTCTCGCCGTCCACACCCGCAAGATCCCGATGTCGGACGATGTCGACATCAAGATCCTGGCGCGCGGCACCGTCGGCTTCACCGGCGCCGACCTCGCCAACCTCGTGAACGAAGCGGCCCTCAACGCCGCCCGTGACGGCAAGAAGCTGGTCTCGATGTACCACTTCGAGTACGCCAAGGACAAGGTGATGATGGGTGCCGAACGGCGCTCGATGATCGTCACCGAGGACGAGAAGAAGGTCACCGCGATCCACGAGGCCGGACACGCGCTGCTCGGCGTCCTGCTGCCGCACGCCGACCCGCTGCACAAGGTGACGATTGTGCCGCGTGGCATGGCGCTCGGCTTGACCATGTCGCTGCCGACCGACGAGAAGCACAACTACTCGAAGAACTACCTGGTCGACCAGATCGGCATCCTGCTCGGCGGCCGCATCGCCGAGGAGATCACCACCGGCAACATCACCACCGGCGCCGGCAACGACCTCGAGCGCGCCACCGACCTGGCCCGCCGCATGGTGTGCGAGTGGGGCATGAGCGAGTCGATGGGCCCGCTGACCTTCGGCAAGAAGGAAGAGCAGATCTTCCTCGGCCGCGAGATTGCGCAGCACAGCGACTACAGCGAAGACACCGCGGTCAGGATTGACGGCGAGGTCCAGCAGATTGTCGGCAACCAGTACAAGCGCTGCACGGCGCTGCTGACCGAGCACAAGCAGAAGCTGACGGCCATTGCCGATGCCCTGCTCGTCCGCGAGGTCCTCGACGCCGACCAGGTGCGCCGGATCGTCAACGGCCATCCGCTCGACGAAGTGCCGGCCGCCGAGATTCCGTCAGCCGCCGATGCGGCCCCGGCCCGCGAGAAGGATCGGCCGTCGCTCGTGCCGCCCATGCAGCCGATTCAGAAGCCGCTCACCCAAGAGTGATCGCGGCGCCGCGTCGGTCGTTTTCGGTTCCTCTGCCGGGCCGGGCACCTTTGGTGCTCGGCCCGCGCACTTTGGTGATGGGCGTGATCAACGTCACGCCCGATTCCTTCTCCGACGGGGGCCTGGCCCTCGACCCCCGGCACGCCGCCGACCTCGCCGCCGCCATGGAAGCGGCTGGCGCCGACATCATCGACATCGGCGCTGAATCGACACGCCCCGGCGCCACGCCGGTGGGCACCGCCGACGAACTGGCGCGCGTCCGTCCGGTGCTCGAGGCCATGGCGTCGCGGGTCCGCGTGCCCATTTCGATCGACACCTACAAGAGCGAGGTCGCCCAGTTCGCCCTTGGCGAAGGCGCGTCGATCGTGAACGACATCAGCGGGCTGCATTACGACCCGCGCCTGGGTCCGCTCACGGCCGCGCAGGGCGCGCCGATTGTGCTGATGCACACGCGCGGGCGCCCACAGGACATGTACGCGCACGCGGCTTATGCCGACGTGGTGGCTGAGGTGGCCGCCGACCTGCGGCAGGCCGTCGTCCGCGCCCGGGCCGCCGGCATTGCCGACGAGAGCATCTTGATCGACCCAGGCCTCGGCTTCGCCAAGCACGCTGCGCAAAGCCTGGCGGTGCTGGCCGGCCTCGAGCGGCTGGCCGACCTGGGCTTCCCCGTGCTGGTCGGGCCCTCGCGCAAGTCGTTCATGGCCGCGTCAACCGGCCCGCTGGACCCCTCACAGCGCGACTGGCCGACGGCCGCCGCCGTGACCGCCGCCATTCTCGGGGGCGCCCACATCGTGCGGGTCCACCGGGTGGCGGAGATGGTCCACGTCGTCCGCGTCGCCGACGCCATTCGGGACGCTTCGGGGGCCTGACGCACTAAACTAGCAGGGCGTGTCCTTCCTGACCGAACTGCTGCAGCGGCCGCCAGTCACCTGGTGGGACGTGCTCGACATCCTGATCGTCTCGATCTTGATTTACGAGCTGCTCAAGCTGATCCGCGGCACGCGCGCCGTGCAGATGGCCGTGGGTATCGCCTTCATCGTCGGGTTGTTCTATATCTCCCGCGGCTTCCAGCTCGAAACCGTCAACTGGCTAATCCGCAACGTGGTCGGCTACGTGGTATTTGCGGCCATCGTGCTGCTTCAGGCCGACATCCGCCGCGCGCTCGTTCATCTTGGCCGGGGCCGCCTGTTTCGCCGCCTCAACCGCAAGGTCAGCGACGATGACACCATCGAAGAGCTGGTGGTGGCCGCCAGCAGCCTGTCGGCGAAAAAGACCGGTGCCATTATCGTGATCGAGCGGGCAATCGGCCTGCGCAACTACATCGAAAGCGGCATTCCGCTGGACGCCAAACTGACCTACGATCTGCTGGTCAGCATCTTCCAGCCGACCTCACCGCTGCATGACGGCGCGGTGATCGTGCAGAGGGATCGCGCGGCGGCGGCGGCCTGCTTCCTGCCGCTCACCATCAATCCGCGCCTGAACCGCGAGTTTGGTTCGCGCCATCGCGCGGCGATTGGCATCACCGAGGAGAACGACGCCGTGGCGATCGTGGTGTCGGAAGAGACGGGCCGCATCTCGTTGGTGGAGGACGGCGATCTGGAGCACGACCTCGATGCCGATCGGCTGCGGCAACGGCTGAAGGCGCTGGTCACCTTGCGGCCGGCCGGTGCCAAGCCACGTCCGGCGGGGTATTCACTGAGCTGATGGCCTACCATCCCTTCCGCAACCTCGGGCTCAAGTTCCTGTCGACGTGCATCGCCGCGATGCTGTGGCTCGTCATTGCCGGCGAGCGTGTCGTCGAACGGGTGCTGCGGGCGCCGGTCGAGTTCCAGAACCTGCCCAACGGGCTCGAACTGGTGGGCAACCTGCCCGACACGGTTGAAGTGCGCTTGCGCGGGTCCTCTGGCACGCTCAGCCGCATGGGTGCGGGCGATCTGGCCGCGGTGCTCGACCTGCGCACCGCGCGCCCGGGCCGCCGCCTGTTTCACCTGACGCCGTCGCAGGTCACGGTGCCGTACGGCATCGACGTCGTGCAGGTCGGGCCGTCGACCGTGACGATGGAGTTCGAGGCGTCGGGGGTCAGGACGGTTCCGGTGGAACCGGACATCGAGGGCCGGCCGGGCCCAGGATTCGAGGTGACCTCGGTCACGAGCGATCCGGCCACGGTTGAAGTGGCAGGCCCCGAAAGCGCGTTGAAGCGGCTGGACGCGGTGGTGACCGAACCGGTGTCCGTGAACGGCGAGACGCGGTCGATTCGCGAGGTCGTGACCATTGGCGTACAGGACGCCAGTCTGCGTCTGGTCACACCCACGACCGCGGTGGTGACGGTGACGATTTCTCCAAGGCGACCATGAAACTGTTTGGCACGGATGGCATTCGGGGCAAGGCCGGCGTCGCGCCGCTCGAGCCCGCGACGGTGGCGCGGGTGGGTGAGGCGCTGGTGCGCTCGTTGATGGACGGGGCATCGCCCCATCGCTTTGTGATTGGCCGCGACACGCGCGAGTCGGGCGAGTGGATCGAGCAGGAGCTGGCGCGCGGACTGACCAGCGGCGGCGCCACCGTGGTTAGCGCCGGCGTGCTGCCCACACCGGCGATTGCCTACCTGGCGCGAACTGAGGGGTTTGATGCCGGCCTGGTGATCTCGGCCTCGCACAACCCGTACGAAGACAACGGCATCAAGGTGTTCGGCGGATCCGGCGTCAAGCTCACCGAGAAGCTCGAGGCCTCGGTCGAGATGCTGGTGGCCGACCCGTCGTGGCAGGTCGCCGCCGCGCCCGGTGTGATCGACCGGCAGGACTTGTCGGGTCACTACCTGGAGCACCTGGCGTTGATTCTGGACGATGCCGGGCCGCTGGCGGGTTCGCCGATCATCGTCGACTGCGCCAATGGCGCGACCGCCACCATGGCACCGGCGTTCCTGTCGTCGCTCGGCTTCGACGTGCAGCCGATTGGCGTGACGCCGGATGGCCGCAATATCAACCTCGATTGCGGGTCGACCCACCTGGCCGGCCTCGCCCGCGAGGTGGTGAGCCGGGGCGCCCGCATGGGCATTGCCTTCGACGGTGACGGCGATCGCGCGTTGTTTGTCGACGCGTCAGGCTCGGTGGTTGACGGCGACGCGGTGTTGCTGATGGCGGCGTTGCACCTGAAGCGCGAAGGCCGCCTGCCGGGCGACACGGTGGTCGCCACCGTCATGAGCAATCTCGGCCTCGAGGTGGCGTTGCGCGCTCGCGGCGTCACCCTGGTGCGCACGGCGGTTGGCGACAAGTACGTGATGGAAGAGATGGTGAAGCGCGGCTGCGCGCTCGGCGGCGAACAGTCGGGCCATATCATCTTCGCGGATCACCTGTTCACCGGCGATGGCCTGGCGACCGCGCTGAACGTGCTGCGCATCATGGCGCAATCGGGCCGCGAGCTGGCCGACCTGGCGGGCGAGCTGGTGACCTACCCGCAAGTGCTCGTCAACGTGCGCCTGAAGCAGCGGTCCGACTACACGCAGGTGCCGGCGATTGCCGCCACCATCGCGCGCGTCGAGCACGGACTGGCCGGCCACGGACGCCTGCTGATTCGCTACTCGGGCACCGAACCGCTGCTGCGGATCATGCTCGAGGGCAAGGATCAGGCCGAGATTCGGGGCTGGGCCGACGAGATTGCCACGGTCGTGAAGGAGCAACTTGCCTAAGCTGTCGGTGAACGTGAACAAGGTGGCGACCGTGCGCAACTCGCGCGGCGGCCACCTGCCGTCGGTGATCGAGGCGGTGCGGACGTGCGTCGATGCCGGCGCACCGGGCATCACCGTGCATCCGCGTGCCGACGCGCGGCACATCACCACCGCCGACGTCCACGACATCGCCGGTGAGCTGGCTTCGCTCAAGGGCCGCGTCGAGTTCAACATCGAAGGCGACCCGCGCCAGGACCTGATCGACCTGGTGCTCGCGGTGAAGCCCGATCAGTGCACGCTCGTGCCGGTGTTCCCCGGCGAGATCACGAGCCAGGCCGGATGGCCCGCCGATACGCCGCAGGCCGCACTGGCCGGCGTGATCAACGGCATGAAGGCCGCCGGCGTGCGCGTCAGCCTGTTTGTCGATCCCGAGCCGGCCGCGATTTCCTGGGCGGCGGCGATGGGCGCCGACCGCGTCGAGCTCTACACCGAGCCGTTTGCCCGCGCCTTCGAGCGCGGACCGGCCGCGGCCGAGCAGAGCTTCGCGCAGTACGTGGCCGCATCAACGCTGGCGTTCGAGCTGGGGGTGGGCGTCAATGCCGGCCACGACCTGGACCTGAAGAACCTCACGCTGTTTCGCACCCTGCCGCACCTGGACGAGGTGTCAATCGGCCACGCGCTCGTCAGCCGCGCCATTTTCGTGGGCCTCGGCCGCGTGGTGAAAGAGTACCTGGCGGCGCTCGATGGCTGAGAATGTGGCGTCGGGCTTCTTGACCGCCGTAGCCTTGGCGAAGGTGGTTAGCCGGACCATCACGATCGCGGTCGCCATCCTGTGCCTGACGAGCTACGCCGAGGCGTCCGGGCGCGCCGTCACCTTTCCGTCCCTCGACGGCACCAGCCTCGCCGGCGAGTTCTACGAAGCCTCGTCGCGCCCGGCGCCCGCCGTGGTTCTGGTGCACATGCTCACGCGCACCAAGGCCGACTGGGGCGGACTGCCAGACCGGCTCCAGGACGCCGGCATCACGGCGCTCACGTTCGACCTGCGCGGCCATGGCGGCTCGTCGGGGTCGTCGCAGTCCCTGGCCGAGATGGTCCAGGATGTCCGCGCCGCGACCGCGTGGCTGGCCGCTCGCCCGGGCGTTCGGCCGGGAGCGGTGGCACTCGTCGGCGCCTCGCTCGGCGCCAGCCTGTCGTTGCTCGCCGCGGTTGAGCTGCCGGCGGTCCGGACCATTGCGCTGCTGTCACCCTCGCTCGACTACCGCGGCCTGCGCACCGACGTCGGCCTGGTCAGGCGGCTGGGTGCCCGGACCCTGTGGCTGGCGGCCAGCGCCGAGGATCCGCTGGCGTTGCGGACGCTGCGGGATTTTGCGGCCGACACCGCCGGTCCGCGTGAACAAGTTATTTCGACCACGGCCGCGCACGGCACGGCCCTCCTGGAGCGCGACCCGGAGGTCGGGCGCGCCCTGGTGGACTGGCTGCGCCGCTCGTTGTTATCCTGAGGGTTCCCCACATGAGAGCGGATGCAATCGTCTTCGGCGTTGCCGGATCACTGTTCGGCTTGATCATCGGATGGGTGCTCGGCACCCAGAATGCGGCCGGCTCGGTGCGTGCCGCCGCTCCCGCAGCGCAGGCGGCGCCGGCGACCGCCGGCGCGCCGGCCCAGGCCCCGCCGCCGCTCGACCAGTCGCGCGTGCAGGCCCTGCAAACGGTCGCGGAGGGAGATCCCAAGAACGTCGAGTCGCGCGTGCAACTCGGCAACCTGTTCTTCGACTCCGAGCAGTACCCACAGGCGATTGGCTGGTACGAGCAGGCGTTCGCCTTGGATCCGGCCAACCCGAACGTGTCGACCGACCTCGGCGTGGCCTACTACTACACGAACCAGCCCGACCGCGCCCTGGCGCAGTTCGAGAAGTCGCTCGCGGCCGATCCCCGGCACACCAAGACGCTGCTGAACGTGGGCATCGTTCGCGCGTTCGGCAAGAACGACCTGCCGGGCGCCGCCAAGGCCTGGGAGGAAGTGGTGGCGCTGTCACCCGATTCGCCCGAAGGGCAGGCCGCCAAGAAGGGGCTCGAGGGCGTCCGGAACACCGCCCCCGGAACCGCGGGGAAATAACCTGTGTTTCGCTTCATCCTGCTCCTCGTCCTGTTCGCGGTATTCGCCAGGCTGTTCTGGCGATTCGTCGAGGGCGTGGTGCGGGGCGCCACCATTCCACCGCCCGGCGGCGCGCGGGCCAACAGCGCCCCGTCGCCGGTGAAGATGCAGCCCTGCCCGGGGTGCGGCACCTACGTGGTGCCCGGCAAGGCGATTAGCGGCACGAGCAGCGGCGCCGCCGTTTACTTCTGCAGCGAGAAATGTCGTAGCGAGCACGCGGTCCGATGAACGCCGAAGAACAGGCCCGCGCCGACATCGTCGAGGTGGGCCGCCGTCTCTGGGAGCGCGGCTTTGTGGCCTCGAACGACGGCAACATCAGCGTCCGCCTCGACGACCGGCGCTTGATCACCACGCCCAAGAGCGTGTCGAAGGGGTTCATGACCCCCGACATGATGGTGATCACCGATCTCGACGGCAAGCGCATTGCCGGCGAGCGCGAGCCCTCGTCGGAGCTGAAGATGCACCTCGAGGTGTATCGCAACCGCCCCGATGCCCGCGCCGTGGTCCACGCGCACCCGCCCACGGCGACCGGGTTCGCGGTGGCCGGCATTGCGCTCGATCGCGCCGTGCTGGCGGAAGTCATCACGACGCTTGGCAGCATCCCCCTGGCGGAGTACGCGACGCCATCGACCGAAGAGCTGCCGGCAGCGGTTCGCAAGTACGTCAAGGCCCACGACGGCATGCTGCTGGCCAGTCACGGCGCGCTGGCGCTGGCCGGCGACGTCATGTCGGCGTACTACCGCATGGAGACCATCGAGCACTTCGCCAAGATCAGCCTGGTGGCGCGGACGTTAGGCCGCGAGAACGTGCTGTCCCGGGGTGAAGTGGACCGGCTGCAGGGCCTGCGTGGCATGTACGGCATTGCCTCGCCCGCGCCGATTTGCACGGACGAGTCCAACCCAACGACGGGCGGGCAGCTGGATTGCCAGGTGGTGCAGGCGCCGGAGTCGGCTGAGCGGCTGGTGCTCCACAATTTGCCGCCGCCGCCAACCGGCACGGACGGGGAAATTCGGCTAACATACCGCGAGCTGACCGCCTTGATTGAGGATGCGGTCAGGCAGCTTAAATAGGGTTCTGGAGGCAGTAAATGGGTGAAGCGCTCGGCATGATCGAAACCAAGGGCCTGGTCGCGATGATCGAAGCGGCCGACGCCATGGTGAAGGCTGCCAAGGTGACGCTGGTCGGCTGGGAGAAGATTGGCGCCGGCTACGTGACCGCGGTCGTCCGCGGCGACGTCGCGGCCGTGAAGGCTGCCACCGACGCGGGCGCGGCCGCCGCGCGCCGGGTCGGCGAGCTGGTCTCGGTGCACGTGATTCCGCGTCCGCACGCCAATCTCGAAGACGTCCTGCCCATCGGCAAAGCCAACGCGAAGAGCTAGTCATGCTCCTCGCCCGTATCGTCGGCACCGTGGTCGCGACCCGGAAGGATCCGCGCCTGGTCAGCAGCAAGCTGTTGCTGGCCCGCGCCGTGGATCCCAAGGGCAAGGCCGAGGGTAACTACCTCGTCGCCATCGACACCGTGGACGCCGGCGTGGGGGAGACGGTCCTGATTGTCAGCGGCAGTTCCGCGCGACTGGCGGCGGGCATGAAAGACGTGCCGGTGGATGCCGCGGTCGTCGGCATCGTCGACGCGGTCGACGTCGCCGAGTAACGCCATGCAGCTTGCCCGCGTAATCGGGGACGTCGTCGCCACGCGCAAGGACCCCGGCTTCGGCGGCGCCCCGCTCCTTCTCCTGCAACCGATCTCGGCCGACGGCAAGAATGTCGGGCGTCCGCTGGTGGCAGTCGACTCGGTTGGCGCCGGGGTTGGCGAGACGGTGTTTTTCGTCCGCGGCAAAGAGGCGAGCTTTCCGTTTCACCCTACCGAGATGGCCGCAGATGCCGGCATTGTCGGGATTGTCGATCGGCCACAGATCTACACTGTTGACCAGCCACAGATTGACACTGTTGCCAGCCACAGATTGACACCGATTAAACACAGATGATCATTGGGCGGGTGGTTGGCACGGTCGTCTCGAGTCACAAGCGCCCCCAGTTCGAGGGCGCCAAGCTGCTGCTGGTGCAGCCGGAAACGCCGCAGGGCGTGGCGATCGGCGCGACGTTGCTGGCCATCGACTCGGTCGGCGCCGGCGTGAGCGAGCGCGTCCTGGTCGTGCTCGAAGGCCGCGCCGCCGGCGAGGCGCTCGGCAAGAAACTCGCGCCCGTTGACGCAGCAATTATCGGGATCGTCGATCAGCTGGAGTTCGTCGAATGACAGACGACGAGATTCGTTCGCTCGTGCGAGTGGCCATCCAGAAACATCTGGGTTCGTCGTCGATAGCGCAACCCAAGGTGGAGTCCGGCTTTAGCCGGACTGATGCCGCCCCGCAGCCGCCGCTTCTCTCAATCAGCTTCAGCCGCTACGCGCTGCCGCGCGCCGCCGACGACACCATGTGCATCGTCGAGCCGGCGGTGACGTGCAACCACTGTGGCTACTGTCAATGTCACGGGCACTAAATAGGGTGCCTAAGGTGCCTAGGGTGCCTGATGTGCCTAGAGGGGTTTGTGTCTGTGCCGCCATCTGTACTTGTTACCCGACGACTTCCCTCGTCTGTCATCGGCAGGCTCGAGCAAGCTTGCGAAGTTGATCTTTATACCGGCAACACGGCGATCTCGAGGGAAGAGCTGTTGCAGCGCATCGCCGGCAAGCACGCGCTCGTCTGCCTGCTCACCGACACCATCGACGCCGGTGTGCTCGATGCCGCCGGGCCGCAGTTGAAGATTGTCGCCAACGTGGCGGTGGGCTACAACAACATTGACGTCCCCGCCTGCCGCGCTCGAGGGGTGGCGGTGACCAACACGCCCGACGTGCTGACCAATGCCTGCGCCGACTTCACGTGGGCGCTGGTCCTGGCGGTGACGCGCCGGCTGGGTGAAGGCGAGCGGGTCGTCCGGGCGGGCGCGTGGGGTGGCTGGGCGCTCGACTACATGCTGGGCATGGAACTGCGCGGCAAGCAACTGGGCCTGGTCGGCCTTGGCCGCATTGGCCGCGCGGTGGCCGAGAAGGCGCCGGCGTTCGGCATGTCGGTGGCCTATGCCGCCCGCACGCCGGCCGGTCTTCCGGGCGCCACCCACCTGCCGCTTGATCGCCTGCTGGCGACCTCCGACATTGTGTCGTTGCATTGCCCGATGACGCCCGAGACCAGGCACCTGATCGATCAGCAGGCGCTGACCAAGATGAAGCGGTCGGCGTACTTGATCAACACGTCGCGAGGTCCCGTGGTTGACGAAGGCGCGCTGGCGTGGGCGCTCAAGGAACGGCTGATCGCGGGCGCGGCCCTCGACGTTTACGAGAAAGAGCCAGAGATTCATCCGGGCCTGATGACGCTCGAGAACGTGCTGCTGATCCCGCACCTGGCGAGCGCGACGACCGAGACGCGCACGGGCATGGCCGATCTCGCGGTGTCGAATGCGATCGCGGTGCTCACCGGGCAACCGGCCCTGACGCCGGTGTAAGGACACCGGGTTCCTTTTTCTCGGATTCGGATGAAAAAGGAACCCGGTGTCTTCCACTCGGCGGTCGAGCGCGTCATGCGGACCATCGCCAAGAGGATCGATGGCATGGAGTTGCCCGCCATCGAGAAGATCTCCGGGGGCCAGAAGACCGACCCGTTCCAGATTCTGATCGCGACCCTGCTCTCGGCGCGGACCAAGGACGAGACCACGCTGGCGGCATCGACCCGGCTGTTCAAGAGGGCGCCGACGGCCGCCAGGGTCGCCGCGCTGACAGAGAAGCAGATCGAGAAGCTGATCTACCCGGTCGGCTTCTACCGGAACAAGGCCGCGTTCGTGAAAGAGGCGAGCCAGGCGCTGGTCGCGAGGTTTGGCGGCAAGGTTCCGGGCACGCTCGACGAGATGGTGACGCTACCGGGCGTGGGCCGCAAGACCGCCAACCTGGTGATGATCCTGGCCTTCGAGAGCCAGGCCAACATCTGCGTCGACATCCACGTGCACCGGATCTCGAATCGGTTGGGCTGGGTCCAGACCCGCAATCCCGAGGAGACGGAGCAGGCGCTCTACCGCGTCATCGAGCGGCGCTGGTGGCCGGTCATCAACCTCTACCTTGTCACCTGGGGCCAGAACGTTTGCCGGCCGGTGTATCCTCGGTGTGGCGATTGCGCCATCATCGCTGACTGCCGGCGCGTCGGTGTCGGGCGCGTGGGCACATCCAAGAATCTCGTGAAGGAGTGATCGCAATGACCGTTCGGATCCTGACGTTCGTTCTCGTAAGTGTGTTGGCAGGCGGCGTGGCGTCGGCGCAGACGGCGCCGGCCAAGCCCGCTGCCAAGGCCCCGGCGGCCGCGGCCAAGCCGGGACAGACCTCGCCAGGCGCCGGTCCGGTGGTGGTCGTCGAAACCGAGAAGGGCACGTTCGAGTTCGAGACCTATCCGAATGAGGCGCCCAAGACCGTGGCGCACATTCTCGGCCTGATCAACAAGCGCTTCTACAACGGTCAGCGCGTGCATCGCGTGGTGCCGGGCTTCGTGATCCAGATGGGCGATCCGCAGACGCGCGACATGACCAAGCAGGCCGCGTGGGGCAACGGCGGCAGCGGCACGACGGTCGGCGTGGCGGAAATCTCGAAGACCCGCACTCACGTGCGCGGCGCGGTGGCGATGGCCCACGCCGGTGATGCGGCCAAGGCCGACAGCCAGTTCTACGTGACGCTGGCCGATCAACACCGGCTGAATGCCGACTACACCGTGTTCGGCAAGGTCATCTCCGGCATGGACGTGGTGTCGAAGATTGCCGTGACCGATCGCATTGTCAGAGTAACCGTGCGCGGGGCAAAGTAGCGACGCCTGCGAGATCGGGAAACCGCTCGACGAGCTCGGCCGGCATCGGCGCCGTCACGGGCTCGTCCAGCATCTTCTTGAGCGTCGTGGCATTGGCCACAGCCTGCGCCGAGAAGTGGTTGTTCAGCAGCAGGTACGCCTTCTTCGCGGCCTGGCCTGCCAGCTTCACCCGGGCGGCAATCGGTTCCAGTTCTTTCGCCGAGTAGTAGTAGTTGTAGCGATCTTCAGCCTGCTCGTGGTCCCACCACTTCCCGGCGTTGCGGCCGTGGAGACGCAGGTAAAAGACGTCGCCCTCATCCACCGACAAGTCCTGGCGGATCGACGAGTTGAACTTCGGTTCGTCGATCTGCACCCACGCGGCGTGGCCGGCGCCGAGCACCGCGCGCGTCTCGGCCGCTGCATTGCTCCACGACGCATGGCGCAGTTCGACTGCGATCGAGTAGTTCGCGAACGCGCGGAGCAGCCAGTCGAGGTACGCGACCGCCTCCGGCGTGTGGTGAAAGCTGGACGGAAACTGCGCCAGGATCGGTCCCAGTTTGCCGGCCGCGGCGAGCGGATCGATGCCGCCCTTGAAGGCATCGACATCGGTGGCCGAGATCGGCGTCAGGTCGCTCGTCATGCCCGGGTGCGTGAACTTCTGGTAGAGCTTCACGGTGAACTCGAAGCCGGCCGGCGTCCGCCGCGCCCAGCCGAGCGAGACGCTCGCCCGCGGTTGCCCGTAGAACGTGCTGTTGACCTCGACCACATTGAAGCGCTCGGCATAGAACACCAGTTCGTCGAAGCCTCGCTGGCGATCTTCCGGGAAGGGATAGAAGATCCCGTTCCACGTCCCGTGCCCCGCAGGGTAGTTCCAGCCTGATGTCCCGATCCGTAAAGTCATGGGTTCACTAAGTGGAGCGGTGGAGGCAACCCCTTCTTTGGGGTTGCCTCGTGGCCAGTCGCTTGCAGTCATCACCAGCATGCCGAATCGTCCTGGCCGCTTCACTGAGTTCGATTACATCGGACTCCATACGTATTTCCTGACGATTTGCACCGACCACCGTCAACCCGCCTTCGCGGATCTGGAACTCGGCGCCTGGGCGGCCACGCAGTTACTGCGTCACGCAAGCGCCAGGGCGTTCTCTGTAATTGCGTACTCGCTCATGCCCGATCACGTTCACTTGGTGCTGCAGGGGCAGAGCGATGCCGCTGATCTCAAGAGCCTCATTCTAAGTTGGAACACGCGGACGGCCTATGCATGGCGGGTGGCCAAGGGCACTCGGCTGTGGCAGAGCGGCTATTACGATCACGTCCTGCGAGAAGGCGAGAGCGTACTCGGCGTGGCCCGATATGTCTTAATGAATCCGGTAAGAGCTGGTCTCGTCCATGATGCGACTGACTACCCACTCAGTGGGTCGAGCGCGTACAGCATTCAGGACATTCTGGCTGCGGCGCAGGATTGGAAGCCCTTGTGGCAATAGGCAACCCCAGGAAGGGGTTGCCTCCACCTAAACGGTGCACGAGTCGAGGGGCAACCCCAAAGAAGGGGTTGCCCCCACCCGCGAGAGGCTAAAATAGAAAGTTCCGGGCTCGTCCCGGATGGCTCCATGCTGACGATCAACGAGATATTCCACTCCATCCAGGGCGAGTCGACCCATGCCGGCCGGCCGTGCGTGTTCGTGCGCCTGACGGCGTGCGACCTGCGCTGCCGCTGGTGCGACACCCCCTACGCCTTTCACGAGGGCCGCAAGATGAGCGTGGACGAGGTGGTCGCCGACGTCGAGGCGCGCGGCTGCCCGGTCGTGGAAGTGACCGGCGGCGAGCCGTTGCTGCAGCCAGACGTCTACCCGTTGATGCAGCGCCTGCTCGAGGCCGGCAAGACGGTGCTGGTCGAAACCGGCGGCCATCGCAGCATTGCCCAGGTGCCCGACGGAGTCGTCCGGATCATGGACGTGAAATGCCCCGGGTCGGGCGAGGCAGCGAGGAACGACTGGTCGAACCTGGCACTGCTCAAGCCCTCCGACGAGGTGAAGTTCGTGATTGCCGACCGCGCCGATTACGAGTTCGCGCGCGAGATCGTGCACCGGGAAAAGCTGACCGAGCGGGTCGCCGCCGTCCTGTTCTCGCCGGTGCACGCCGAGTTGGCCGGCAAGCAGCTGGCCGAGTGGGTGATTGCCGACCGTCTCGAGGTCCGAGTCCAGTTGCAGATGCACAAGTACATCTGGAGCCCCGAGACCCGCGGTGTCTGACCAGAACCTGTCGGGAACCGGGAGTCGGGAGTCGGGAGTCAGACGAGCCGTTGTCCTGCTGAGCGGCGGGCTCGACTCCTATACAGCCGCGGCCGTCGCGAAGCGTGATGGCTTCGCCCTGAATGCGCTCAGCATCAACTACGGCCAGCGGCACGTCCAGGAACTGGCGGCGGCGCGGGCCGTGGCCGCGTCGCTCGGCGTTGAGCGTCACCTGGAACTCGCCCTCGACTTGTCGCCCATCGGTGGCTCGTCGCTGACCTCCTCGGCGATCGACGTGCCCAAGGATCAGCCGATCGATCCCCACGTCATCCCGAACACCTACGTGCCCGCGCGCAACACGATCTTCCTGTCCATGGCGCTTGGCTGGGCCGAGGTCCTCGGCGCCGCCGACATCGTGATCGGCGTCAACGCCCTTGATTACTCCGGCTATCCCGACTGCCGGCCCGAGTTCATCCAGGCCTTCGAACACCTGGCCCGGCTCGCGACCAGGGCCGGGGTCGAGGGCGGCGGCCTCACCATTCACACGCCGCTCATCAGCCTCTCGAAGGCCGAGATCATCCGGCTGGGATTGTCGCTCGGCCTCGACTATGGCCTGACCCACAGCTGTTACGACCCGCTCTCGTCGGGTGGCCCCTGCGGGCACTGCGACAGCTGCCGGCTCCGCGCCGCCGGCTTTGCAGAAGCCTGTGCAGTCGATCCGCTTTTGGACGCCGCGCGCTGATACCATGCGCCGGTAACCATCGTGGCCCAGCCGCTCCGACGCCAGATCTTCACCGTCATCTTCCTTCTCACCGTGGTGGTTTACTCCGCCATTGCCTATGGCGCGTACCTCACCTACGGCGAACACGTCCGGCAACTGGCGGCCGAGACCTCGACCATGGCGGCGACGGTGGTGGTCTACGTGAACCGGAACCTCGAGGCGGCCGATGCGGTGGCGGTGACCGCCTCACGCCACCCGAGCATGCGCGCGCTCGATCCGCGCGCCACTTCGGACGTGCTGCTGCCGCTGGTTGGCGTGCGCGACCAGGTGCTCAACAACGCGCTGATGGCCGACACCCAGGGACAGGTGCTGGCCTGGGCGCGGCCGCCGGACGCGCAGGTCGAGGGCTCGATCGATCCGGCGTGGCTCAAGTCGGTGGCCGAGACCGGCCAGACCCAGGTCAGCCCTATGCTGGGCGGGCCCGGAGATTCGGCCCATGCGATCGTGCTCGCCTACCCGATCACGTCGCTCGACAACCAGTTGGTCGGCGTCATTGGCCTGTCGGTGCACCTCGAGGCGCTCGAGCAGGTCCTGAAATCCATTCCCCTGCCGGAGGGATCGGTGGTCACGCTGACCGACCAGAACAGCGTGGTCGTGGCGCGCAGTCTCGACTCGGCGACCTACGTCGGGCGCCCGATCGAGGCCCGCGGCGAGGCCCGTGAGCCGGGGGATGTGCCGACGACGGTGATTCGCACGGGCCTTGATGGTGTCGATCGCGTGTTCGGCAATGCCGTCGTCGAGCGCGGGCCGTGGCTGGCCAGCGTCGGCATTCCCACCAGCCTGGCCCGGGCGCGGACGGCGCCGATCTATTGGCGCAACTTCGCCATCTCCATTGTCTCGACGATCATCATCTTTGGGGTGGCCTTCGCTTTCGGCCGTCGCTGGCTCAAGGCCTTCGACCATCTTGACGAGACGGCCAGGCGTGTCAGCCGCGGCGACCTGTCGCCCTTGGCGCCGAAGCCGATGCCCACCGCCGAGATGGAGCACCTGCAACAGACGGTGGGCAGCATGATCACCAACCTGCAAACTGCGCGCGAGTCGATCGCGGCCCAGGTCGACGACGAGCGCCGGATGCGCGAAGAGGTGCAGTCGTTGCAGCAGCAGGTGATCCGGCAGGAACGCCTCGCCGCCATCGGTGTGCTGGTGTCGGGTGTCGCCCACGAACTGAACAATCCACTCCAGGCCATTCTCGGCTTCTCCGAGCTGCTGCAGATGCAGAAAGACATGCCGGAGGCGGCGCGCGCCGACCTCACGCTGATTCAGAAGGAGAGCACCCGGGCCAGTGCCATCATCCGCAACCTGTCTCGGTTTGGCCGGCAGATGTCCGAGCCGACTCCGGTGAGGCTGCGCGACGTGGTCGCGTCGGTGATGGAACTGCGGCATCGCAAGCTCGCCGAGCTCAACATCCGCATCGAGGTTGACGAGAAGTCGGCTGCGTTGGTGATGGCGATCTTCACCGAGTTGCAGCAGGTGCTGCTCAACTTCGCGATCAACGCCGAGCAGGCGGTTGTCCACGGCGGCACAGGCCAGCGGCAGGTCGTGATTCGCACGGGCGATCGCGACGGCTGGGCCTGGATCGAGGTCGAAGACTCGGGCCCGGGTGTGCCGGCGGCAGACGAGGCCAAGCTCTTCCAGCCGTTCTACACCACCAAGCCGGTAGGCGAAGGCACGGGCCTCGGCTTGTCGGTCAGCTACGACATCATCCGTTCCCACGGCGGTCGCATCGGCTACCGACGCGCCGCGGCCGGCGGCGCCGTGTTCTTCTTCGAGCTGCCGATTGTCCCGGCGGACGAGGCCACTGCGACATGACGAACCGGCTTTACTACACCGAGCCGTACTGCGCCGAGTTCGACGCCACGGTGGTCGCCGTCGATACCATCGACGGACGGGCGCACGTGACACTCGATCAGACGGCGTTCTATCCCACCTCCGGCGGCCAGCCGTTCGACACCGGCACCCTTGGTGGCGCTGCGGTCAGCGATGTCATCGATCGCGAAGACGGCACCATCGCCCATGTGACCTCCGCGGCGTTGGCGGTGGGCGAAGTGGTGCAGGGCGCCATCGATTGGCACAGGCGTTTCGATCACATGCAGCAGCACACCGGCCAGCACGTGCTGTCGGCGGCATTCGATCGCCTGTTCGGCGTGCGCACCGAGAGCTTCCACATGGGCACCACCGCGGCGACGATCGACCTGGCCCGTGAGGTCACCGCAGTCGAAGTCGCGGAGGCCGAGGACCAGGCCAACCGTATTGTCTGGGAGGACCGGCCGGTCGCGATCCGCTTTGCCACGCCCGAGGAGGCGGCGGCACTGCCACTGCGAAAGGAGTCGATTCGCACTGGCCCGCTGCGGCTGATCGACGTCGAAGGCTTCGATCTGTCGGCGTGCGGCGGCACCCATGTGGCCCGCACCGGCGGCATTGGCGTGATTGCCGTCGGCGGTTGGGAGAAGTTCCGCGGCGGCTCGCGCGTGGAGTTCCTGTGCGGCGGCCGCGCGCTCAACCGCTTCCGGCTGTGGCGCGCTTCGCTGGCGGCCACGCAGAAGTTCCTCTCGGTGGCTCCAGAGGAGATGGCTGCTGCCGTCGAGCGGATGCAGGGCGAGAGCAAAGCCCAGCAGCGAGCGCTGCGCGGCTTCCAGGAGAAGCTGGCGGTTCACGAAGCCGAGGCGCTGCTCGAGAAGGCGGCGCCCGTGGGCAGTCGACTGGTGCTGATCGAGACCCTCGAAGGCTGGGACGCGCACGGCCTGAAGGCGATCGCGGTGGCGGCGGCCGCGGCACGGCCGAATGCGGTGGTGGTGCTGTTCTCGGCGACAACCCCGTCGCTGGTCGTCATCGCGCGCGGCAGCGCCGCGAACGCCGACGCCGGCGCCCTGCTCAAGGCCCTGGTCGCGCAATTTGGCGGCAAAGGTGGCGGCAAGCCTGACCTGGCACAAGGCGGCGGACTGACGGGATCGGCCGTCGAGCTGGTGGCCGCGGCGCGCCGGCTGCTGGACTGAGGCCGACGGTATAATCGCGGCGCACTCTATTCGAAACGGGTGCCGCACCAATCCGGAGGTTTGTCATGCACGTGTCGCTTCCGATCGCGCGCCGCGCGGTCGCCGTTGTCGTCCTGATCCTCGTGTCGTCGTGGGGGAGCCTGGCAGGCCCGTCGGTGCACGGCCAACAGGCCGCGTCGCGGCCGATGACGTTCCTGGACATGCAGCACCTGCGCCAGGTCGGCGCCTTGACCCCGAGCCCGGACGGGCAATGGCTGCTCTACACGCTGTCGACGCCCGACTGGAAGGAGGCGAAACGGCAGACCGACCTTTACCTGGTCTCGACGAAGCAGGGACTGCCGTCGACTAAGCAACTGACCTTCACCAAGGACAAGAACGAGACGCGGCCGGCGTGGTCGCGCGACGGCCGGTTCTTCCTGTTCCTGTCGGACAGAGAGGCGCCCGAGAGTGCCGCCTCGCGCAACCAGCTGTACCTGATGCGGCCCGACGGCGGCGAATCCCGGCGCCTTTCCGACGCGAAGGAAGGCGTCTCTGATTTCGCGCTCAGCCGCGACGGCCGCTGGCTGGTGTATCGCACCGGAAAGTCCGGCGAGGAACAGCTCTATCGGCTGCCAATCGCCGAGGTCGAAACGGCAGCGGCCGAACCGATCACCAAGCACCCGACCGGCATCAGCAGCTGGCAGTGGGCGCCCGATGGCGGGCGGATCTATTTCGTGACGCCGGACCGGATTGATCCGGACGAGAAGAAGCGGCGCGACCTGAAGTTCACGGTCAACATCCGCAATCCCGAAACGCCGGTGTCGAGCCTGTGGGCCCTCGAGCTCGGCCCGAACACCACCAAGCAGCTGACGGAAGGCGGCGCCTATTCCGCCGACGATGTCACGATCTCGGCGGATGGGAAGTGGGTGGGTTTCCGCGGACTGTCTCCGGATCGCTACAAGCGCGGCATCACGTCCGAGAACATCTACGCGGACTTGTACCTGCTCGAGGCGGCGACCGGTCACATCGAGCGTCTCACCCAGAATGCCGAGATCGGCGAGAGCCCCCTCAGCTTCTCGCCCGACAGCCAGTCAGTGGCGTTCTCTGGTCCGGACGACCTGCAGACCTACGGCATGAGCAACGGCCGGGTCTACGTCCGCGCCGTCGCGGAGCGCGGCAAGCCGTTCCGCAAGCTCGGCGAGACGTTCGATGGCGACGTGTCGGTCGGCTTCTGGGCGCAGGACGGCAGCACGATCTACTTCAACGAAGGGATCCGCGCCACCAACCAGATCGTCGCGCTCGACGTGCGGCGCAACACCGTGCGGCCGCTGACCGAAGAGAAGGCCAGTGTCGGAATCGAGCAGGATCCCGACTCCGGCGTGCTGCTCATCAACTATGCCGATGGCACGACCCCGCCGACCGTCTTCACGGTGGATGCGGTGGCCGACGCCAGCACGCGCTCGACCTGGCGGCAGCTCACCGACCCGAACCCCCAGGTTCGCGGTTTCGCGCTCGGCCAGCAGGAAGAGATCACCTGGAAGTCGAAGGACGGCACCATGGTGGGTGGCGTGCTCGTGAAGCCGGTGGGCTACCGGGCCGGTCAGCGCTATCCGCTGATCGTCGCCATTCACGGCGGCCCGGCCTCGGCCGACATCCTGTCGTTCAACGGCGGCTACGGCTCGCAGGTCTACTCCGGCGCCGGCTACGTGGTGCTGCGGCCGAATTATCGCGGGTCCACCAACTACGGCATCAAGCTGAAGACCGGTATTGTCGGCAACTACATGGCGCCCGGCTACGACGACATCATGGCGGGCGTGGATCACCTGATCGCGCAGGGCATTGCCGACCCCGGGCGCATGGGCGCGCTCGGCTGGAGCGCCGGCGGCCACTGGTCCAACTGGATCCTGACCCACACCGATCGCTTCAAGGCGATCAGCACCGGCGCCGGGACCATGAACTGGATCTCGATGTACGCGCAGAGCGACGTGCAGCGCAACCGCCAGTACTACCTGGGCGACAAGCTGCCCTATGACGACTTCGACGCGTACTGGAACCAGTCGCCGCTCAAGTACATCAAGAACGCGAAGACGCCGACGATGATTCACGTGGTCGAGGGCGATCCGCGGGTGCCGAGTCCGCAGTCGGTTGAGCTGCACATGGCGCTGAAGCAGCTTGGCGTGACCACTGAGCTCTACATGTATCCCGGTGACACCCACGGCATTCCCGACCCGCGCAACCAGCTGGTGAAGTCGGTCAGCGAGATGGCGTGGATGGACCACTACGTGCGGGGGATGGGCCAGAAGTTCTCGTGGCGCGACGTGCTGAAGACGCTCGAAGACGAAGCGGCGCGCCCGAAGGTGTCGAGCGAGGCCGGCGGGCTGCGCTGACTTCGGCGGACGCGGCGTCGCCGGCTAGCGCAGCCGCTCCCAGGTGAGCGTGCCGGTGACGCGTCCCGCGGCGTTCTTGACCGACAGCATCAGGCGATTACCGTCGGCGGAAAACGCGTAATAGCGCACCAGCGTGGTGTCGGGCCAGTTCGGGTTGGTCGAGCCCTCGACATGGTGCGTGACCGAGCGCTGCGACTCGTCCAGGGTATAGCGCCCGAAGTACGCCACGTAGCCCGAGTAGGCGGCGGCGCGCTCGGCCTCGGTTGAGGGCGTGCTGAGCGGCTTTCTCGCCGCGTGCGTCAGCTGCGCCGACATGTTGCCGTGGGCGTCGTACAGGATGCGGCCGCCGACGAAGGGACTGGGCCGCGCCGCGCCCTTTTCGTCGAAGTTGTCGAACCCCACCAGGCGCCAGTGGCCGGTAAACTGCGTTGCGACCCCGCCGGGCTGCTCCGCGGAGACGGCGCCGGCACCGGCCACCAGGCACACGGCGAGTAACACACGATTCAGCAGGTGGATTCTCATGGCCGGTGACACTATCACGCCGCCGCTGCCCGTCTGGTATCGTTCTTAGATGCAATCCCTGCTCAAGCAACTCCAGATCGAGCCCCTCAACCCGGGGGCCTGCACCGGTCCAGACGGCTGGCTCCCCGAGCCCGACGGCCACAAACTGACCTCGTTCAACCCCGCGACCGGCGACGCCATTGCCGCGGTCATGCTGTGCAGCACCGGCGCGTACGACCGCGTCGCCGCCGCCGCCACCGAGGCGTTCCGCGCCTGGCGCGAAGTGCCGGCGCCCAAGCGGGGCGAGGTGGTGCGCGACCTCGGCGAGGCGTTGCGCGAGCTGAAGGAACCGCTGGGCGACCTCGTCTCGCTCGAGATGGGAAAGATCCGCGCCGAAGGCCACGGCGAAGTACAGGAGATGATCGACATCTGCGAGTTCGCGACCGGCCTGTCGCGCCAGCTCTATGGGCTGACCATCGCGTCGGAGCGGCCGGGTCACCGCATGATGGAGCAGTGGCACCCGCTCGGACCGGTCGGCGTGATCTCGGCCTTCAACTTTCCCGTGGCGGTGTGGTCGTGGAACGCGGCGATTGCCGCTGTCTGCGGCGACACCGTGATCTGGAAGCCGGCCGAGCCGGCGCCGCTGACGGCCGTGGCGGTGCAGCACATCGCCAATCGCGTGATGGGCGATCACGGTCTCGCGGGCATCTTCACGCTGGCCGCCGGTTCAGGCCGCACGGTCGGCGAGGCCATGCTGAATGACCCGCGCCTGCCGCTGGTGTCGTTTACCGGCTCCACCGCGATCGGTCGTCACGTCGCGGCAACAGTGGCCGGCCGCTTTGGCCGCACCATTCTCGAACTGGGCGGCAACAACGCGATCATCGTCGCGGAAGACGCCAACCTCGACATGGCCGTGCGCGCGATACTGTTCGGCGCGGTCGGCACCGCCGGCCAGCGCTGCACGTCCACGCGGCGCATCATCGCGCACAAGGCGATCCTGCCCGCGTTGACCGAACGCCTGCTGAAGGCCTACGCGCAGGTTCGCATCGGCGACCCGCTCGAGGCCGGCACGTTGATGGGGCCGCTGGTCACGGCGAAAGCGGTCACCGACATGGAGACGGCGATCGCCCAGGCGCTGGCGGAGGGCGGCACGCTGGTGTGCGGCGGCAGCCGGCGCCCCGACATTGGGCCGCAATTCGTGGAGCCCGCCATCATCCGCATGCCCGGGCAATCCGCCATCGTCCAGCAGGAGACGTTTGCGCCGATCTTGTACCTGCTCGAGTACGAGCGTTTCGAGGACGCGTTGGCGCTGCACAACGGCGTGCCCCAGGGCCTGTCGAGCGCCGTCTTTACCGAGAGCATGCGCCGGGCCGAGGAGTTTCTGTCACCACGCGGCTCTGACTGTGGCATTGCCAACGTCAACATCGGCACTTCGGGCGCGGAGATTGGCGGCGCGTTCGGTGGTGAGAAAGAAACCGGTGGCGGCCGCGAGTCGGGTTCCGACGCGTGGAAAGCCTACATGCGCCGGCAGACCAACACCGTGAACTGGTCCACGGCGCTGCCGCTGGCCCAGGGCATTACGTTCGGGGACTGAGGCCAATGACCTGGCACGAACTCCAGCGCAGCGTCGTGATGCCGGCGCAGTGCGACGTCTACGGCCACATGAACGTCAGACACTACGCGGCATGTTTCGACGATGCCGGCTGGCACATGCTGGCGAGGGCCGGCGTGTCGCTGGCAGACTTGCACGCGCGCGGGCTGGGCAGCGTCGTGGCCACGCTGACGATCGACTTCCACCACGAGTTGCGGGCGGGGCAGCTGATCCTCGTCACCGGCGCGTTCACCAGGGTCGGCAGCAAGAGCTTCAACTACGAGATGCGGCTTTACGAGAGCGATTCGATGACGCACTGCGCCACGCAGAAGACCGTGGAAGTGTGTTTCGACACGACGGCACGCCGGTCGGCAGCGTTGCCGGACGACGTCCAGTCGAAGCTCTCGTCGCAGATTCCGCCCCACTGATGACCTTGCTTGTTCGGCGGTAGCGGCCTACTCTCGTACTTGGTCGCCAACGGCGACGCCGGTATCAACCATCGCCAGTCAGCAGGGAGGCTCCATGTCAGTTGCCAAGGTATCCGAGCTCAGCTCCACCTCAACGAAGAGCTTCGAAGACGCGATCCAGCAAGGATTAACCCGGGCCTCGAAAACGCTGCGCAATATCCGCGGGGCGTGGATCAAGGAGCAGCACGTGCGCTGCGACAACGGCCGGATTACCGAGTATCAGGTGAACATGATGGTCACCTTCGTACTCGACGAGTAGGGACGCGCCGCGGTGCGCCGGGCGTCACCCGATGGCACCTTTCGGGAGCCAAAGGCTTATCGCAATGGTATTGAAGCCAACCCATCCATCAGCCACAGGTTGGCGGTGCGCCTGGCCACGCTGTAGGTGATGCTCCGGCCGTCGGGTGTCAACGACAGACGCAGGGTTGGCAAGTGAGGGTTGGCGGGCAGGTGCTCACGCGCGAGCGAGCCGATCGTTGTTTCGATTCCGGTCGTGACACCGATCGAGAACAGGTCGATCCGGTCGCGGCTCGACGCGCCCGGGCGGATTCCGTAGATCGTTTGCCCGTCGGCGGAGAAGGCATAGGCCACGGCTCTGGACGTCGAGAGCCGGCGCGTTGTCGAACCGTCCGGAGAAATCAGCGTGGCGCCGCCGTCGTCGTACAGCACCCACTCCCCGGAAGGAGACCAGAGTGGCACCCAGGTCCCAAGGGGCCTAACGTCTGCCTTCAAGACTTCGGGTTCTGACTGCCCGGCGGTTCTCAGCTTCTTCAGCAGCAGCGAGCCCTCGACGTTCGAACTGTAGACGAACCAGTTCCCGTCAGGTGACCACGAGCCGCCGAAGTCTACCGTGGTCGGGTCCTTAACTAAGCCGAGCGGCGGGCCGCCCGCCACCGCCGAGATCCACAGGTAGTCGCCTCCCCCACGAGCCGACCGCCGGTAGATGACGCGGGTGCCATCAGGAGACAGCACGGGAGCACGGAATCCCCGCGTGGTGTCCGGAGGGAAGTCGCGGGGCGTCACCAACGGACGGTCCGCTTGGCCTGGCGTCCGAAGCCAGATCTCCTGCGCGCCATTGCGACTCGTTATGTAGACCAGCGTCGATGCTCGCGCCGCCCATGCCGGCATCGACTCCGCCCGCTGGGTCGCCATGACGGATGTGACCACGGCCGTGGCCAGATCCACTGAGATGATGTCGAAGTCGGTTTCGGATTCCAGGAACGCCAGCTTGCTGCCGTCCGGTGAGACAACGGGCGACACCTGGGGCCTGGTGCCGCTGGAGAATTTCTTCAACGTCCCTGACACCGTGTCCGCCAGGTAGAGCTGTGGCGGTGCCTCGGTTGGTGAGCCCGACAATACGATGTGGCGGTTGTCCGGCATCCACGAAAACTTTGGCGTGGTGCTGAAGCGCGACAAGCCCTGGAGGATTCGCCGCGGTGGGTTGGCCTCACTCGGCGGGTACGGCATCAGCCACGCTACTTCGCCCTCGCCGGCGTTTTGCATGAGGAGGATCTGCCGGCCGTCCGGTGAAAACTGCACAGTCGGCGTATTGCCGATCAGGCGAGAAGCAAATGGGGCCGGCGTATAGGGCCTCCGCGGCGAGCCCGGCGGGGACTCAATCCAGAGGCCAGCGACTTGGTCGACGGTGCCGGGAAGCGCGCCCGCCGAGGAAACGAGGAGTCTGGCCTCAACCGAACCATCGCGTGCAACCGCAGGTGCCTCGCTCAGCAACGTCAGCGCCTGGTCACCGGACGAGCCGCCTGCCCAGGGCTCGGGATCACCGCCCACCGGTGAGACCGACCAGAGTAGCCCTGTCGCCGTCCCTAACTGAAAGACGATTTGGCTGGTCGTAGTCCATTGGACGATCCCGGTCACCCCCTCGGCTAGTTGGGTGAGCCGGGTCGCCACCGGTGAGTCCAAGTAGCGCACGTACACCTGATACGGGTCCGTGTCCAACTGGCGCGCGGCGAACGCCACAGCCTTCCCGTCAGGCGACCACACCGCAGCGGTCTGGCCGCCTTGCTCGAACGACAACGGCGTCAGAGTCAAGTCAGGGCTGGCCGGCACGTCGGTTCGCCACGGTGCCCACACGGCGATGGCGAGTGCAACACTCAAGGCGGCTGCCGCCCAAGCCAACCCCCGCGAGAAGGCCCTTCGTGGGGGAGGTGTCGCCGACGTGCTGCCACCTTCGCCGATGGGCGAACCCGCTAACACCTCCTCGATCTCCATCCGCGCAGCGCCCGCCGAATCGAGTCGCCGCTTGCGGTCTTTTTCGAGACAACGGCGCAGCAGCTTGCGGATCGTCGGCGGAGTATCTACGGGCAGCAGTGACCAGTCAGGCTCTTTGCTGACCACCGCAACGATCGTGTCAGTGGCATCCTCGCCCGTGAATGCCCGCCGCCCGGATAGCATTTCGTAGAGCACAGCACCAAACGCCCACACGTCGGCCCGCCGATCAACCGGCTTGCCCTTCGCCTGCTCGGGCGCCATGTATGCCGCGGTACCCAGAATCATCCCGTGCATGGTCATGGCGGGAGTCGTGATGCTGTCGCCGCCCGGGCGCTGGTCGATCGCCAACCCCTGCTCCGCGGCTTTGGCGAGCCCGAAATCGAGAACCTTCACGGATCCATCTGGCCGCACCTTGATGTTGGCCGGCTTGAGATCGCGATGGATGATGCCCTGTTCGTGCGCGGCCTCCAGCGCCTCCGCGATCTGCCTCGCGATTGGCATCGCGTCATCGATCGGAATCGCACCGCGCCCGATGCGCTCCGACAAGTCTTCTCCGTCGATGAACTCCATGACCAGCGCCGTAACGCTGGCGGTCTTCTCGAGTCCGTAAATCGCCGCGATGTGAGGGTGGTTAAGGGCCGCGAGCACTTCGGCTTCACGCTGGAAGCGCGCCAGCCGGTCATGCTCGCCGGCCACCGAGGCGGGCAGTACCTTGATCGCTACCGGACGCTTCAAGTTGGTGTCGGTCGCTCGATACACTTCACCCATTCCGCCGGCGCCGATCGCCGCGGTGACCTCATACGGGCCGAGGCGCGTGCCAGGGACGAGGGTCAATTGGTGGCGCAATTATACGGCGCGGTTGCGCGCCGTGTGCGCTATTTCGGCGCCATCCGCAACGAGCCATCCAGGCGAATCACTTCACCGTTCAGCATCTCGTTCTCGATGATGTGGCGCACCAGTGCGCCGTACTCGGCGGGTCGACCCAGGCGCGAGGGGAACGGCACCTGCTGGCCGAGTGAGACGCGCGCGGCTTCCGGCAGCGACGCCAGCAGTGGCGTGTCAAAAATGCCGGGTGCGATGGTGACAACGCGAATGCCCAACTGCGCGAACTCGCGGGCGATCGGCAGCGTCATGCTGACGATGGCGCCCTTCGACGCGGCATAGGCCGGCTGGCCGATCTGGCCGTCGTAGGCGGCAATCGACGCGGTGTTGACGATCACGCCGCGTTCGCCGTTCTCGGCGGGGGTGTTCTGCGAGATCACCGCAGCGGCCAGGCGGATCACGTTGAACGTGCCGACCGCGTTGACGCGCAGCGTCCTCTCGAACAGGTCGAGCGCGTGCGGGCCGTTGCGGCCCAGCACCTTGGCCGCCGGGCCAATGCCGGCCGCGTTGACCACGCCGTGGAGCCCGCCGAAGGCCGAGACCGCGAGCTCAACCACCGCCTTGACCTGCTCTTCGCTGGTCACGTCGGCCGGCGCGAAACGGGCCTTGGCGCCCAGCGCCTGTTCGGCGGCCGCGCCGGTTTCGGCGTTCACATCAAGAAGGACGGCGTTGCCGCCGCCGGCGAGAATCGCCTCGGCGGACGCGCGGCCCAGGCCCGAGGCCCCGCCGGTAACAATGAAGGTCTTTCCAGAAAGATTCATGAATGCTCCTCTGACACAGGCAACCCCAAAGAAGGGGTTGCCTCCACAAGCCTAGCGTAGAATTGAAAGATTCATGACCTCCTACGACCAGCACTATTACGACGGCGCCTGGCAGGCCTCGGGCAGCACCGACACCGTGGCCGTCATTTCATCGGCCACTGAAGCGGAAGTCGCCCGCGTGCCCCGTGGCACCGCGGAGGACGTGGACCAGGCCGTCAAGGCCGCGCGGCGCGGGTTCGCGGCGTGGAGCCGCGTGCCGGTGGAAGAGCGCGCCCAGTGGCTCGAAAAGCTCGCCGCCGCGATGAAGACGCGCGTGCCGCAACTGGCGGAAGCCATTGCGCACGAGGTCGGCACCTCGCTCGGCTACGCCACCAAGGTGCAGGTCGAGTTCCCGATCATGATGATCGGGATGAACGCCAGGTTCATCCGCGAGGCGAAGCTCGAAGAGGAACTGGGCAACTCCCTCATCATCAAGGAACCGATCGGCGTCGTCGGCTGCATCACGCCGTGGAATTACCCGCTGCACCAGACCGTTTGCAAAATCGCCCCGGCTCTTGCCGCCGGTTGCACCGTGGTGCTGAAGCCCGCGGAGATGGCGCCGGTCAGCGCCTTTATGCTGGCGGAAGCCGCCCACGAGATCGGCCTGCCCGCCGGCGTGCTGAACATCGTCGCCGGCTCCGGCCGCGTCGTCGGCGAAGCCATCGTCGCGCATCCCGACGTGGATATGGTGAGCTTCACGGGCTCGCTGCAGGCGGGCCGCCGCATTGCCGCGGTGGCCGGCGACGGCATCAAGAAGGTGTGCCTCGAGCTCGGCGGAAAGTCGGCGTTCGTGGTCCTGGACGATGCGCCGTTTGACAAGGCGATCGCGGCCGGCGTGAACAACTGCATGCAGAACTCGGGGCAGACGTGCTCGGCCTGGACGCGCATGCTGGTGCCGCGCGCCCGTCACGACGAGGCGGTGGAACTGGCGAAGGCGCAGCTGGCGAAGCTGACGCTGGGCGATCCGTTCGACAAGAACACGCGGCTAGGCCCGCTGGCCTCGGCCGGGCAGCGCGACAGTGTGCTGGGCTTCATCGAGCAGGGCAAGAAGGAAGGCGCGACGCTGGTCGCCGGCGGCGGTCGCCCGGCGGAGCCTGCGAAGGGCTTCTACGTGGAGCCGACCATCTTCGCCAACGTCGACAACAAGATGGCGATCGCGCAAGAAGAGATCTTCGGGCCGGTGCTGGTGATCATTCCGTACGACACCGAAACGGATGCCGTGGCCATGGCCAACGACTCGCCGTATGGCCTCGCGGGCGGGGTGTGGGCGGGCACGCCTGAGCGCGCGCTCGGCGTCGCGAAACAGCTGCGCACCGGTCAGGTGGATATCAACGGCGGCCGCTTCAACGTGCTGGCGCCGTTTGGCGGCTACAAGAAGTCGGGCATCGGCCGCGAGATTGGGCCGCTGGCGCTGGAAGAGTTCTTCCAGCTGAAATCCATTCAGCGTTAATCTCGCCACGGCCCTGACATGTTTGCCTTTCTCGCGGGAGTTGCCGCCGGCCTGCTGCACGTCGTGTCGGGCCCCGATCACCTCGCCGCCGTGGCGCCACTGGCGTCGGACCGCAAGCGGCGTCAGTGGCTGACTGGCCTGCAGTGGGGCTTTGGCCACACGGCGGGCGTGGTGCTGGTCGCGTCGCTGCTGCTCTTGCTCAAAGAGCAACTGCCGCTCGAAGCCATCTCGGCCTACAGCGAGCGCGTCGTCGGCGCGACGCTGATCGCGCTCGGCACCTGGGGCGTGTGGCGGGCCTACCAGCGGCATCGCCAACCACACGGTGGCGGACACACTCACGGTGGCGCTTCGTTCGCCATGGGGACCATTCACGGTCTGGCCGGCAGCTCCCATCTGTTCGGCGTGTTGCCTGCCCTCGCCTTTCCATCACGCACGGCCTCGATGCTGTATCTCGCGGGGTTCGGCCTGGGCGCCATCGCCGGCATGACGGCGTTCTCGACCGCCGTCGGCCTGCTGTCGTCGCGACTGGATCGCCGTTCGCGAAGCTACGGCGGGGTGCTCTACGCAGCCTCCGCGGTCGCACTGGTCGTTGGCGGGGTCTGGTTGGTCAGGCAATGAAGCTCGTGCCGGGCGTCCTGGCGGCATTTGTCGTGATGCTCACGGGCTTCTGGCTCGCCGATCAGATTGGCCAGGCGATTCTGGCCGCGCAGGGGCTGACGGGCAGCAGTCCGGTCTCTGGCGTCCCGGTCGCGATCGTCCTGGGCTTGCTGCTGCGCAACACGCTGCCGCTGCCGGCGTCACTGGCGCCGGGCCTGAAGTTCGCCACCACCGCCATTCTTCGCGCCGGCATCGTGCTGGTGGGCATTCGCCTGAGCCTGTTCGATGTCGTCAAGCTGGGCATTGCCGGCCTGCCGGTCGTGCTTGCGGCGATCGCCACCGGGCTGTTGTTCGTGACCTGGTTCAATAAGAAGCTGGGCTTGCCGCCGCGCCTGGGCACCCTGATCGCCGCCGGCACCAGCATTTGCGGCGTCACGGCCATCGTCTCGGTCGCCCCGGCCATCGAGGCCGACGAGCGCGAAGTGGCCTACGCCGTGGCCAACGTCGTCGCCTTCGGCCTGTTCGGGATGCTCGCCTATCCCTACCTCGCGCACTACTTCCTCACCTCGTCCGAGACGATTGGCTTGTTCCTGGGTACCGCCATTCACGACACGTCGCAGGTCGTTGGCGCGGCGCTGACCTACAAGCAGGTTTACGAAGATGATGTGGTGCTGCGAGTAGCGACGGTGACGAAGCTGACTCGCAACATCTTCCTGGCCGCGGTCATTCCGTTGCTGACGTGGATGCACATTCGCGACTCGCAGGCGGCCGTTGGTGGCGTGCCGAAGAAGACCAGGTGGACGGCGCTGATTCCTGGCTTTGTCATCGGTTTCGTGGCGATGGCGGTGGTGCGCTCGGCCGGGGATGCCACACTGGGTTCAAATGGCGCAGCCTTCGGGATCTGGGACGCCGCGTCGTGGGCCTCGATCACGAAACAGCTGGGCGATTACTGGGCGTCTCAGATTTTGCTGGGCACGGCGATGGCTGCGGTCGGGCTGAACACCAACTTCGCGGTGTTCAAGGGCGTAGGCATGAAGCCGTTTGCCGTCGGCCTGGCCGGTGCGGTTGCGGTCGGGTCGGTCGGGATGCTGATGGCCGTGCTCTTCGGTCGTTTCGTGCATCTATGAACAGGAGATCAAGAGTTCACGAGCAAGTCTTTTAAGTGTTCATCTCTTGATCTCTTGCTCCCCTGTTACGGCAGCAGGCTGGGGTGCTTGAAAACCACCAGCCTCAGCAGGGCCTGGTCCATCGCCGCATCGATCTCGCGCGCCGGGACCCGGAAGCCGTTGACCATGAACGCGAACACCAGCGGCTCGCCTTCTTCAGTGACGACGTAGCCGGCGAGCGACCGCACCTGGGACATGGAGCCGGTCTTGGCCCAGACGCGCGCCTCGCCGACGGTCCCCTTCAGCCGCTGCGCCAGGCCGCCGCTCACGCCCGAAACCGGCAGCGACGAGCGGAAGTTCTCGGCGAGTTCGGGGTTGAGCCACATGTAGGTCAGCACGCCGATCAGCGCGTCGGGGGTCAGGTAGTCGTAACGCGACAGGCCCGAGCCGTCGCGCGCCAGGTAATAGTCGGGCGACACGCCCCACCGGCCCAGGGTCTCGGCCAGGATCTGCAATCCCGCTTCGGTGGTGGCAGGGACGCCCGGCGGCGACAGCGATCGCAACAGGGTCTCGGCGTAGAGGTTACGGCTCCACTTGTTGATGGTGTCGACGATTTCGAACAGTGCTGCCGAGCGGTCCTCGAGCAGCAGCGTGGCCTTGGCCATGTCGGGCGGAATGGCAACCGCGTCGATGTCGGCAATGTCGCCGGCGACCACGATGCCGTGCCGGAGCAGGGCTTCGCGCACTGCGTTCAAATAGAACACCGTGGGATTGGGCACGGCCGCGGTCGCCGCCAGCGGGGCGGCGCCCAGGGCGACCTGCCCTCGTACCTTCAACACGGAGCTGCCCGGGTCGCGCTCGAGGGAGAGGCGGCTCGGCTCGCCTGCGGCCGCCGTGACCACGTCGCGGTCGAGGGTCAGCCCGCTGCCTGGCGGCGACACGGTGATGATGGCGAGGCTGCCGGCCGCCATGCCAGGGCCGACGCTGAGTTCCACCTGGTTCTCGTTGTACTGCAGCGCGCTGACGGGCGCACCGTAGCCGAGCGCGAGGTCGTCCCACGCCCAGCCTAAACCCCAGCCAGGCTCGGCAAACGCGTTGTCGTCGCCGATCAGGTGACCGGTGATCACGCGCACGCCGCCCGCGGCGAGTCGTCTCGCCCAGTCGTCAAACGCCGCCGCGCGATCGGGATGCCGCGGGTTGATGGTGGGATCGCCGTTGCTGACGACCACCAAGTCGCCTTCGAGCCGTCCGTCCGTTACCGGGCCGGTGGCATAGAGCTGGGTGGTGTAGCGGTAGTCCCAGCCAAGGCGCTCGGCCGCCACGGCGGTGGTCAGCAACTTTTGGGTTGAAGCGGGCACCTGGAGGCGGAACGAGTTGGAGCTGTACAGCGTCTCGCCGCGCTTGAGCGAGTGGACGGCCACCGACCACAAGCCGTGGTCCACACTGCGCGCCGAGAAGATCGCCCGCAGATCGCGGCGGAGTTGTTCGTGATGGTCGGGGTGGGCGAGGGCCTCGGCGAGCGTCGGCGCCTGCGCCCCGGCCGTTTGCCGGCTGGCGCAGGCCGTGGCGAGCAGGAGCGCGGCCGCGACGGCCGCGGCCTTATGCCCGCCCCGTTTGGTCACTGCTTCTCGCCCGGCTTGTCGGTGGCCGGGGCGGCCGGCGGCTCGGGCGGGATCGTGACCACGTCGAACGCCTGCATCGCCGCGGCCATCGAGGCCAGATCGACCTTGGCGACCACGGCTTCACCCTCGCGCGCGGCGAACGACTCTTCGCCGACACGGCCGAAGCGCACGCGTTCGAACTTGCCTTCGTCGAAGCTGGCGCTGACGACCAGCGCCGGCCGGTCGAGCCCGGTCCTGGTCCTGGCCTCGACGAACGATTCCGCCTTGATCGCCACGAGCTTGGCCAGCAGATCGTCCATGGCCGCGGAGTCGGCGGTGTGCGAGGCGCCGCCGACGCGGGTCACCTTCCAGGAATCGGTGCCGGCCGGGTCCGTGGCCTTCACCTTCTCCAATTCGTAGGTCTTGGGGCCGCCCGGCGCATCGAGCACCGCGCGCAGCCGGTCCACATGGAAGGCACGCAGCTCGAACAGCTCCTTCTTGCGGTAGTCGTCAAAGGGCTTGGTGAAATCGCCCTGCAGCGTCGTGTCGACGGTGAACACCAGCGGCCGGGACCGGTCGCGCGCGTAGGTGTCGCCGTTTTCGGTCTTGCCCACTTCGAGGATGGCCTTGGCGCTGCCGGCGCCCACCGCAATGGTCATCACCGGCCGGTCGAGCCCGTACTTCGCCAGCTCCGTGCCCTCGCTGTCGACCAGCTTCGACATGTTGGCGCTCGCCAGCCGCGTGAGCAACCCCTCGATGGCGCTGTAATCGCTGCGCGATGGCACCGGCCCGCTGACCTTCCAGTCGCTGCCGTCGCGTGCCAGCGTCATGGTCCGGCCGTCGCGGACCAGCGTCACCGCATCGGCCTTCTCGCGGTCGAACTTCAGGATCTTCTTGTCGCGCAGGTCGAACGGGGTGCGGTTGAAGCTGGTTTCCTGGAACGACGACACCAGGAACACCGTCTGGTCGCCGTTCTTCATGGCGTACATCTCGCCCCCGGTGGCGTTCATGTCGCCAAGCGCCAGCGAGCCAGTCTGGCTGCCGGCCTTGAACTCGACCGCAATTGGCGGCGTCGCCAGGTTGTACTTCACCAGGTCGGTGGCGTTCTCTTCGACGACGCGTACGCGTTCGAGATTGGCGAGCGCCATTCCAAGGCTCGCCGCCTCGGCCGGGTCGGCGTCGGTCTCGACCGGCTCGATCATCTTCCAGCCGGCCTCGCTCTTGCGCAGCAGGCTGGTCTCGCCCTGGTAGGTCAGCTTGACCTCGTCCACGGCATCAACCGCGAGCGTGTAGACCTTTTCCTTCGCCGGCCCGCCATCGAAGCCGGGCGCGGGCCGCTTCGAATCCACGAAGTAGATGTAGCCGCCCAACCCGGCCAGGACGACGATCAGGATCAGAGTGGAGGTGATGCCGCGCATGGCTCGTTACCTTCTCCGCCACCACGTGTAAACGCCCGATGCG
This sequence comes from Acidobacteriota bacterium, assembly GCA_030697165.1. Taxonomy (NCBI): domain Bacteria; kingdom Pseudomonadati; phylum Acidobacteriota; species Acidobacteriota bacterium. The sequence goes on from JAUYQQ010000002.1 coordinate 67,076, forward strand.
AACACGATGCCGGGGATGACGAACAGGCACAGCAGCATGATGCGCTGTTGCTGATCGGCCGTCAGCGTGAGGCGGCGGTCGGCGGGTTCGCGCGGACGAATCGCAATCAGGTTCTCCGACTGCGCCAGCCAGTTCACCGCGTTCATGAAGAAGTCGCGATTGCCCTGGATGCCGAGGCCGAAGTTGGCGGCGAAGTCGGAGTCGCCGATGCCGACGACCCGCGATTCCGGCTTGCGCTCGGCGTCGGGTGCGGCCGGGGTGCCGTTACCAGCGGGCGCTGCCGGTGCTGCAGTGGCCGGCGCCGAGACGGCCGCACCGAGCGTGATCGGTCCCATCCGGTCGCCCTTGCCCTCGTCGAAGGCAACCTGCGCGCCGCCGGCGCCCGACAGCGAGGCGAGATCGGCTTCGGCCCAGCTCTGGGCGCTCGTGTTGACCAGCGGCTGCGCGGTGCGGCCATTCGCGCCGCCTTCGATCGGCGTCATCGACCGCGCCATCGGGTAGGCGGTGAGCAGGCGGAAGCCCTCACTGATCGCGTGGGGCGGGTACTGCGCCGCGACCGGCACCGACGCGTCGGTGCCGAGCATCTGGCCCATGCCGCTCGCATCGAGCACCACGTCGTTGCCAGCGCGGATGCCCCAGTCGGCCAGGAACTGCGTCAGCAGCGGATGCGTGTTCGCGCCGGACTTCGCTTCCGGATCGAGCATCACCAGCACCTTGCCGCCGGCGTTGACGTAGGTATTGAGCGCGTCGATCTCCGGCTGGAAGAAGTCCGTGGTCGGGCCGGGAATCACCACGACGGTGGCGTCGGCCGGCACGGTCTTCTGCTGCACCAGCACCAGCGATTCGACGCCGTAGTTGTCGCTCGCCAGCGACTGGACGATGGTGCTGAGCCCGGTGCGATCGGTGGCGGCAATGTCCTTCTCGCCGTGACCCTGGGTGAAGTACACCTTTCGCGTGGCGCCGGTCACCGCCTTGATCAACGCGTTGGTGATGGCCTGCTCGTCGGAACTGGTCACGCGCTCGGTGCGGTCCTTGTACTGGATCAGGATGGTCCCGTACGACTGGATCGCCGCCTCCTTCGCCCGGGTCGGTTCGCGGTCCGGGTCGACGTACTCGGTCTTGACGTTGGTCGAGTGGTACGTGAACTGGTCCAGCCGATCGCGGAACGCGTCGAAACTGGTTTGGCGATCGAAGACCACGAACGTGACCGGCGCGTCGAGCGTCTGCAGTACCTTGATGGTCTGGTCCGACAGGCTGTAGACCTGGTTGGCGGTGAAGTCCCAGCGCTTGTTCTGCCGGACGCCCAGGTAGTTCACGGCGACGAGAATGCCGAGGAACACCAGGATGCTGACGATCGACATGGTGCCGTACTGGGCGCCGCGGCCCTTGTAGAAGGTGGCGACGTCGCGCCACTGGCCGGCCATGTAGATCAGCACCGCCACCAGGCCTGCCCACGCCATGTAGGTGGCGTAGTGATCGCTCCACCAGCCCCAGGGCGGGGTGTAGAGGCGCGCGGCGACGGCCGCGAACACCAGGACCGTGCCAATCCAGCCGATGATTCCGAAAATCTTGTTCGCCATGATTAGCCTCGCCACCTTTCGCTGTCGACCGACTTCATGGTGAGGAACAGGCCGAACGCGATGAAGCTCAGGTAGTAGATCACGTGCTTGGTGTCGATGATGCCCTTGGCGAAGTCATCGAAGTGTTCCGTGATCGACAGGTGCGCCAGCACCGCCTGCGTGGTCGGGCCGACGAAGGAGCTGATCCAGTTGAGCACCCACAGCATCAGGAACACCGCGAAGGTCGCCATGGCGGCGACGATCTGGTTCTTGGTGAGGCTCGAGATGAACAGGCCGAGCGACAGGAAGCAGCCGCCCATCAGCAACAGGCCAAGGTAGCCGGTGGCAATCGGCTTCCATTCGGGATCGCCGAAGATGAACAGGATCGCCATGTGGATCAGCGTGATCGAGAGCATGGCGGTGTAGAGCGCCATCGCCCCGAGGAACTTGCCGAGAATGATCTCGACGTCGGTCAGCGGCGAGGTCAGCAGCAGCTCGATGGTGCCCGAGCGCTTCTCCTCGGAGTAGGTGCGCATGGTGATTAGCGGGAACACCAGCAGCATGATCACCGTGGTGTTCATGAACGCCGGGCCGACCAGCATCTGGTTGATGTTCAGCGCCTGGCCGGGATTCATGCCCGCCTGCATGCTCTGCTGCTCGAAGAACGCCAGCGGCACGTAGAAAAACCACCCGAACAGCAGGGCGAAGAAGCCGATCAGCACGTAGCCAATCGGTGACGAGAAGTAGGCATTCAGCTCGCGCTGGGCGATCGCGGCGATGTTACGCACCGGCCACCTCCTCGCCTTCCGCCTTCGCCGAGGCTTCGGCGGACAGGTCGCCTGCCGCAGTTGACTCGCCGGTGGCCACTTCCTCGGTGGTCAGGCTCAGGAAGATCTCCTCGAGGCTGACCCGTACCGGCCGCAGCTCGAGCAAACCCCAACCGCCGCGGACGATGGCCGTGGCGAGTTCGCGCCGGACATCGGCGCCCTTGTCAGTGTCCACTTCGAAGATGCCCGTGTCGTCTTTCTGGTCGGCGACATGCACGCGGGCCACGCCGGCGACGCTTTGCAGCGCGCGCTGCATGTCGTCGACCGGGCCCTGTGCCTGCACATACATGGTGATGGCGCCGCGCAGCCGTTCGGTGAGCGCATCCGGCGTGTCGATGGCCACGACCTTGCCCTTGTTGATGATCACGACCTTCTGGCAGGTCTGCGACACCTCGGGGAGGATGTGGGTGCTCAGCACAATGGTGTGGTTGCCGGCCAGCTCGCGAATGAGCTGCCGCGTTTCGATGATCTGCTTGGGGTCGAGGCCCGCGGTCGGCTCGTCGAGCACCAGTACCTCGGGTTTATGGATCAGCGCCTGGGCCAGGCCGACGCGCTGTTTGTAGCCCTTGGAGAGCTTCGCGCAGTGCCGGTCGGCCATGTCGGCGACCCAGGTCCGCTTCATCACCTCGTCCACGCGGCCCTTGATGTCCTTGCGCACGCCCTTGATCTTGGCGACGAAGGTCAGGTACTCGCGGACGGTCATGTCCGGATAGAGGGGCGGGGTCTCGGGCAGGTAGCCGGTCTTGCGCTTGGCCTCGATCGGCTGCGTGAAGACGTCATGCCCCGCCACGGTCGCCGTGCCTTCGCTGGCCGGCATGTAGCCCGTGATGATGCGCATGGTGGTGGTCTTGCCCGCGCCGTTCGGCCCCAGGAACCCGAGGATTTCTCCCGACTCCGCGCGGAAACTCACGTCGTCCACGGCCGTAAATGCACCGTAGCGTTTCGATAGATGCTGAACCTCGATCACGAGAGGTCTCCGATGGTTGAAAACAGTGTAAGCTCTAGACCGGACGCGGATTAAGTGCGTCCAGCCCCCCATCCTATTCGAACCGCCTGAGCGCGGCAAGTCGCCTCAGACGGGATATCGCATTCAGGAACCACGTGAAGCGAATACTGTTCGCAACGGTCGTTCTTTTACTGGTCGCTGCCGGCTCCGGTTGGTGGTGGGCGCGCGCCTCCCTTCCCGCTTTGGACGGCCAACTGGCCCTTCCTGGTCTTGGCGCCCCGGTCGAGGTGTTGATCGACGGCTACGGCGTGCCCACGGCCTATGCCCGCGATGTCGAGGATGCGTGGTTTGCGGCGGGAGCGCTGCATGCGCGCGATCGGCTGTGGCAGATGGAGCTGTACCGCCGCGTCACGCGCGGCCGGCTCTCGGAAGTGATGGGGGAGGCGACGCTGACGATCGACCAGCGCTTCCTGACCCTCGGCTTGCGGCAGGCCGCTGCCGAGGAGTGGTCGCGCGCGACCCCGGCGGTGCGAACCGCGCTCGAGCGGTATGCCGCAGGCGTGAACGCGATTGTATCTACGTTGACCGGCCGCCAGCGGCCGATTGAGTTCCAGGTCTTGGGAATCACGCCCGCGCCGTGGACACCCGAGGATTCGCTGGCCGTTGGCCGATTGCTGGCGTGGCGGCTGGCCGAGAACCACCAGGCGGAACTCGTCAGGGGAGCCATGGCTGCGAAGCTTGGCGAGACGGCGGCGCGGGAGCTGGCTGGCCGTTATCCTGCAGACTCGCCGGCGATTCTCGGCGAGTCTGGTCCCGCCGCCGGCCCTGTGGGGTCGGCCGCTGGCGCGGCCTCCTCGGGCTTGACCCTGCGGGTCTCGTCGGGCTTGGCGACTCCGTCGCCTCGTCGGGAAACCCCCGCCTGGCCGGCGGGCCTGGAGTGGCTGAGGCCCGGCGTCAAGCGCGGCAACAGCAACAACTGGGTGGTCGCGGGACGCCGAACCACGAGCGGGCGCGCGATTCTCGCGAACGACCCGCATCTGGCGATCGAGTTTCCCTCGGTGTGGTATGAGCTTCATCTCGTGGCGGCGGGACTTGATGTCACGGGCGTCACCGTGCCGGGCGTGCCGTTCGTCGTGCTTGGGCACAACGCGCGCGTGGGGTGGGGCATCACCAATACCGGCGCCGACGTGCAGGACCTGTTCCGGGAGCGGATCCAGGTGGGGCAGAAGCGGGCGTTCCATCGCGGCGAGTGGCTACCGATTGAGGTGACGCCGGCCGACATTCCCATTCGCGGCCACTCGCGGCCGTTCCCGTTTGAAGTGTGGAAGACCAGAAACGGTCCCATCTTCGCCGACGTCGGCCTCGAGTGGGATGCGCCACCGTCGTGGCTGTCGCCCGAGAGCCGGCCGGCGGAGGAACGCGGTGCGTACTCGATTCGTTGGGACGCCGGCGGCGATCTCGCGGTGTCGTTCGAGGCGCTCAATCGGGCCACGGACTGGGCGTCGTTCACGGCCGCGGTCGAGTCGTTCGCGCTGCCGTCATCCAACATCGTCTATGTCGACGTGGACGGCAACATCGGCTACGCGATGTCGGGCCGTTTACCGGTGCGTGCCAGCGGCGACGGCAGCGTCCCGATTGATGGGGGCAGTGGCGCCGGTGCCTGGACCGGCACGGTGGCGGCGGCCGCGCTGCCGCGTGTGATCAATCCGCCGGCTGGATTCATCGCCTCGGCGAACAACGAGGTCGATCGCAAGTTCCCGGGTCTGATCACGAGAGACTGGGCAGCGCCGTTCCGGGCTACGCGCCTGGTCGAGCAGTTGTCGAAGCCCGAGACCGTCGACCTGGATGCGATGCTCGCGCTGCAGAACGACCGCCGCAGCCTGGCGGCCGATGCCGTGCTCGCCGGCCTCGAGGGCGCACTGACTGCCGGGCGCGCGCGCGGCGCCGACGCCTCCGCAGTGGCCGTACTCGACCTGCTGGCGCAGTGGGACCGCGTGGTTGACGCGCGGCCGGTGGTGTCGCTGTACGAGGCGTTCGAGGACGCGATGTGGCGCCGGACGTTCATGGACGAGATGGACGAGCCGCTGTTCATGGCGTTCTACGAGTGGGCCGGCGCCGAGCGCTTTGCCGGCCTGCACGTGGTGCTGGGCGACCGGCAGTCGCGCTGGTTCGACGACATCACGACCGTCGATCGGCGCGAGACGCGCGACGAGATCATGCTGCTGGCGGCGCGCGATGCGGAGGAGCGGCTCCAGGCCGAGTACGGCGGTGGCGCCGGCCGCGCCTGGGACCGGGTGCATGCAGCGCGCTTCGAGCATCCGCTCGGCGGGGCGGCGTTTCCCCTGGCGTGGCTGTTCAACCGCGGCCCGGTGCCGGTCGCCGGCGACGGCACGACGGTCATGCGGATCAGCTGGAATCGCCGCCGGCCCTTTGCGGCTTGGGAGTATCCGTCGTGGCGGCAGATTCTGCACGCCGGGCAATGGGACGAGTCGCGCGTGTCGCTGCCGGCGGGGCAGTCGGGCCACCCCCTCAGCCCTCATTACTTCGACCAGAACGAAATCTGGCGCGATGGCGGCTACCGTTTACAGCCCTTCTCGCGCGCCGCGGTCCAATCCGCCTCCCGCCACCGCTTGCTGCTGCTGCCAGGGGTCTGACCCCCATTTTCACCAAACAGTGGATTGGGGACAGTCATATTGAAGCCGCTGTGGCCCCAATTCAGGTTTTTCGGCCATTTTCGCGGCCGACGACGATTGGACGTCTGACCCCAATCCACTGTTTGGTGAAAATGGGGGTCAGACCCCGAATTGACGGCGGGCGTGGTTGGCGGTAATGTATGAGCAACTGTTCATATGTTCAGACATGACGACGTCTGCGATCTCGTCCAAATCGACCTGGCGCGCGTGCGCGCGATTCGGGCGGCGCTGACCGCGCCCGGCCCGGTCCAGGCGCTGGCCGACACGTTCAGCGCGCTTGGCGATCCGACCCGCGTGCGGATTCTCGACGCGCTCTCGCACGGCGAACTTTGCGTGTGCGACCTGGCCGCGGTCCTCAAGCTGAGCCAGTCCGCGGTCTCGCACCAACTGCGCCTGCTGCGCGGCCTGCGCCTCGTCCGCCCGCGCCGCAACGGCCGGGTCGTCTTCTACTCGCTCGACGACCAGCACATCATGGCGATCTTCAGGCAGACGCTTCAGCACGTCGAAGAAGATCAAGGTGCCAAAGGTGCCAAAGGTGCCAAGGGTGCAGAGGGACGACGCCGGTGAGCACCGCCACCACCGCGCCGCAGGCCCACGCGATTGGCTGCTCGCACTGCGACGACGAGGCGCCGGCGCCGACCGGCGCGCGCATCCGCGGCTGGGTCACCGCGATCGCGGCGGCCCTCGTGCTCGTCGCCTGCGCCCTCGGTTTCTTCGCCGTTTTTCCGGCGTGGGTCAATGCCCTCTTCGTCGTTGCGGCCCTGACCGGCAGCATTTTCCCGGCGCAACGCGCCATCCAGTCGCTCGGTCGCGGCTCGCTCGACATCAACGCGTTGATGGTGATCGCTGTCGCCGGGGCGATGGCGATCGGCGAGTTCGAGGAGGCGGCGATGGTGGTGTCGCTGTTTGCGGCCGCCCAGTGGCTCGAGGCCCAAAGCCTTGATCGTGCCCGCAAGGCCATCGGCCGGCTGCTCGACTCCGCTCCCGCCGACGTCCTGATCCGCGATCAGACCGGCGAACGCCGGGTCGCGATCGACGCCGTGCCAATCGGCGCGCTGATGATCGTGCGGCCCGGTGACAAGTTCGCCCTCGACGGGCTCGTCGAAAGCGGCCGGTCCGACGTGAACCAGGCGCCCATCACCGGCGAATCCCTCCCCGTCGAGAAGGCCGAGGGCGACGAGGTCTTCGCCGGCACCGTCAACGGCCACGGCGCGCTGACTGTTGCGGTCACGCGCCGCCGTGCCGACACCACGCTCGCCCGCATCGTCCGTCTCGTCGAGACCGCGCAAGCGCAACGCGCGCCGGTGCAACAGTTCATCGACCGTTTCGCGGCGTGGTACACGCCGGCGGTCGTGGTGCTCGCCGTGCTGCTCGCCGCGCTGCCGGTGCTGCTTGCGGGACAGCCGTTCGACGTGTGGCTGTATCGCGCCCTCGTCCTGCTGGTGGTGGCCTGTCCGTGCGCGCTCGTCATTTCCACGCCGGTGTCGGTGGTGTCGGCGCTGGCGGGTGCGGCCAGCCACGGCGTGCTCGTCAAGGGCGGCGTTCACCTCGAACGCCTGGCCGGCGTGCGCGTGGTCGCCTTCGACAAGACCGGCACGCTCACGACCGGCACGTTCAGCCTCGACCGGGTGATCCCGCTGGCCGGTACGCCGCCTGATGATCTCATCCGCTACGCCGCCGCCGTCGAATCGCAATCCGAGCATCCGATCGCCGCGGCCATCGTCGCGCATGCGGTGGCGGCCGGCTGGGCGCTCGAGCCGCCGTCGCAGGTCCGCGCGCTGCCCGGACTGGGCGTCGAAGGCACGGTCGCGGGTTCGGCCATCGTCTGCGGCACGCCGCGGCTGTTTGCCGAGCGCGGCTGGATGACGCCCGCGCTTGAAGAGACCGCCGCCGCGGTCGCCGCCGCCGGCCTGTCGCCGGTGCTCGTGTCTCGCGATGGGCTGGCGATTGGCGTGCTCGGACTGCGCGATCGGCCGAAGGCCGATGCACCGCGAATCGTGGACGAGCTCAGCCGGCACGAGGGCATTCGGGTCGCGATGATCACCGGCGACCACCACGAACCCGCGCGCGCCCTCGCCCGCGACCTCAACATCGCGACCGTGCTGTCGCAGCAATTACCGCAGGACAAGGTCACGGCGGTCCAGTCGCTGCGCCGCGAGACGGGTGCCATCGCCATGATCGGCGACGGCGTCAACGACGCGCCGGCCCTGGCCGCGGCCGATGTCGGGATTGCGATGGCGGCGATGGGTAGCGCCGTGGCAATCGAAGCCGCCGACATCGCCCTGATGAGCGACGACTTGTCGAAGTTGCGTTACGCCATTCGCCTGAGCCGCGCCACCCTCGTCAACATCCGGGTCAACGTCGCGCTGTCGGTCGCGCTCAAGGCGATCTTCCTGGCCCTCGCCGTGGCCGGCGTCGCCACGCTGTGGATGGCCGTGCTGGCCGACACCGGTGCGTCGGCGCTGGTGGTTGCCAACGCGGTGCGCCTGCGGCGGTTCAAATAACGCCGGGAGTCGGGAGTCGGGAGTCGGTCGGGAAACCAATCGCTCCAGCATTTCGACTCCCGGTTCCCGATTCCCGACTCCCGCCTGGATCACGTCTTCACGGACCGGAAGAAGTGCGCGTTGACGAACTCGTCGATGGCGACCTGGTCGGCGGGCTTCACGCTGGTGAAGCGGATGCCCATGCCGGCGCGCTGGTCGCTCCAGCACACCACCGCCTCGGCTTCCATCTCCCGCTTCGAGCCCGGGAGCGCGAATCGCAGCTTGAGCTCGGTCTCGCGCGGTAGCGGACCGGAGGTGCGAATCGCGATGCCGCCGCGGCTCAAATTGAGCGACAAGGCCGCCGCGATCGTGCCGCCGGCGCGATAGGACACCGGAATTCCCATCACCACCCGCGGACCGCCGCGCCGGTTGAAGTTGTCGGGAAACAAGTGCGGCGCGATCGACGGCAGGATGTGTTCGACCGCGCTGTACTCGTTGAGGTAGCCGCCCACGCCCAGGCCTGCCAGTTCGCGGATCTCCTCGGCGCTCGTCACCGACCCGCTGAACACCAGGATCGGCAGGCGGCCCTGATCGAGCTTTCGAATGCGCCGCACCAGTTCGGCCCCCGACGCGTGCGGCATGCGCAGGTCGAGGACCATCAGGTCAAGCTCATCGAGGTCGGCATGCACCCGCGCCAGCAATTGGGCAACGCTCTTCACCACCACGGCGCGGTGGCCGGAGGCAGCCAGTGCGGCCTTGAACCGATCGCGCACAAACGGCGTGTCGGCGGCGACGAGCACGGTCTTGCGTGGTGAAGTGGAAACCGTCATATCGCGCTCGGCGCGAGGCCAATTCGTTGCAGACTGTATCAGGTTCTCGCTATAATTTGCTGGACCGTCCGCCACCAAACGCCGCCAAGGAGCGCCGAGCATGTCCGCGATTTGTCCCGAGTGCGATTCGCCAATTGATGTTGATGAGTTCGACGTTGACATTGGCGACGAGCTCACCTGCTCGGAATGCGGGTCGTTCCTGCGGGTCGCCAGCGATTCTCCGCTCGAATTCGAGCTCGCCGATGACGACGATCTCGACGAAGAAGAAGACGAAGAAGAAGAGAAGGACGGCGAAGAAGAGGATGCCGACGACGAGGACGAAGACGAAGACAAGGACGACGACGAGTAGCGAAGTCGCCGGCAAGGCGGCGCGCCTGCGCGAGATCCTGGCCGGCTACGACTCAGTCCTGGTCGCCTTCAGCGGCGGCGTCGACAGCGCCTACCTCGCCATCGCCGCCTCGCAGGCGCTGGGGCCAAAGGCCCTGGCGGTGACCGCCGACAGCCCGAGCTATCCCGATAGCCATCGGCAACTCGCCCTGGCGATCGCGCGCGATTTCAACCTTGCCCACGAGGTGATTCACACCGCCGAACTGGACCGGCCCGAGTACCGAGCCAACCCGGCGAACCGCTGCTACTTCTGCAAGGACGAGCTTTACTCCCAGCTGAGCGCCGTGGCGCGCGCGCGCGGCCTGGCCGTGATCGTCGACGGCAACAACGCCGACGACCGTGGCGACTATCGGCCCGGCCGACAGGCCGCCCGCGAACACCACGTCCGCAGTCCTCTGGATGAGGCCGACCTCACCAAGGACAACATTCGCGAGTTGTCGCGCGCCGCCGGTCTCGACAGCTGGGACGAGCCGGCCTCGGCATGCCTGTCGTCGCGCATTCCCTACGGCAGCGAAGTCACCGACGCCGCGCTGCGGCAGATTGAGCAGGCCGAGCAAGTCGTGCGCGATCTCGGGTTCCGCATCTTCCGCGTGCGCCACCACGACCAGGTGGCCCGCCTCGAGGTCGCCCGCTCCGAAATGCCGCGCGCCCTGGAGCCGGCGGTCAACGCCCAGCTCGTCGCCGGCCTCAAGGCACTCGGCTATCAGTATGTGAGCCTCGACCTCCAGGGCTACCGGCTGGGCAGCTTGAACGAGGCGCTGCGCCTGCGCCCGGTATCGTGACCCCGCGGCGGGCGCTCGCTGCGCTCGCGCTGGTCTTCGCGCTGGCCCACGTCCCGTTTCTCGCCAACTCGCTCGAAGACATCGACTCGGTGAACTTCGCGCTCGGCGTGCGCGACTTCAATGTGGCCGAGCACCGTCCGCACCCGCCTGGCTACCCCCTGTACATCGCGATGGGCAAGGTGATGACGGCCATCACTGGCACTGTGATGAGCGGCGCACCCGCGGCGACGGTGGAAGCGCGCGCACTGGCGGTGCTGTCGGTGCTTGCGGGCCTTGCGGCCATCGCCGGGCTCTACGGTGTGTTCGCGAGCCTGGCCTCGCGCAAGCCCGCCGCGACGACGCCCTGGAGCCCGCTCAGTATCGAAGCGCTGGCGGCCACCGCGGTCACCGTATCGTGTCCATTGTTCTGGTACCTCGCCGCGCGCCCGATGAGCGACCTGCCGGGCCTGGCTTTTGCCCTGGCGGCCCAGGCTTGCCTCTTGCTCGCGTGGTGGCGGCAGTCGCCCGGTCCCGACGGCGATCGGCGACTGTCGCCTGCCATGACGGCGGCGTCGGGCCGGATGATCGTGATCGGGTCGTTTCTGGCGGCGCTCAGCATCGGCATGCGCTCGCAAACCGTGTGGTTCACGCTGCCGCTGCTGATGGTGGTGCTGTTCGACCGCGTCGGCCGCGGCGTCGCGGGCGCGATGATCGGCGGCGGCATCATGTTCATCGTCGGCGGCCTGGCCTGGGGTATCCCGCTGCTGGTCGTGAGTGGAGGACTGGGCCCGTACCTGGCTGCGCTCGGGACGCAGGCCGGCGAAGACTTTGCCGGCGGCGAGATGTTGTACACGAACCTGTCGGCGAGGACGGCGGCGTTTGCGCTGATGCGCACGTTTCTCGACCCATGGGATTCGGTGGTGCTGGGCACCATCGTGATGGTGCTCGCTGCGGCCGGAGTGGTGCACCTGTTGCTGCGCGACCGGCGCACCCTGGTCGCGGTCTTGGCCATGAGCGCGCCCTACCTGGTGTTTCACCTGGCATTCCAGGACACCTCCTTCGTCCGCTACGCGCTGCCGATCGTTCCGGCCATCGCCTTCCTCGCCATGCGCGGTGCCGCCCTGGCGGCTGAGCGCGCCGTGGCGGTCGCCGCGATCGCCATCTCGATTGGGTCGGTGGTGATTGCCAGCCCGGTGCTGGCGGCCTATGGCGCCGAACCCAGCCCAACCGTACGGGTGCTCGCGGCCATGACCGCCGAGGCGCCGCCGGGTGCGCCAGTCGCGCTCGCCATGCACCAGACCTTCAAGCGTCCACTCGAAGCCGAGGTCGTGCCGTTTGCCACGGTGTTGCCGTCGCCGCCGCGGCTCGAGTGGCTCGAGCTGGCAAAGTTCTGGCGCGAGGGCCGCACCGAGCCGGTGTGGTTCCTGGCCGACCCCGTGCGCAGCGATCTCGCCTTGATCGATCCCGCCAGCCTGAACGCGTCCACCGAGTTTCGCTGGCCGCTGGTCGCCCGCCCGGCATTTGGCGGTATGCGGCCGTCGGCAGTGCGCTGGTATCGCCTGCCGCCGCCCGGCTGGTTTGCTGAAGAAGGGTGGTCGCTGACGCCCGAGACGTCTGGCATGGCCGGCTTGATGGGTCGTGGCCCACACCTGGGCCCCATTGTCGCGCGGGTGCGGCGTCGTGCCGGTGCGACTGCCGTGATGGTCGGCGGCCGTAACCTCGGCGCTCCCGGTGACCCTGCGGCACGCTTCACCATGGCCCTCGACGGGGTCACGCTGCAGCAGTGGGATGCGCCTCCGGGCTTCTTCCTGCACGTCTTCGACGTTCCCGCGGGACGGCTGCTCGGACAGGGTTCCTTTGCCGAGCTGGCGATTCACTCCACCTCCGGCGCGGGCACGCCCGTCATCCAGACCGCGATCGAACAGTTCGACCTGCAGGACACCGGCGCGCTGATGTGGGGCTACGGTGACGGCTGGAACGAAGCGGAGTACAACACCACCCTCGGCGTGTGGCGATGGACCAGCGCGCGGGCGACGCTGCGTATCGCCGGCGGGGCCGAGGACGTCCGGGTCGCGCTGGAGGTCGAGTCGCCGTTGCGGCACTTCGATGCACCCGCGAACGCGCGGATCCTGGCCGGCGATCAAGAGGTTACGAAGACGTCACTGGCCGGGACCCAGACGTGGGAGTTCACCGTTCCCGGCGCGGTGCTGGCGGCGTCTGGCGGCGTGCTGACCATCGAGACCGACCGGACCTTCGTGCCGGCCGAGCGTGGCGGGGGGGCTGACAATCGGCGCCTGGGATTGCGCATCCTTTCCATTCGTATCCGCTAATCGTTGACACCGGCAGAAGGCAGCCGTTAATCTGCGCTCAGACAATTCTGTTACCCCAACAGAACTAGCAGATCTAGGGAGATCGAATGACGATCAGTTTGGTTCGACGAACGGCAAGTGTCGCCACTATCTGCGTGGTGTTGGGCCTGGGTTTAGCAGCCTGCGGCAAGAAGGCTCCGGCACCCGCACCCGCACCGCCACCACCGGCGGCGGCTCCTGCTGCTCCGCCGCCCCCGCCCGCCCCACCCCCGCCCCCGGCGGCCCCGGCCCCGCGGCCGCTGACCGAAGACGAGCTGTTCGCACAGAAGAGCTTGGAGCAGCTGAACTCTGAACGGCCCCTGGCCGACGCCTACTTCGACCTCGACTCCTCGACCATTCGTGTCGAGGGCCGGGCGGCGCTGGCGACCAACGCCGACTGGCTCAAGCGCTGGACCAACACGCGGATCAGCGTGGAAGGCCACTGCGACGAGCGCGGCACCGCGGAGTACAACCTCGGCCTCGGCGAGCGCCGCGCGTCGGCCGTGAAAGCCTATCTCGTGGAGTTGGGTGTGCCGGCCGACCGCGTGATGATTGTCAGCAAGGGCAAGGAAACGCCCTTCTGCACGGACTCGAATGAAGCGTGCTGGCAGCAGAACCGCCGCGGCCACTTCATCATCACGGCGAAATAACTAGCCCGTAGGGTCGGGCTTTAGCCCGACCGGTGGCGGCGTACTGAAGTGCGCCCCTACGGAAGCTACAGCGACGCGGCCATCTGCTCGGCCGCTTCGCGAGGATTGGGCGCTCCAGTAATGGGGCGCCCAATTACCAGGTACGTCGATCCCGCCTGCATGGCCTCCGCCGGCGTCAGCGTTCTCGCCTGATCGTCCTTGCCCTGTTGCTCCACCGGCCGGATCCCCGGCGTCACAATCTGGAAATCGGGACCGCACGCCGCGCGGATCGCGGCGGTCTCCTGCGGCGACGCGACCACGCCGTCGAGTCCGCTTTGCTTCGCGAGCTTCGCCAGGTGCACCACCTGGTCGAGCACCGGGCGCGTCACGCCGACTTCCGCCAGCGCCTCCGCCGTCATGCTGGTGAGCACCGTCACGCCGATCACGAGCGGCCGCGGCCGGCCGAGCGCTGCGGCGGCTTTCGTCGCCGCGTCAGCAGCCGCTTTCATCATCGCGCTGCCGCCCGAGGCATGCACGTTGACCATCCAGGCGCCCGTCGCCACCGCCGCCTGGACCGCGCCGGCAACGGTGTTGGGAATGTCGTGGAACTTGAGGTCGAGGAACACGCGATCGCCGCGGCTGGTCAGTTCGTGGACCATCGCCGGACCTTCAGCCGTGAACAACTGCTTGCCGATCTTGTAGCCGCCGACCGCGCCGCGCAGGGCGTCGGCCAGCGCCATGGCCTTGGCGGCCGAGTCGACATCGAGGGCGACCAGAATCGGGTTCATGAGGGAATGTCCGGACACACCTAAAGGTGTGTCCCCACAGAGGGGGGCGTCGGGTCAAAGGCGCCGACCAGGTCGCTCAGCCGGGCGACCTGGTGGCGCGCCATGTAGTCCTGGAGGCCGTCGAGCACCTTGGTCCAGATGAACGGATCGACGAAATTCTGCGTGCCGATTTGCACCGCCGTGGCGCCGGCCAGCATGAACTCCAGCGCATCGCGGGCGTCGGTGATTCCGCCCATGCCAATGACCGGGATCTTCACCAGCTGGTAGCACTCCCACACCATGCGAACCGCGATCGGCCGGATGGCCGGGCCACTCAGCCCGCCCAGCACATTGGAGATCTTCGGGCGCCGCGTTTCGACGTCGATCGCCATCGCCAGGAAGGTGTTGACCAGCGACACGGCGTCGGCGCCGGCGTCTTCCGCGGCCTTGGCAAACGACGCCACGTCGGTCACGTTGGGCGTCAGTTTCGGAATCACCGGCAGCGTGGTCGCCTTGCGCACCGCGCTGACCACATCGAAGGTGCCGTGCAGGCTGCACCCGAACTGGATGCCGCCTTCCTTGATGTTGGGGCACGAGATGTTCAGCTCGATGGCCGCCACCCCTTCCGCATCCGACAACACCTTGCAGACCTCGACGTACTCATCCAGCGTGGTGCCGCACACGTTGACGAAGGTCCGGGCGCCGCGCTCGCGCAGCAGCGGCAGCTTCTCCTTGACGAACCGGTGCACGCCGATGCCTTGCAGGCCAATGGCGTTGATCATCCCGGCCGGCGTCTCGACGATGCGCGGTGGCGGATGACCCTGGCGCTCTTTCATGAAGAGGCCCTTCGAGACCACGCCGCCAAGCAGCGACAGGTCGACCACCTGGTCGTACTCGAGGCCGTAGCCGAAGCAGCCGCTCGCGGCGATCAGCGGGTTTGGCAGCGTCAGCGCGCCGATGGAGACCGAAAGATCGGGGGTCGTCATCAGTCCCATACCAATTCGGCGCCGTCGAAGACGGGGCCGCTAATGCACGAGCGCACGAGGTTTGATTCTTCGTTGCCGTGCTTCACGGGGATGACGCAGCTGTAGCAACCGCCCAGGCCGCATCCCATCACGCGCTCGACCGAGACCTGCGACGGCTGGTGGTAACGCGCCGCCAGCTTGGCCACGGCCGCGAGCATCGGTTCAGGGCCGCAGGCATAAACCATCGCCGAGTCGCCGGTGCCAAGCGCTTTCAGCGATTCCTCGAGCGGCAGGGTGACGCGGCCCTTGGTGCCGCGAGCGCCGTTTTCGGTGGTGAGCACTAGGGTCGCGCCCAGTCGCTCGAAGAAGTCCAGGTAGAAGAGCTCTTCACCCGTGCGCGCGCCGTAGAACAGCGTGGTGTCGGTCTTGCTCGCGGCCAGCGACTCCGCGAGGGTCGCAAACGGCGCCAGGCCCACGCCGCCGGCGACCATCCAGGCCTTGACGGGGGACGATACCGGCCTGAACGGCTGCCCGAGCGGTCCGAGGCACGACACGACATCGCCCGCTTCGAGGTCGTAGAGCCGGCGCGTGCTGCGGCCGGCGCGCTTGTTGAGGATGCTGACGCCGGTGATGGTACCCCGGGCATCGCGCAGCACTTCGAACACCGAGAACGGCCGGCGCAGCAGCGGGTCGGTGACGCCGGCGGGCTTGACCATCACGAACTGGCCCGGCAGGGTGCGGGCGCCCACTTCCGGCGCGGCCAGGCTCAGGACGGAGTAGTCACTCGACAATCGCGCGTTGGCGATCACGGTCGCGGCGACGTCGATCGGCGGCATCAAGCGAGTATAGCAAGCCGGGTACAGTGTCCGCGATCCGTCGCCCGTGAGTGGTCGGACGCCCCATCGGTTTCCACATGCGCGACCTGAATCCCCGCCTGCGGGGCGAGACGCCTCGCGGGCTCGCCCTTCGCAGAATGTGCGCCCCGTCATCGTGCGCCCGATTGCCGTTTCCACGACCGATGCCAGCGGCGGCCCCCGCAACTCGTAGATAGCGAAGCGTGCCATTGACAGGCAAGCGATCCGACGCGCATTCGTGGCCCGTGCCCGGTCTGGCGGCACTTCAGGGCACCGCGCTCGGCAACCACTCCTCTCCCAGACTGTCATTTTTCGCCAGACGAGGTGAGCCGCCCCGCGAACCCCCAGTTCTCAGGGTCCACCTCGTCGATGACGATGTGGATGTGTTCGGGACGCTTGCCGAGCACCTCCACCAGCGTGGTTGTGATCTGGGCGACCACTCGTGCTTTCTGCTCCCGCGTGACTCCATCGCGCGTGATCTTGACGTTCACATAAGGCATGTCATTCTCCCGGGGTGGTTTGCGACTGCCGCGTTGACGGTTGCAGTTCGAGAGCGAGCTTGCGCAGCGTGGCGCGCACCACGCGGGCTTCGCCGCGTCCGAGCATCCCGACCACCTGACGCGCGTCCTCGAAGCGGTCGCGCACCGCGGGATCGATCCGCCGCACGCCGGCCGGCGTCAGCCGAATGATGGTGCCGCGCCGATCGTCAGGGTCCGGGGTTCTCTTCACGAGTCCAGCATCTTCCAGACGGTCGATCCGGTTGGTCATGGCACCCGACGAGAGCAGGAGCTCGTGCAGCAAGCGCTTCGGAGAGAGGCCCTCGGCGCCGTTGCGGCGAAGCGTCGCCAGCACGTCGAATTCCCAGATCGTGAGGTCGTGATCCCGCAGGACGGCGGTGAGCCGCTCCTCAAGGATTGCCGCCAGCCGCATGATGCGGACGACCAGGGCCATCGGGTCGGGATCCAGGTCCGGCCGGGCCTCGGCCCACTGCGCCACGAGGTGATCGGCGAAGTCCCGGCTCATCGCGACCCATCCACCACGAGATCCACGCCGCGATGCGCCCGGACGGCCTCGAGCGCGCTTCGCTCCACCCAGCCTTCGGCGAGTCGTCCGTCCCGGACGTGCCAGAGTGCAATGCCGCTGAACGACACCGGTCGGCCGTCTGCGGGGAGACCGAAGATGCCGCCGCTCTGCCCCCGGCAGATCCAGCGGGCCACGACCCGAGTCCCCGCTCGATCGGAAAACACCTCGACCACCTCGTTGGTGGCGCCGGGCAGCTTCTCATGGAACGCACCGACCCACGCCGCGAACGCGCTCCGTCCCCGCACCTCGGTGCCGGCAGAGGTGAGCACGTAATCCTCGGTCATGAGCTCGTCGATTGCCGCGAGGTCCGCTGGCACGCTCCACACCCGCGCCAGGAAGGCCCGCGCCAGGTGCTCCGCCGCCTCGTGTGCGGCCACGGGTCGCAGTGGCGATTCCAGCCACGCCGCCGTACCTGTGACGGTGATCCCACCCGAGACCGGAACTTGCACCTCGATCCGACTCGGGCGGCCCATGGCGTGGCCCTGGTGAATGACCATGCTGCGGGGTGCCGCCACAAGCCCCGCGTCCCGCAAGTAACCGCCGAGAGCGGCGGCCGCGGCTCCGGTGGCCGGATCCTCCACCACGCCGCCCACGGGAAAGGGATTGCGGGCGTGGAAGGTGCCTTCGTCCTCACGCCAGATTAGCTGCAGCGTGGTGAGGCCAGCTTCCAGCATGAGGGCTTTTAGCGCCGCGAAGTCATAGGACAGCTCCTGCAGCCGGGACGGCTTGGCGACGGCCAGGACCAGGTGCCACGCGCCTGCCCATGCGAGCCGTGGGGGAATGGCGCCATCGAGGTCGGCGGCGGACCAGCCGAGGGCCGCGAGAGCCCCCTCGAGCAACGCGAGCGGCGGCGCCGCTTGTTTTGGAATCACCGACGTCAGCGACGCGCGAAAGCCATCGTTACTTTCGTCCACGCGGACCGATACCTGCCCAATGGTGGTATCGAAGCGGTACGAGCCCTCGCCGTTCAGCTCGCCGAGGAAGACTCCGGCAGCGACGGTGGCATGCCCGCAGAAGGACACTTCGGCTTCCGGGCTGTAGTAGCGGACGCGGTAGGTGGCGTCGGCGGTGCGCGCGAGGAAGGCCGTCTCGGAGTACCCCACGTCCGCGGCGATGCGCTGCATCTCCCGCGGCTCCGGCAGCACGTGGCCGAGCCAGACTCCGGCCGGGTTGCCGCCCTTTGGGTCCCGGGTGAATGCCGCCAGGCGCCCGAGGATCGGCAAAGTCATCGTCATGTCATGCCCCTTCCGTCTGCCAGCCTGACCGGTATTTATCTTGATGTCAAGATACTTTACGTGGAGACACATGCCTTGTGCGCAGGCGGGGCGGAAGGGCTAAGTCGACGACCCGCGATCGGCGTCCGATCAGCCAGGCTCGTGCGGCTTGTGCGACGGGCTGAGACGATGCGCCTTGCGGCCGCCACGGCTGAGTGGATCGTGACTGGTCGCGGCAATCAGGTGCTGGGCCGCATGGATCGCCCGTTCGGTGAGGGCACGGGCAGCGTCGTGCAAATCCTTGCTGCCCGACACCTCGGCGACATTGCGCTCCATGTCTTCCGCCGTCCAGCCGCGAGAATGGGCGATGTAGGGAAAGGGCCGGAACGTACAGCCGATCTCGGCAAAGAACCCAAGCAGTTGACCCGCCACCGCCTGCACGTTGTCCTGCCCGCCGGTGATGATCATGGCCGCCACCTTGTTCTTGATCAGCTCGCGATTGCGGATCGTGATTTGATTCTGGACGCAATTGAGGCGTTCCACCATCTTGTAATAAAGCGCACTGGCCGAACCCCACCGGATCGGTGTCGCAATGACGATGACATCGGCCCAGTGCACGATGGCTTCGTAGACCTGATCCATCTGGTCCGATTCGTCCATCTGCGTGATCGAACAGGGCCAGGTGCAGGCGTGGGCCGAGATCGAGTAATACCCCTCACACGAGCGGAACTTCAGGGTGCTCAGCCGGATCAATCGAGACTCAAGCCCCAGATTCTCCGCGTGCGCCATGGCCGTTCGCAGCAGCAGGTCAGACGTAGACACGCGGGGCAGCGCTTCATTCATGTTGGTGGTGGAGATCCCGACGACCCGGACGGGCCCGGGACTACGTTCCACCGGGCGAGCCAGCGGATGTGGTTCGTGCGGCGCCTTGTGCCGGCCGGTCGACGGGGTCAGATTCACCCACACATGACCGTCGCGAACCTCGACGTCATGGCGCGGCACCCGATCGGACTCGAATCCCGGCTCTCCCTGCCCCGTGCGGCAGTGGAATTTCCAGCCATGCCAGGGGCAGGTGACGTACTCGCCCTCCAGACGGCCGTCGCCTAACGGCCCGCCCGCGTGGTTGCACACGCCGGACACCGCTCCGAATTGGCCGTCCACAAATGACAGCGCCACTCGCGTGCGGCCGACCACGATTTGCTGCAACGCCTTCCGGCTGAGCGACTCCGCCGGCCCCAGGTCACTCCACTGATCAGCCATGGCCGACACTGTATCAGCCGGTCGGACTGGACGTAACACTCCCCTCCTCCCGAACCTGCCACGCGGCGGTTAAGCGTCACTGGGTCGACCGATCTGCGCGGGCCGCGCGACCGTTGCCCCCACGCGCCTTCGCGAGATCCTCGAGGATGATGCAGTCCGGACCGGGGCCGCCCGCACACGACGCATCGCAGGAATCGACAAATGAGATCAGGCTGCGCTCCAACGCCTTCAACTCGCGCATCTTGGCGCGAACTGCCGTCAGATGCTCCGCCGCCATGTCGCGCGCCGCCATGCACGAACGATTTGGGTCCTGGGTGATCGACACCAGCGTTCGGACTTGCTCGATCGAGAAATCGAAGTCGCGGCAACGCCGGATGAACGTCAGCCGATCAACGTCTTCGCGCCGATATACGCGCTGGCCGCTCGCCTGACGTGCAGCGCGCCGCAGCAACCCAATCGCTTCGTAGTACCGGATCGTCGGCACGGACGTACCCGTCCGTTCCGCCAAGTCGCCGATTCTCAAGTCACCCATGGAAATCCCTTGAATCATCGCCCTTGACCCTCAAGTTACTTGAGGGTCTACACTGCCATATGAGGAATCGAAAACCAAGGGATTCACGTTGATAGAGAACCAAACCGAGCCACCAATCGCCTGCACGCTCGAGGGCGAAAGCTATCCGGAGCGCATCGCATGGATCGCGGATCTGGCGCGCGAGGGCTTGCGCAGCCATCGGCGAGACGACCTGACGCTCGAGTTGGACTACGCGCCGGAAGTCGCCGGCCGTGTTCATGAAATGGTGCGCAAGGAACAGGAATGTTGCGCGTTCCTCTCCTTCGACATCACCGACAGAAACAACGCCGTTCGGCTCACGATTACGGCGCCGGGGCGCGCCCGCGACGTTGCTGACGACCTCTTCGAACAGTTCCTCCCGACGAGCGCGAGTTGTTCCGTGCCGGCCGGTAGCGCAGATCGATCCTGATCAAGCTCGACCTTGCTCGTTCCTTCACGCAGCACCGACAGTGGCGATCGGCGCCACCGGCGACTGGCCAAGCCCGGCGCCTCAATCGAGCATCGCAAGCCGGGTACAATGTTCGTGACCCGCCCACATGCGCTACCTGCGGATGCTGTCGAACTCGGTGATCGCCGGTGGCGTGGCCTCCGGGTACCTTACCGCGCTCGTCCTGCAGCTCAATCCTTCGGTCTCACTCGTTCCTGGCACGTTGTTGCCGCTGGCGCTGGTGCTGGGCGTCGCCTATGGCGCCAACCTGACGGTGGCGTTCTACGCGCTGATTGTGCTGCGCCAGATCCTGGCGGTTGAAGTGCTGTCGCCGGGGTGGCTGAGCGTGCGCCTGCTGTCGTGGCTCTGCACGATGGCCGCCGGCACGGGCGCCGCCTTGATGTGGATGAACCTGCGCAGCTTCGGCCCCGTGCTCGATCCGATTACCGCCAACCGCATGGGCATCGGCGCCGGCATCGTCTCGGCGGCCGGCGTCGTCTTCCTCGGGATTGCGCTCGCGCACCTGGGGCGGCGTGGCGGGCGCACCAGCGCCGCGCTGCTGTCGGTGACCATGCTGCTGTCGGTGGTCCTGCCGATTGTCGCGCGCGGTCCGGCCCGCCCAACGCCGCTGCCGGCGCGGCCCACCACCGCGGTTGCCCAGCCCGAGGCATCGCGGGCGCAGGCCAACGTCACGCTGCTGATGTTCGATGGCGCCACCCTCGACATGATCTCGCCGGCGGTCGCCGCCGGGCGGTTGCCGAATATCGGCCGGATCTTCGACCAGGGCGCGGTGCTGCACCTGGCCACGCTCAGGCCGACCCAGGCCGAGCCGGTGTGGAGCGCGATCGCCACCGGCCGCTACCCGATGTACAACGGCGTGCGATCGGCGGAGGTCTATCGAGTCTTCGGTGGCCCGCCCATCCAGTTGTTGCCGGACTATTGCTTCGCGCAGGCGCTGGTGAGCTTTGGATTCCTGGCGGCCGAGCCGCTCACCGCAAGTGACCTGACGGCACGGCCGATCTGGAGCATCCTGAGCGACCACGGCGTGCGGGTCGGCGTGATCGGCTGGCCGCTCACGCAGCCGGCGCCCCAGGTTGACGGCTTCGTCGTGAGCGAGTCCTTCCACCGCCTGTCGGAAACCGAGATGGCGTTCGAGGGCGCCTCGGCGGTGTGGCCGCCGGAGTTGCTGGCGGACGTGCGGGTGGCGTTGCAGACGCCCGCCGAACCTGATCCGGTCGCGCTCGTCGCGAACATGGGTGCGCCGCAACCCGTGAACGACTACGACGCGCGGCGCGATCCGACGCCGGTGGTCGGCGACCGTGTGCACCTCCAGTTGCTGACCGCGCTGAGAGGCTCGGCGCCACGCTTCCTGGCGGCGCGCTTCCCCGGCATCGATGCCGTCGGCCACTTCTTCCTGCGCTATGCCGACCCTTCTGCGTTCGGCGATGTCTCGGAAGACGAGCGGCAACGTTTCGGGCGCGTGCTGGATCAGTACTACGGCTTCATGGACACGCTGGTGGGCCGGGAACTGGATCGCCTCGGCCCCGATGGTCTGTTGCTAGTGGTGTCGGCATTCGGGATGGAGCCGCTGACCCCCAGCAAGCGGGTGCTGGAGATGATTCTCGGCAATCCCCGCATTAGCGGCACGCACGAACGCGCTCCCGATGGGTTCGTGCTGGCCTTCGGCCAGCCGATCGCCGCGGGCCGGCCGCCCCGTGCCTCGGTCGTCGACCTCGCGCCGACGCTGCTGTATTTCCTGGGCCTGCCGGTCGGGCGCGACATGGAAGGCTTTGCGCGCATCGATCTGTTCACGCCGGACTTCACGAGCGACAAGCCGGTCACCTACATCCCGACCTACGGACGTTGAACAGGAGATCAGGAGTTCAAGAGTTCAACCAAAAGATGCTCCTGAACTCTTGATCTCCTGTCTTTGGCGGGATCTTGATTGCGCCGCTGTCCATGTTCGGGCGATCATGCAGCGGCCCCGGCCTGATCGCAGACCATGCTCGTCAACTGTGTTGCCTACCATCGTGGTCAGAAGCTCGCCGACATCTCGCTCGGCGAAGTCCGCACGCATCTGGACCGGGCCGATTGCTTCGTGTGGGTGGCGCTCAAGGATCCTCAACCGGGTGAGCTGGCGTCGCTTCAAGACGAATTTGACCTTCACGAGCTGGCGATCGAAGACGCGCAGAAGGGCCACCAGCGCCCGAAGGTCGAGGAGTATGGCTCCTCGCTGTTTGTCGTCTTGCACCTGGTCGAGCCGGCCGGCGACGAGCTGCTGACCGGCGAGGTCGCCATCTTCGTTGGACCGCAGTACATCATTTCGGTGCGCAGCGACGCACAGGTCGGATTCGCCGAGGTGCGGCGCCGCTGCGAACTGGAACCCGAGTTGCTGCAACACGGCCCCGCCTACGTGCTCTATGCGTTGATGGACACGGTCGTCGACCGCTACTTTCCGGTGCTCGATGCCTTGAGCGAGGAGATCGAGGGGATCGAGCAGCGCATCTTCGCCGGCCAGACGACCCGCGCCCAGATCGAAGAGCTGTACTCGCTCAAGCGCAAGCTGTTGACGCTGGACCACGCGACCGTGCCGCTGCTCGAAGTGGCGGCCAAGCTGCACGGCGGCCGCGTGCCGCCGATTTGCAACGGGCTCCAGGAGTATTTCCGAGACGTCTACGACCACCTGATGCGCCTCAAGCAGTCGATCGACAGCCTGCGCGACATGGTCACCACCGCCATCTCCGTCAACCTGTCGCTGATCGCGCTGCAGGAGAGTGAGGTCACCAAGCGACTGGCCGCCTATGCGGCCCTCGTCGCGGTGCCGACCATGGTCGCGGGTGTCTACGGAATGAACTTCGCCAACATGCCGGAGTTGCAGTGGGCCTACGGCTACCCGGCGGCGGTCGCGGCGATGGTGCTGATCGACGTCTACCTGGTGTATCGCTTCAAGAAGGCTGGTTGGATGTGACCGGCGACGCGCTCTGTTTCACAAGCGCGCGCGAGCTCGCCGGCTTGATTAGGTCGCGCCAGGTCTCGGCGCGCGAGGTGATGTCGGCCTTTCTCGGCCAGATCAGGCGCTTCAACCCGTCGCTCAACGCGATTGTCGCCAGCCTCGACGAGGACTCGTGCCTGGCGCTGGCCGACCGGGCCGATCGCGAGCTGGCGTCGGGCCAGGCCGTCGGCGCCCTCCATGGTCTTCCGATCGCGTTCAAGGATCTTGAATCGGTAGTCGGCTTCCCGTTCACGAAGGGATCGCCGATTTTCAAGGACGTGATGCCGTCTGAAGACTCGGTGATCGTCGAGCGGCTGCGTCGCGCCGGCACCATTCCGATCGGCAAGACCAACGTGCCCGAATTCGGCATGGGCTCGCATACCTACAACAAGGTCTACGGCACTACTTACAATCCGTACGACCGTACCAAGAGCGCTGGCGGCTCGTCCGGCGGGGCGGGCGCGGCGCTCGCGGCCGGCATGCTGCCACTCGCCGACGGCAGCGACCTGGGCGGCTCGCTCCGCAACCCGGCCAACTTCAACAACATCGTCGCGCTTCGGCCGACCGTCGGCCTGGTGCCGGTCGCCCCGGCGGCGCTGCCCCTGGTCGGCGTGTCGGTCAAGGGGCCGATGGCGCGGTCGGTGGCCGACGCCGCGTTCATGCTGAGCGTGATCGCCGGCGAGGACGGCCGCGATCCCCAGTCGTATCCGTCGAACCTGCAGGACTTCACGCCGCCGCTCGATCGCGATTGGAGGGGCGTGCGGGTGGCGTGGTCGCCGGACCTGGGCGGGCTGCCTCTCGACCGGCGCGTGCGCGCCGTGCTCGAATCACAACGCAGCACCTTCGAGGACCTCGGCTGCATCGTCGAAGAAGCGACGCCGGATTTCAGTGACGTGGACGAGATCTTCCTGACCTTGCGGTCGTGGGCGAACTGGAACACCAACGGTGCGCTGCTGGCAGAGCACCGCGCGGTGATGAAGCCCGAGGCGATTTGGGATATCGAGGCCGGTGCCAAGTTGAGCGGCGCCGACGTCGCGCAGGCGATCATCAAGCACGGCGCGTTGCTGGAGCGGATGCGCGTGTTCCAGGAGAAGTACCCGTTCCTCGTGTGCGCGGTCAACCAGGTACCGCCGTTCGACGCGCACCTCGATTGGCCGAAGTCGATCGAGGGCGTCGCGATGGACAACTACGTGGCGTGGATGAAGTCCGCGTAT
Source organism: Acidobacteriota bacterium (assembly GCA_030697165.1). Lineage (NCBI taxonomy): Bacteria > Pseudomonadati > Acidobacteriota > Acidobacteriota bacterium. The sequence goes on from JAUYQQ010000002.1 coordinate 91,886, forward strand.
TGGATCTCGACCACGTGCCGCCCGGCGATCTCGGTGCCGGCGGGGTTTACGCCCGAGGGCCTGCCGGTGGGGATCCAGATTGTCGGCCGGCATCGTGACGACCTTGGCGTGTTGCGGTTAGGGCACGCTTTTGAGCAAGCGACCGGAGTGGGCCGCCGCCGGCCCGACGGGGCGTAGCGCTCGGCCCGCAGCCAGGCGCATGGTGATATAGTTCCAGTCAACCTGCGGAGGCGACTCCGCTCTCTTTAAACGCGGACCTGCGAGTTCGCAAAGAGGTGACTATGCCGGTTGTCATGGATGCGGAGCGCATCTCGCGCGCGCTCACTCGCATCGCCCACGAAATTATCGAGCACAATCGCGGCCTGGCGAACATCGCCCTCGTGGGCGTGCGCAGCCGTGGCGTGCCGATCGCCCATCGAATCGCCCACGACATCCTCCAGATCACCACGGAAGAAATCGCGGTCGGCGCCCTCGACATCACCCTCTATCGTGACGACCTGATGGGCGCCTCGGTCGGCCTCGCGCCAATGGTCCGCAAGACCGAGATTCCTTTCTCCATCGATGGCCGCACCATCGTGCTCGTGGACGACGTGCTCTATACGGGCCGGACCACGCGCGCCGCGCTCGACGCGCTGACGGATTTTGGCCGGCCCAAGTCGATCCAGCTGGTGGTGCTGGTCGATCGCGGCCACCGCGAGCTGCCGATCAAGGCCGACTACGTCGGCAAGAATGTGCCGACCTCCCGCACCGAGAGCGTGCAGGTCCACTTGCGCGAGCTCGACGGCGTGGACGAAGTGTTGCTCGAAGGGAAGGCGTGATGCTGACCGCCCTCAAGCAGAAGCACTTGCTTGGCATCGCCGACCTGAGCCCCGAAGAGATCGTCCTGATTCTCGACACGACCGAGGCCATGAAGGAAGTGGGGCAGCGCACCATCAAGAAGGTGCCGACGCTGCGCGGCCGCACCGTCATCAACCTGTTCTTCGAGCCAAGCACGCGCACGCGGACCTCGTTCGAGATTGCCGAGAAGCGGCTGAGCGCGGACACACTCAACGTGGCGATTGCCTCATCCAGCGTGGTGAAGGGCGAGACGCTGGTCGACACCGCGATGAACCTCGAGGCGATGGCGCCGAGCATGATCGTGCTGCGTCACGCCTCTTCCGGCGCCTGCCACCTGCTCTCGCGCATCTGCAAGGCCGCCATCGTCAATGCCGGCGACGGCATGCACGAGCACCCGACCCAGGCGTTGCTCGACGCGTTCACGATTCGCGAGCGCAAGGGTAAACTGGCCGGCCTCAAGATCGCAATCGTGGGCGACTTGCTGCACAGCCGCGTGCTGCGGTCGAACGTGCTGTTGCTGACGAAGCTCGGCGCGGATGTCTGGGTGTGTGCGCCGGCGACGCTGATTCCGCCGGGGCTCGCGCAGATGGGCGTGACGGTGACGACGCGCGTGGACGAGGCCGTCGAGGGCGCCGACGTGATCATGATGCTGCGCATCCAGCTCGAGCGCATGCAGGGCGCCTATTTCCCGTCGCAGCGCGAGTATTTCCGGACCTTCGGCATGACCGAAGCCCGGGTGGCGCGGGCCAAGACCGACGTCATCATCATGCATCCCGGGCCCATCAACCGCGGGGTGGAAATCGCCTCAGAAGTTGCCGATGGCGCCTCGTCCGTAATCCTCGACCAGGTCGCCAATGGGGTCGCCGTGCGCATGGCGGTGCTCTACCTGCTGGCCGGGGGCGGCGAAGCCGAGGCGGCCCGGGCCGATTGACACACCCTTCGTCCCACCCGTACGATGGTGACTTGGCTTCTGTCGTAGTCTGGTTGCAGTCATGATCCGGTGGTTTCGCTCGCGCGTGGGCACCCTGCTCCACGCTGTACGGCATTTGGCTCCCGTTCGCCGCGTCGCAACCGCACAGTTGCCGACCGAGTTTGGTGAGTTCACGATCCACGTCTTCGAGAACGGGCTGGGCGGTGGCACGCACGTCGCCATGGTGCGCGGCGAGTTGGGCGACGGCGAGAACGTGCTGGCCCGCGTCCATTCCTCGTGCCTGACCGGCGACATCTTCCACTCGGCGCGGTGCGACTGCGGCGAGCAGTTGCACGCGGCGCTCCAGCGGATCTCGGACGAGGGCCGCGGCGTGCTGCTGTATCTCAACCAGGAAGGCCGCGGCATTGGCCTGGCGAACAAGATTCGCGCCTACGCCCTGCAGGAGGCCGGCTGCGACACGGTTGAAGCCAACGCCCGCCTCGGCTTCCCGGCCGACCTGCGCGACTACCGCGCGGCCATTCGCATGCTGCAGGACCTCGGCGTGCGCTCGACCCGGCTGATGAGCAACAACCCGCGCAAGCTGGCCGGCATCACCGGCGAGGGCCTGTCGGTGAGCGAGCGCCTGCCGATCGAGATCCTGGCCAACGCCGCGAACGAACGCTACCTGAAGACCAAGAAAGACAAGCTCGGTCACCTGCTCTCGTCGGTGTAGCCGGTGTTCGCCGCCGCCGCCCTGCTGCTGCTGAACGCGTCGCTCACGTTCGGCAACGTGTGGCCCACCCCGAAAATTCGTTGGGAGAATGCGTTGTCGGTGGAGCTCGCCGTGTGCGTACTGCTGCTGGCCGTCGCGCACCAACGGGCCGAGCGTCTGGCCCGGCGGGTGCTGCCGGTGCTGTGGGTGCTGCTGGTCGCAGGTCATTACCTCGATGTGACGGCCCCGGGTCTGTACGGCCGCGACTTCAACCTCTATTGGGATTCCCGTCACCTGGGCAACGTCACCGCCATGCTGGCGCGCGCGGTGCCGGCGTGGCAAATCGTGGCGGCGGCGGCCGGCCTGGTGCTCGTCATCGCCGCCGTGTTCCTGCTCGCCCGGCTTGCCCTTCGGCATCTGGCCGCCGCAGTGCAGCATCGCCGCGCGCGTCTCCTGCTCGGGTCCGCTGCGTCACTCGTGATTGCATTGTTCACGCTGCAGCAGGTCACGTCGTTCGCGCAGCCGGCGTTTGCCGAGCCCGCGACCGGTGCCTACCTGCGCCAGGCGCGATACGTTGTCGCCATGACCGCAACCGGCGGCGCCTCGCCGGTGCTGGGCGACAGCCCGGACTTCGGCACGGCTGACTTGCGCGACCTGGACGGCGCCGATGTCGTGCTGGTGTTTCTCGAATCGTACGGCGCGGTCACGTTCGACAATCCGGAGTTCGCTGAAGTGCTGGCGGGGAGCCGGCGCAATCTCGAAGCCGCCGTGGGCGACGCCGGGCGCGAGTTGATCTCGGCCTATGTGGAATCGCCGACCTTTGGCGCTTCGTCGTGGCTGGCACATCTCAGCCTGCTCACCGGCGTGAAGGTGACCGATCAGTACGAGTACACCTCGCTGATGGCATCATCCCGCGACACCATCGTGAGAGCATTCAGCCGCGGCGGCTACCGGACCGTGGCGTTGATGCCGGGCATGCGCCAGCCGTGGCCCGAAGGCGCGTTCTACGGCTTCGACGTGATCTACGGTCGTGACTTGCTGGCGTACGAGGGCCCCGAGTTTGGCTGGTGGGGCATTCCCGATCAGTTTGCGCTGGCCAGGCTCGATGCGCTCGAACGCAGTGCTGCGTCGCGGGCGCCGCTGTTCGCGGTGTTTCCCACCAGCACCTCGCACGCGCCGTTTGGCCCGGTACCGCCGTTCTTGCCCGAGTGGTCACGCGCGCTGCAGAAGGACGGCTATCGTCCCGAGGACGTGACGGCCGCTCCCGCGCCTGACCTTACCGATCTGGCGCCGAGCTACCTGCGCGCCATCGCCTACGGCTACGACACGCTGGCCGGCTACATCCGCGCGCATGCCGGCGAGAACCTGGTGCTGATCGTGATTGGCGACCACCAGCCTCCAGCGGCGGTGAGCGGCCGCACCGCGGTGCGCGACGTGCCGGTGCATGTCATTGCCAGTCGTCCCGAGTTGCTGCGCCGCCTGCGCGCGAGCGGCTTCCACGACGGCCTCGCACCCGTTCGGCCCGGGGCTGGCGAGATGCACGCGCTGGTCCCAGCGTTGCTGGAAGCTTTCAGCGTGCGGGAATGATGCTTGTCCACGAACTTGCCACAGAGGGCGCAGACGACACAGAGCCAACCTCTTTAAATGCGATCAGGCTTCGAACTGGCGGACACGCCTTTTGAAGTATTTGACTCTGTGTTCTCTGTGGCTGATTTCTGTCACCCCCTCGACAACCGCCTCACATCGATGGCAAACGACCATACGAGCGTTGCCAATGTGACCGCCGCGACGACCGCACTGGCCGGCGCCGGAACCACCGGGGCAAGCGCCAGGCCCAGGCCGGCGAACTGCGCAACGGCGACGCTCTTGCCTCGAAGTGTTGGTTTGAGCGGATTGTTCATCCACGGCAGTACCCACCCGGCCGCGACGAACGCGTAGCGCATCAACCCGCAGGCCAGCACCCACACCCCGGCCTTGTCGTACCGCCACACGAACAGCGACAGCACCAGGATCAGCAGGGCATCGACCTCGACGTCGAACCGGGCACCGAACATGCTGGCCAGGCCGGTTCGCCGCGCGAGCCAGCCGTCGAGACCATCAAGGGCGGCCAGGCAGGCGGTTGCCCCCACCACGAACCACGCGACTTCGTGGCTCGTTGGCTCCAGGAGCAGGGTCGCCGCTCGCGATACCACCGCCGCGCGGAGCATCGTGACGTAGTTGGCCGGCCCGAATCGCGCAAACGGATGATGGGCACCGACCGTGGTCGCCGCCACCGCCATCATGACGGCGAATACCGATGCCGCTGCGGGCGAGGCAACGGCCAGGGCGAATGCGCCGACACCGCTCGCGAGCAGGACCTGGGTGCGAAGAGGCAAGGACGGCATTGTATCTGGGAGAGAATGGAAGACCCGGGCCGGGAGTCGGGAGTCGGGAACCGGGAGTCGGATTGCAAAGTGCAATGAATACAGAATCCAGGGCGTTTTGGGTGGTTGAGCCCGGGCGCGGTGAGATCAGGACTGAAGAACTGCGTACCCCCGGGGGCGACGAGGTCGTGGTGCGCGCGCTCTACAGCGGCATCAGCCGCGGCACCGAGGCGCTGGTTTTCAACGGCCGCGTTCCGCAGACCGAGTGGACCCGCATGCGGGCGCCGTTCCAGGTGGGCGAATTTCCCGCGCCGGTGAAGTACGGCTACTCCCTGACCGGCATCGTCGAACAGGGTTCCGCAGACCTGGTGGGCCGCCATGTGTTCGTGCTGCATCCGCACCAGACTCGCTTCGTGGTGTCCGCCACGGCCGTGGCTGTCATTCCTGATGACGTACCTCCGGCCCGGGCGGTGCTGGCCGCGAACCTCGAGACGGCTCTCAACGGTATTTGGGACGCCCGGCCGCACGTCGGCGATCGCATCACCGTGATCGGCGCCGGCACCGTCGGCATGCTCACCGCGTGGCTGGCCAGCCGCCTCCCCGAATGTGTCGTTGAGCTGGTAGACACCAACCCGCAACGCGCGGCGGTGGCGCGCGCGTTGGGCGTGCCGTTCGCCACGCCAGAGACGGCCGCCGGCGAGGCCGATGTCGTCATCCACGCCAGCGGGTCGCCATCAGGACTCGAGCTGGCGCTGACCCTGGCCGCGCTCGAGGCGACCATTGTCGAGATGAGCTGGTTCGGCGATCAAGCCGTGACCGTGCCGCTCGGCGGCGCGTTTCACTCGAAGCGCCTGACCATCGCCTCGTCGCAGGTGGGTCGCATTGCCCCGGCGCAGCGCGCAAGGTGGGACCATCGCCGCCGGATGCAGCTGGCGCTAGGCATGCTTCGCGATCCGGCGCTCGATGCGCTGATCACCGGCGAGAGTCCGTTCGAGACGCTGCCGGAGGTGATGGCCGGCCTGGCGCAATCTTCAGGCGATGTGTTGTGCCATCGCATCCGGTATTAGCCCGTGTTCTCTGCCATGCGTCACACAGAACCACGGAAACACAGAACCACGGAACCTCGTTTGGCCACAAAGATTGTCGGCACTTCAGTGATTCGGTGCTTCAGTGCGAGGCATTTGTGAGATACCCCGCAATCATTCACCAAGACAACGGAAGGAACACTCGATGTACTACGTAACGGTGCGCGACCACATCATGATCGCGCACAGCTTCAGGGGCGAGGTGTTCGGTCCCGCCCAGCGCCTGCACGGTGCGACCTATGTGGTCGACGCCGAGTTCCGCCGCCCCGATCTCGACGCCGACGGGATCGTCGTCGATATTGGCCGCGCCGGCGAGGCGCTGAAGAAGGCGCTGGCCGACCTGAACTTCCGCAACCTGGACGAGGTGCCGGAATTCAAGGGCAAGAACACCACCACTGAGTTCATCGCACGAACCGTGTTCGACCGGATGGTGGCGGCGATCCACCGCGGTGATTTGGGTCCCGGCGCCGGCGCGGTGGAAAGCTTGCGCGTGACACTGCAGGAATCGCACGTGGCATCGGCCGCGTACGAAGGCCGCGTCGGCGCCGCAGACTGATCACAGCCGCAGATTCAAACACAGCCGCAGATTCAGAATAAGACCTGATGAAATCAGCAGTGTTTGTCGTGCCCGGGTCGATTGCCGCCAGGACCGGCGGCTCGATCTACGACCGGCGCATGGTCGATGGCTTGCGCCGGCGTGGCTGGGACATCACGGTCGTGGAACTTGCGGGCGACTTTCCGCAGCCCTCGGCGGAGGCGGTGACAGGCGCGGCCGCGGCCCTGGCGGCGCTGCCAGACGCCGCGCTGGTGGTGATGGATGGCCTCGCACTCAGTGCCCTCCCAGAGGTCATCGAACGCGAGGCCGCGCGCTTGCGCATCGTCGCACTCGTCCACCTGCCGCTTGCCGCTGACGTAAGCATCGATGCCGAAACCCGCGATCGGCTGGCGGTCGCGGAGCAGCGTGCCCTCGCCGCGTCGGCGCTGATTGTCGTCACCGGTGCGGCCACTCTTGGCCTGCTCGAACCCTATGCACTGCCGCGCGATCGCGTGGTTGTGGTCGAACCCGGCACTGACCCGGCACCGCAGGCCAAGGGCTCTGACGGCGCTCGCGTGCACCTGCTGTGCGTGGCGACGGTCAACGCCGGGAAAGGACATGATGTGCTGTTCGAGGCGCTGGCAGCCGTGCCGAATCGAGCGTGGCGCCTCACGTGCGCCGGAAGCCTGACGCGTGATCACGCGACCGTTGACCGCGTTCGCAGCCTCGTGTGGCAGCTTGGACTCGACGATCGGGTGACGCTCGCCGGAGAGCTGGATGCCGAAGCACTCGTGACCTGCTATGACTCTGCCGATGTGTTCGTCCTGGCCACGCGCCGCGAGACCTACGGCATGGCCGTGGCCGAGGCGCTGGCGCGCGGACTGCCAGTGGTGAGTACGACGACGGGAGCGATTCCCGATCTCGTTGGCGCCGACGCCGGCGTGGTGGTGCCACCGGGTGAGGTGGCGCCACTTGCGGAAGCGCTGTCGCGCGTCATCGGCGACGCGGATCTTCGCGCCCGGATGGCAGCCGGCGCGCGCGAGGTTCGCGATCGCCTGCCAGTGTGGGAGGTGGCAGCCGCCCGGATGGACGCTGCTCTTCAGAAACTCAATTCCCATGTCTGAAACTCTTGGCGACTGGCTGAAGCTGCGCGAGGCGGCCGATTGGGAAGCGCGGTCGTCGCGGCTCGTCCAACGGGTTGTCGACGCGGCGCCCCAGGAAGGGGCGCCCTACAACGTTCTGGATCTCGGCACCGGCACCGGATCCAACGTTCGTTACCTGGCCGATCGCCTGCCGGGTCACCAGCATTGGCTGGTTGTAGACCGGAGCCCGGACTTGCTCGCCCTGGTGACCAATCGCACCGCGTCCTGGGCCGCGTCGCGCGGCTACGAATGCCGCGCAACGGCGACGGGACTACACGTGCGTCACGAGACGCTGGACTGCGAGATCGAAACACGGCAGCGCGACCTTCGGGTGCTGGACGACCCCGGACTGTTCGCGGGTCGGCAGCTGGTGACGGCATCGGCGCTGCTGGATCTCGTGTCCGAGTCGTGGCTCCAGTCGCTCGCCGCGCGGTGCCGGGACGCGGGCGCCGCCGTGCTGTTTGCCCTCACCTATAACGGCGAATCATCGTGTTCGCCGGCGGAGCCCGAAGACGAGCTCATTCGGGAGCTGCTGAATCAGCACCAACACACCGACAAGGGTCTTGGTGGCATCGCCGCCGGCCCAGACGCGGTGGCCTGCGCCGAACGCTGCTTCATCGACGTTGGCTACCAGGTTCACATCGAGCCCGCCGACTGGAACATCGGACCCGCGCACGCCGACATGCAGCGCTACCTGATCAACGATTGGGCGAGTGCCGCCAGCGAGTTGGCGCTCGTTAGGCAACCCCAAGAAGGGGTTGCCTCCACCGGTCCCAGCTGGATCACCGGTTGGCGAGATCGCCGGCTCGCACACATTGATGCCGGACGATCACGCATCACCGTTCGCCATCACGATCTCGCCGCCTGGCCGGCGACACCATGACCGCGCCACCGGCACCCCGATTCGACCCAGCGCAAGTCCGCGATTACTACGATCGTCACTCAGCCACCTTTGTGTCCCGCGGCCAGGGTGGCGGCGCCATCCATCGCGCCGTGTGGGGGCCAGGGGTCAGCCACCGTGCCCAGGCGTTTCACTACGTTGAGGATCGGATCGCGGAGATCGCGCAATCCCTGGCTGCGCCCGCTGGACACCCGCTCCACATCGTCGACCTCGGGTGCGGCGTTGCTGGAAGTGCGTGCTACCTGGCCGAGCGCCTGCCAGTACGGGTCACCGGCATCACGCTCAGCCCGGTGCAGGCCCGAATCGCTCACGCCCGCATCCGTGAAGCCGGCCTCTCGGATCGGGTGGCATGTCTGGTCGGCGACTACAACGACCTCCCGGAGGTCGGCACAGCGGATCTCGCGTATGCGATTGAGTCGTTTGTGCACGGCCCCGAGCCCGATCGCTTCTTCGCGCAGTGCCGGCGGCTGTTGAGACCTGGTGGAGTGCTTGTGATCTGCGACGACTTTCTCCGTCCCACCACGGATCCGCGCGCGGCCCGCGCCATCGAGCGTTTCTGCCGCGGCTGGCATGTCAACACGCTGCTGGATCGCGACGCACTGCAGGCGCTGGCGCAAGCCCACCGCTTTAGCCACGACTCGACCGTGGATCTGTCGCCCTACCTGGAACTTGGTCGCGCCCGTGACCGACTGCTGAGCGCGCTGCTGCCGTTGCTGAACTTGCTGCCGATCAACTCCGGCCGATTCGATTACGTGAATGGTGGCAGCGCCTTGCAGGAATGCCTGGCGCAGGGCTGGATCGCGTACGAGATGGTGACGTTTCGCGCGCCTAGGTAACGCCTAGATCACTCGCGTGACGGCCGGAGCGCGGTCGGCCGCGTGATCGGTGTTGGTCTGCGAATCCAGCTCGCAGTCGAACAGCACGTCGCCGCCCATCCGGAACACACGATAGCCAGGGCGGAGGCAGTCGCGCAGGCGCTCCTGCGGCGCCAGCCGAATGGCGGGCCGGCCGTCGCCGATCAACACCGGCGCGATCGCGAGTTGCAGGCGGTCCAGCAAGTCCGCTGCCAGAAACGCCGACACCGTGACGCCACCGCCTTCAACGAACACGCGCCCGCAGCCGCGCGCCCGCAGCAGCGCCAGCAGTTCCGCTACGCCCCCCGGGCCTTCGGCAACGCCGATGGCGGTGGCATCGCCCACCTGCGTTTCGCCTGACGCCAGCCGTGATTGTTCGCAGACATAGAGTGTCGGGGCCGCGCCATCGGTGAAGAGCTTGAAGGTCGGTGCGAGCCGCCGGCCCGGGTCGTAGATCACGCGCAGTGGGTGTGGCCCGCTCACGTGCCGGGTCGTCAGCTGCGGATCGTCCGCGGCCACCGTGCCGGCACCAACCACGACCGCGTCGCACAACGCCCGCATGCGATGCAGGTGGACGATGTTGCCGCCGCCGGTGACGAACTGCGAATCACCGGAATGAGTGGCGATGAACCCGTCGAGGCTCTGGCCAAGATGTCCAACGGTCATCGGCCGTGAAGTCGTTGCGCTGCAAATGGGGAGGTAGAGATCGAGCAGGTCTGCCAGAGGGCTGTCGACCGGCAGCCGCGAGTGCCAACCGGAGCCCGGCTGCCACTCGAGCACGGCACGGTCGGCATCACCGGTCACCGGTTGCAGCTTCGTGCCGTCCAGCGAGAACGACTGTGCCCGCCCATCACGCTCCAGGTCGCCGGCCATGGCGCTGGCCGCGAGCAGCAGGGGCCAGGTGGCGTCGGCGGCTAACGCCGATGGCGACGAAATGCTTTCTGGCGACACCTCCCATCACTATGCCATACTCACCAGCGTCTCTTTAACGCGGGCCCGCGAGCCCGAGAAGAGGTGTCCATGACCACTTTCCTGTCACCCGGGCGGCGTACGCCGCACATGCTCCTCACACACCTATGAAACGCTTGCTCAAGGGCGGCCGCGTCGTCGACCCGGCCAACGGACGCGATGGCATCTTCGATGTGCTGCTCGACGGCGATCGTATTGCCGAGGTCGGTGCCAACCTGAAGGCCGACGGCGCCGAGGTCATCAATATTCCGGCCGGGCTGGTCGTGTGTCCGGGCCTGATCGACATGCACGTGCACCTGCGCGAACCCGGCCAGGAGCACAAGGAAACCGTCGCGACCGGCGTGGCCTCGGCCGTGGCCGGTGGCTTCACCGCGGTCGCCTGCATGCCCAACACGAAGCCGGTCAACGACAACGCCGGTGTCACCAAGCTGATCCTGCAGAAGGCAGCCGAAGCGAACCTGGCGCGGGTGTATCCCATTGGTGCCGTCTCGCGCGGGCAGAAGGGCGAAGAGCTTGCGGATATCGCCGAGCTGAAGGAAGCCGGGTGTGTCGCCGTGACCGACGACGGTTTGCCGGTGGCGACGGCCCTGCTGGCGCGACGGGCGCTCGAGTACACCAGCATGTTCAACATGCCGGTGATCGAGCACTGCGAGGATCAAACGCTGAAGGGTGATGGCGTCGCCCACGAAGGCCCGGTGGCGGCATCGCTCGGCCTGCGCGGCATTCCGGGCGTCGCCGAGGCCATCACCGCCGGGCGCGACATCCTGCTGGCCGAAATGACCGGCGGCCACATCCACATCGCGCACATGAGCGCATGGACCACCATCGAGGCGGTCCGCCAGGGCAAGAGCCGCGGCGTGAAAGTGACCTGCGAGGTGTGCCCGCATCACTTCACGCTGACCGACGACCTGCTGGCCGCGCCGGTGGCGTATGACACCAACACCAAGATGAACCCGCCGCTGCGCGAGGCGCGCGACCGCGACGCCATGCTCGCCGGTATCGTCGACGGCACCGTGGACGTGATTTCGACCGACCACGCCCCGCATCATTACGACGAGAAGAACGTCGAGTACGACCGTGCGCCGTTCGGCATTGTCGGTCTCGAAACCGCGGTGTCGATCACGCTCGACAAACTGGTGCACACCGGCCTGATCACGCTGTCGCGCATGGTCGAACTGATGTCGGTGAACCCGGCGAAGATCCTGAACGTGCCCGGCGGATCCTTGTCGGCCGGAGCGCCGGCCGACATCACCATCCTGGCGCTGGAGTTGCCCGTGACGGTCGACAAGACCAAACTGGTCAGCAAGTCGAAGAACACGCCGTTCCACGGCTGGGCCTTCAAGGGCGGCGTGGCCGCCACCATCGTCGGCGGACGCACGGTCTACGCCAACCCCGCGGCAGGACTCCAATGACTTCATCTGGAAACGCCCGTCACGACGGTGTCCGGGCGCGCGCGCTCGACGACATGCGCCGCTTCGAAGTGGTGATGGCGGGCCACTTCGATTACGGCAACGGCTTTCACGGCAAGCTCTACCTGAATCCGCACAAGCTGCTGCAGTGGCCGTCGACGATCTGGCGCGTCGCGCAGGATCTGATCGACATCATGCCGGCGGACTTCGCCGAGGCCGAGGTGATTGCCGGCCCCGCGACCGGCGGCGCGGTGCTGGCCCACACGGTGGCCGGCCTGCTCGACGGCCGCCGGCCCATGACGCATCCCCCGTACTCGTTCGCGCCGTTTGGCGATGAGGAAGGCGACCCGGTCCTCAGCCCGTTCTACGCGACGAGCATGCACGGCAAGCGCGTGTTGATCGTGGACGACGTGCGCAACACCGGGACGACCTTCCGCAAGTGCGCGGACCTGGTCGCGGCTGCCGGCGGCATCGTCATTGGGACCATGCAGATCGTCGACCGCTGCGAGGTGTGCGTCACCGTGGACGTGCCGAACGTGGCGTTGGTGGAATACACCGCGCCGCCCAACTATGCGGCGGGGTCCTGCCCGATGTGCGCCGACAGGGTCCCGATCACCAGCTTCTGACGCCGTTGGCCGACCTCCGCTCGGCGCTGGACACGCTCTACCTCACGTTCAACGCGGATCGCGTGGTGACCGATCCGATTTGGATCGTGCACCGCTACGAGCGGCCCGACGATCGCGAGGTGGTGGCGTTTATCGCGGCGGCGCTCGCGTTCGGGCGCGTGCAAAGCGTCCTCAACTCGATCAACGGCATGCTGCAGGTGATGGGGCCGTCGCCGGCCGCGTTCGTGCGCGCGTTCGAGCCGGCCCGCGATCGCCGCAAGTTCGATCACCTGGTGCATCGCTGGACCAAGGGCATCGACATGGCAGCGCTGGTGTGGGTGATGCACCAGATGATCCGAGACGGCGGATCGATCGAGGGCTTCTTCGCCGCCGGCCTGCCGGCTGACGCGGTGGACGTCGGCGAGGGCCTGCAGTCGTTCTCGACGCGGGCGTTGGCGCTCGATCAGAAGGCGGTCTACGGCCGCGCGAAACCGAAACCCGGTGTCGCCTACTTCTTCTCGCGCCCGTCATCCGGCGGCGCCTGCAAGCGGCTCAATCTCTTCCTGCGCTGGATGGTGCGCCGCGATCAAGTCGATCTGGGCGTCTGGACGCGCGTGCGGCCGAGTCAGTTGATCGTGCCGCTCGACACGCACGTGATCCGCGTCGGGCAGTGCCTGCGGCTGACGAAGCTCAAGAGCCCGGGCTGGCGAATGGCGACCGACATCACCAAGTCACTACGTGCGCTCGACCCCATCGACCCGGTGAAGTTCGACTTTTCGATCTGCCACCTGGGGATGATGAACGCGTGCGGGTTCGGCAAGAAACAGCGCGATTCTCAGTGTCCACTCAAGGGCTGTTGTCGGCCGTAAGTGTCTGTTGAAACAGGCTATTGACCTGCCATCTGTGTAATGTGCATATTGAGATATGGCCACCAAGACGATTTCGTTGAAAGTAGAGGCATATAACCGGCTGAGCGCCGCCCGCCGCTATCGCGACGAGTCGTTCAGCGAGGTGGTGATGCGGGCCACCTGGCCGGAAGATACCATTACCGGCCGGGCGTTGCTCGACTTGTTGGGCTCGCGGCGGGTGCACCTCCGTGACGAGGAATTGGACCGCATCGATGAGATTATTCAGCGCGATCCGCCGCCCGAGGACAAATGGGCCGGGCGCTGATTCTTGAGAGCGCGTTTCTAAGAGATCTTGAGCGTACTCATCGCCGTGGGGTGCCAGGAGGGGCGCTAGAGTTCCTTGAGGCGAACCAAGACGCCCGGCTCTATCTGCCGTTCGTGGTAGCGGGAGAGATCGCTTCAGGCATCTCCATGCGCGACCGCGCTCGGTGGGAGGCGTTTCTGGCACCCTATTATGTGTTGCCTGTGACCCCCGAAGTCAGCTGGCAGTACGGCCGCGCATTCCGTCACTTGCGCGACAACCGCATCCCAATAGATCGGAGCGAACTCTGGATCGCCGCCACCGGCCTCGCCTACGAGATGCCGGTGGTCACCAGGAACGTCGAGCACTTCAAGCGCGTGCCGGGCCTTGAAGTTGAAAGTTACTGACCATGTGGTGGTGCTCGGCGGCGGTCCCGCGGGTGCCGCTGCCGCGAAGCTCCTCTCGGAGTGGGGCCATCCCGTCCGCCTGATCACGCGACCGGCTCCCGACGCTCGCCTGGCCGTGTCTGTTCCCCCCAGCACCGGCAAGCTGTTCGAGGCCGTGGGCATCCGCGACGCGATCGGGCGCGCCGGTTTCATCCGCTCCACCGGCAATACCGTCTGGTGGGGACAGCCGCAGCCGCGCGTCGAACCATTTGCCGGCGGCTCCCTGGGATGGCAGGTCCCACTGCAGCGCCTGGACGACGTGATGCTGGCGGAGGCGAGGGCCGCCGGCGTGGCCGTTGAACGCCGGCTGGTCGTCGAGGCCGACCTGGCGGCGGCGGCCGGTCAGTTCCTGATCGACGCCACTGGTCGATCGGGCCTGCTGGCTCGCGCCAAAGGGGTGCGCGTCCATGCGGACGGACCGCGCACGGTGGCGCTGGTGGCCGAATGGAAGCGCGCCGGGGCGTGGCCCGTGCCAGACGACACGCATACCCTGATCGAATCCTACGAATCGGGATGGGCCTGGTCGGTGCCAACGTCGCCCGGCATTCGGCATGTGGCGGTGATGGTCGATCCGCAACGGTCCGCGCTTGCCCGCGGCGCCTCGGCCCGCGAGCTTTACCTCGCGGAGATCGACAAGACCGTGACCTTTCGGCGGCTGACCGCCACCGCTGAATGCGTGGACGGCCCGAAGGGCTGGGACGCGTCCGAGTATCGCGCCGAGCAGTACGCGGGCGATGGTTGGCTGCTGGCCGGCGACGCCGGCTCCTTCATCGATCCCCTGTCGTCCGCAGGCGTGAAGAAGGCGCTGGCGTCGGGCTGGCTGGCGGCAGTTGTGGCGCACACCTGCCTGCGCACGCCCGCCATGCGCCCGTACGCACTGGCTTTCTTCTCCGGCCGCGAGCAGGAGATCGAGCGCCACTATTCGCGGATGAGCCGTGCCTTCCTGGCTGAGGCCGCGCCCAATCACCCGGATGCGTTCTGGCGCGACCGCGCCGACGCGCCCGACGCGCCGGGCACCGATGCCTTGGTCCTGCGGGAGGCGCTCGAGGCGCTGCGCTCGGCGCCAAACCTGGCCCTTCGTCCCGGCGACGCGGCCATCGAGCCGCGCCCGGTCGTTCGAAATCACGAAATCGTGCTCCAACCACACATCGTCAGCGGCAGCGAATCGATTCGATTCGTGCGGGGCGTTGACGTGATCGCGCTGAGGGAGCTGGCGCCGCAGTGCGCGCAGGTCCCCGACCTGTTCGAGGCGTACGGCCGGTTGCACGGCCACGTCCCCCTGCATGACTTTCTGTTTGCCCTTGCCACCGTGGTTGCGCGGCGCTGGCTTGTGTCACAATGACGCCGAATTGTCGGAGGTCCCGAAGTGACGAGAGCGACACGTGCCATCGCGGTGGTAGGGGTTCTATTGGTGACGTTGCTGGCGGGTGTGGCCGCCACACAGCAGCCGCCCGCGGCCGCGCCCACGGCCAAGCCTGAGGAGGGCATCCCGGTGACGGACGCCACCGTCCAGAAGGCGTGCGGCACCTGCCACCGGCCCGACGACAAGGGCCAGATGTCGCGCATCTCGTTCCAGCGCAACACGCCCGAGGGCTGGCAGTCGACCATCCAGCGAATGGCGGCGCTGAACGGCCTCAGCATCGATCCGGCCACCGCGCGCCAGGTGGTCAAATACCTCTCCAATAATCACGGCCTGGCGCCCGAAGAGGCCAAGCCGGCCGCGTGGGAAGCTGAACGGCGGCTGATTGACTTCAAGTACACCGCCAGCGCCGACACCGAGTCCACCTGCATCCGCTGCCACTCGATGGGCCGCGTGATCTCGCAGCGGCGCACCCGCGGCGAGTGGAACCTGCTGATGGCGATGCACCGCGGCTGGTACCCCCTGGTGGATAACCAGGCGTTCCGCCGCAACGGTCCGCCACCACGCGATCCCTCAGCCGATGGCCGTCCGCCAGACCTCCGGCAGCCGGTGGAGAAGGCCGTTGACCATCTCTCTGGTGCGTTCCCGCTCAAGACTCCCGAGTGGACGGCGTGGTCGGCCACCATGCGCGCGGCCCGGCTCGAGGGCACCTGGACGCTGAGCGGTTGGGACGCCGGCAAAGGCGCCATCTTCGGCCGCGTGACGATCAGCGCCGATCCGGCGGCACCCGACGAGTTCACGACCGCCACGACCTACCGCGTCGCCCGCACTGGCGAAACCGTGACGCGCACTGGCCGCGCGCTGGTCTACACCGGCTTCCAGTGGCGCGGCCGCTCGACCACCGCCGCGGGCGCCGATTCGGCCATGCGGGAAGTGATGTTCGTGGATCGCGACTGGCGGCAGCTCGAGGGCCGCTGGTTCACGGGCGGCTACGACGAGGTTGGACTCGACGTGCGACTCGACCGGGTCAACGCCGACCCGCGGGTGCTCGGCACCGACCGCACGGCGCTCAAGCAGGGCGCCACTGGGCAGGAGTTGAAGATTTACGGCGCTAACTTCCCAACCGGGCTCCGCCCGGCGGATATCGATCTCGGCCCCGGCCTCACCGTCACGCGGATCGTCAGCGTCACTCCCGACGTGGCCACCGCCGCCATCGACGTGGCGGCGACCGCCGCCTTGGGCGCGCGTGACCTGTTCGTCGCCGGCGCCTCGAAGCCCAAGGCGCTCGTGGTGTTCGATCGCGTGGACACGATCAAGGTCAAGCCCGACTGGGCCATGGCGCGGGTCGGCGGCACCACGTTTCCGAAGATGCTGGCGCAGTTCGAGGCGTGGGCCTTCCACAATGGCGCTGACGGCCGGCCCGATACGCCCGACGACCTGAGCCTCGGCATGGTCGATGCCGCCTGGAGCATGGAAGAGTTCGCGGCGACCTACGACGATGACGATGTGAAGTTCGTGGGTGCGCTGGATGCGGCGACCGGTCGCTTCACGCCGAACGTCGATGGTCCCAACCCGGCACGCAAGGGCAGCCGCAACAACATTGGCGACGTGTGGGTAGTGGCGACCTACGCCGCCGAGGCCGGTGGCGGAAAGCCGGCGGGCAGCATTCGCGCCAGGGCCCACCTGCTGGTCACCGTGCCGCTGTACATGCGCTTTGACCCGACAGTGGGTGTCCCGTGACCCTCGGCCTGCGCGAGTTCCACTCGTTCGAGGCGGCCGGCCGGCGCTACCTCTACCTCGTGCCCAGTGCGGCGGTGTTCGCGCTGGACGATTGCTCCGAGGCGATCCTGCAGGAATTGGGGCGCGGCCCGCTGCCGGTGGCCGATGTGGCCCGCAACCTGTCGAATCGATTCGACGCCGCCGAAGTCACCGACACGATTGCCGAACTGCAGCGCGTCCGCGCACTCGGCGAGATGAGGGCCAAGCCGGATAAGCCACAGCCGAAGATTGTCCCGCTGCGCCCCGTGCCGCTGCAGACACTGGTGGTGAACGTCACCAACCAGTGCAACCTGGCCTGCACCTACTGCTACGAGTACGGCGAGGACAAGATTGTCGACACCGCCAACGGCCAGCAACCGAAGTTCATGAGCGAAGAGACCGCCCGCGAGAGCGTCGAGTTCGCGTTGCGCGAGTCGCGCGAGAACAAGCACGCGCACATCACCTTCTTCGGCGGTGAAACGCTGATGAACTTCCCGGTGCTCAAGGCGACCATTGCCTACGCCCGCCGGCGGGCTGCCGAAGTCGGCAAGGACATCGACTTCAGCCTCACCACCAACGCCACGCTGCTGCAGCCGGAGGTGATCGAGTTCCTGGCCAACGAGCGGGTCGGCGTCACGATCTCAATCGACGGCCCGGAAGAGATGCAGGACAAGTTCCGCGTCTTCAACAACGGCCAGGGCAGCTACGCGATGGCCGCGCCGAAGATCAAGGCGCTGCTGCAGCGGCACCGCACGCGGCCGGTGGGCGCCCGGGTCACGCTGACTCGGCAGACGCTCGACGTCCGCCGCATCTATCACCATCTGACCGAGGAATTGGGATTCTGGGAAGTCGGGTTCGCGCCGGTGACCACGGCGCCCGGCCGCGACTACGCCATTTCGGACGGCGGCTTCGACCACCTGCTCGAGCAGTTCCGCGCGCTGGCCGCCGACTACCTGGCGGCGTCGCTGCGGAACCGGCATCACGGCTTTTCGAACGTGCGCGAGACGCTGCAGGAGATTCATCACGGCCACGCCAAGGCGTATCCGTGCGGCGCCGGCATCGGCCTGATGGGCGTGTCGACCGACGGCCGCGTGGCCTTGTGTCATCGTTTCGCCGGTTCCGACGACCACGGCCTCGGCACCGTCACCGACGGCATCTCGTGGGAGAAGCAGCAGGCGTTTCTCGACACGCACCACGTTGCCAACAAGACCGATTGCCAGACCTGCTGGGCGCGCCCGATTTGCGCCGGCGGCTGTTACCACGAAGCCAACACGCGTTACGGCTCAACAGCATCGCCGAACCTGCACTACTGCGAGTGGATTCGCGGCTGGACCCACACCTGCCTTGAAATCTACGGCGAGTTGGCGGCGCGCAACCCAGAATTCCTGGCCCAGTTTGACGACGCACCAACGGAGAAGGTGTCATGAAGCATCTGACTGCGATCAATCGCAAGGCCACGCGGATGGAAGAGGTCACCAGGGACACCGCCAAGGATGTCGTGGCGTTGCAGCAGGGACCGCCGCAGCAGCCCGAGCCGCCGCACATTCCCAACGGGTGCTCGCTCGTGTTCTCACCCGGCTGGGAAGCCGATCGCAACGGCGGCACCGCCGGGTTGTGCCAGCCGGTCGAACGCGACCTGTTCGACTGCCACATGGGTTGCTTCTGGCCGGCGCAGGTGCCCGACCAGTTGAACCACGCGCCCGACTGGACCGCGAAGTGTGCGGCCGCGCAAAAAGACTGGCGCAAGATTGATTTGATCTTCCCGGACGAGAAGAAGTGATGGCGATGCGACGGCGATTCGTATTCGTGGCAATTGCGCTGGCGCTCGCGGTGGGCGCGACCTCCACCTCGGCGCAGCGGCCGGCTCGCCTCGGCGCGCCGATCGCTGCCGGTGGTGACCACTTGCTCTACATCGGCGCCTACGATGGCTCCATTCACATCTTTGACGAGGCGACCGACCGGCAGGTCGGCGCGATCAAGCTCGCGACCGGCATACCCCGCTCGCTGACCTTGTCGCAGTCGCGCCGCAAGTTCTACGTGCTCGACTCGACGCTCGAGAAGATCGAAGTGGTCGATATTGCGACGCGGACCACTGACTCAACCTTCACCCTTACCGAAGGCAACAAGCAGGTCCGCATTCGCGGTCTGCAGGTCGACCCGCTCGAGCGGTTCCTGATCCTGCTGACGCGGTCGGCCACCAAGCAGATCGACCGCTGGGAGATCGGCGACATCTCGCTGCAGCTCTACGACCTCGCCGAGAAGAAGATCACCCGCACCATCCCGTGGCCACGGGGCGAGGAACGCGAGGGCGTCAACATCCGCTTCTCGCCAGACGGCAAGCTGCTCTACTTCTTCGGCGACGATGTGCTGATCCTGGAGACGCAGAACTTCACCGAGGTCGACACCTGGGCGCTCAGCCGGCCGCTCGAGCCCGGCCTCGGCCGCATCAGCTTCGGTCAGGTCGACGACTTCAACGACGACCCCGGCTTCTTCACCGGCCTGTTCACCATCCAGGATCCGGTGCAGAACCGCCGCATCATGGGCCTCGGTCGCGTCAACCTGGTCGGCAAGAGCATCGACTTCACGCCGATCGGGCCCGCCGAAGGCGTGGGCTTCGCCATGGCGCCCGACCGCAAGCGCGGCTATGGACTGATGCAGCAGATCGGCCGCTACGAGTTCTGGGCCTTCGATGTGACCGCGCGAAAGCTGATTAGCCGCACGCCGTTCGAAGGGCGGCCGCGCATGGCGATGCGCGTGTCGTCGAACGGCCGGCTGCTCTATGTCTTCCAGGCCGGCGAGACCATCGACGTTTACGACTCAACCTCGTACCAGCTGCTGCGCACCATTTCGATGACCGCCGACCAGACGACGAACCTGTTCATCCTGCCAAAGAAGTAGCACGTGGACCGACGCGCGTTCGCCTATCTCGTTCCATACTGGCGGCGCCTCGTCCTGGTTCTCGTCATCAGCCTGATCAGTACGGCCGCCACCCTGGCGATGCCGTACCTGTCCAAGGATCTCATCGACAACGCGCTCATCGGCCGCGACCCCGTCGCCCTTCGCCGCATCGTCCTGATGTTCGCGGCGCTCGGTGTGGTGGGCTTTGGGTTGAACGTGGTGAGCGGCCTGCGCTACACCCGCGTGTCGGCGGAGATCCTGTTCGATATGCGGCTGTCGATGTACGCGCATCTGCAGCGGCTGTCGCCCCGCTTCTACGCCCGCACCCGGCTGGGCGACATCGTGTCGCGCTTGAACAATGACATCAGCGAGATCCAGCGGGTCGCGGCCGAGGCAGCGCTGGCCTGGGTCGGTAACGTGCTGTTCCTGGCCGGCAGCCTGGTGATGATGATTTGGCTCGACTGGCGGCTGTCGCTGATGGCGCTGGCGCCCCTGCCGATCAGCCTGATCGCCCTCGGCTTTTACCGTCGCCGGCTCGAAGGCCGCATCGCCGACCTTCGACAGCGCAGCAGCGACATCGGCAGCTTCCTGATCGAGACGTTGCAGGCCACGTCGCTGGTGGTCGCCTCCAACGCCCAGGTTCGCGAGCGCGCCCGCTTCGGGGGCCTGAACGGCGCCTTCATCGACGCGCTGATGCGCATGCAGCGCGTCACCTACTTTGCCGGCGGCCTGCCGGGCACCGTGTTGTCAATCGGTTCCGCGGTCGCGTTCTTCTATGGTGGCATGCGCGTGATCGACGGCACGTTGACGCTGGGAACGATGGGCGCGTTTCTGGCCTACCAGATGCGGGTGTTCGCGCCGGCGCAGGCCCTGATGGGGCTCTACGCCAGCCTCACCACGGCCAAGGTGTCGTGGAACCGGGTGCGCGAGATCCTCGATGCGCCGGTGGACGTGCAAGAGCGGCAAGACGCCCGGGCCCTGCCACAGTGCCGCGGCGAGGTGCAGTTCGAGGCCGTGACGCTCGGGACCGATCGCCAGTCAATCGTCCTTGATGCGGTGACGTTCACGGCGCGGCCGGGTGAGTGCGTGGCACTGGTCGGCGGCAGTGGTGTCGGCAAGAGCACCCTGGCGTACCTCGCGACGCGACTGCTGGATCCGGATAGCGGGGTTGTTCGTCTCGACGGTCACGACCTGCGCGATTTGCAACTCGACGACCTCCGCCGGCACGTCGTCCTGGTCGAGCAGGAGCCGACGCTGTTCCATGCCAGCGTCGCCGACAACATCCGCTACGTCAGGCCCGCGGCGACCGATGCCGAGGTGATGCGGGCGGCCGAGGCAGCTGGCATTGCCCGGTTCATCGCGGCGCTGCCGAGCGGGTTTGCCACGCTGGTGGGCGAGCGCGGGCTCGCGCTGTCGGCCGGCGAGCGGCAGCGTATTGCGCTGGCGCGGGCGTTTCTCGCCGACCCGGCGGTCCTGGTCCTCGACGAACCAACCGCGGCGCTTGACGCGATCGCGCAGCGCCAGGTCATCGATGGCTACCAGGCGGTGATGAAGGGCCGCACCACCCTGCTGATCACGCATCGCCGCGAGCTGGCGATGGCCGCCGATCGCGTGGTCGTGCTCGAGGGCGCCCGGGTGGTCGACGAGGGCCGGCCGCAGGAGCTGGCCGGCCGATCCGGGGTGTTCGCGCGGCTGTTCGAGATCGATCACCCGGCGGGCATTGACGCATGACCCGGCCGGTCAGGGTCGTCTTGATCGACAGCGGCGTGCACGCGGCCCATCCTCACGTCGGGGGTGTCAGTGGCGGGGTCGGCATCGATTCATCCGGGGATCTTCACGATGATTTCGTCGATCGCCTGGGCCACGGCACGGCGGTCGCCGCGGTGGTTCGCGAGAAGGCGCCGGCGGCTGAGATCCTGATCGCCAAAGTGTTCGATCGCGAGTTGGCCGCGACCGGGCCGGCGCTGGTGGCCGCGGGCGAGTGGGCGATTGAGCAACGCGCCGACGTCGTGAACCTCAGCCTGGGCACCACCAATGCGCAACACGAGGGCGCGCTGGCTGTGGTGGTCAGCCGCCTTCGCGAGTCCGGTGCGGTCATCATCGCGGCGGGACCGCAAGACGGTGTGGCGTGGCTGCCCGGGCGCTTGCCGGGCGTCTGGAGCGTGACGCTCGATTGGTCGCTGCCGCGAGAGCAGTGCCGGGTGGCCGTGAGTCCGGCCCGTGAAGTGTCTTTCACCGCCTCGGGTTTCCCGCGGCCGATTCCTGGCGTGCCGCCGGAGAAGAACCTGAAGGGTCTGAGCTTCGCCGTCGCTAACGTCAGCGGCTTGGTCGCGGCGTTAATCGCAAACGAACCGGGCACCGATCCGGTGGACCTGCTCTTGCGAGCGGTGTCGACCGGACGGATGGGCTGACCGAGGTATGCCCCTCGTTCTCGTTGTCTTACTGCTGAGCCTCGCCCGGTTCGCCGACGCTCAGACCGCCGCCGGACCCGCCATTGTCAGTCGCACGGCGAACGACCACGTGACGGTGCGCGCCGTGCGCGTCACTGAGCCATTACGGATCGACGGCCGCCTCGACGAAAGCGTCTATGCCGACGTGGAGTCAATCACCGGCTTCATCCAGCAGGAACCGCAAGAAGGCCAGCCGGCCACCGAGAAGACCGAGGCGTGGATCCTGTTTGACGATGTGAATCTGTATATCAGCGCGAGGAACTGGAACTCGCAGCCAGAGCGGGAGATCGCCAACGAGCTGCGCCGCGACAACGCCAACATTCTCGGCAACGACAACTTCACGTTCGTGATCGACCCGCTGCACGATCGCCGCAACGGCTACCTGTTCCAGACCAATCCGCTCGGCGCGTTGCGCGACATGACCGTGACCGACGACCAGCAGAACTCGGCGTGGAACGGCATCTGGTACGTCGAGACCGGCCATTTCGAGCACGGCTGGACCATGGAGGTGGCCATCCCCTTCAAGTCGTTGCGCTACAGTGGCAGCGGGCCACAGACCTGGGGCATCAACCTGCGCCGCCTGGTGAAATGGAAGAACGAGTTTTCCTATTTGTCGCTCGTGCCGGCGGCGCTCGGCACGGTGGGAGTCAGCCGCATGGCGTCGGCCGCGACGGTGGTCGGCATCGAGACGCCGGCGGAGTCCAAGAACATCGAATTCAAGCCGTATGCGGTCGCTACGTCTACGACCAACCGGACTGCGACGCTGCCGTTCGACAACGACGGCGACTTCAACGCCGGACTTGACTTCAAGTACGGCCTGACACGCAGCCTGATTCTCGACGCGACCTATCGCACGGACTTTGCTCAGGTGGAGGAGGACCTCCAGCAGATCAACCTCACGAGATTCAGCGTCTTCTTTCCCGAGAAGCGGGACTTCTTCATCGAGGGGCAGGGCATCTTCGACTTCGGCGGCGTGCAGGCGGGCAACAGTCCCGGCGACGTGCCGCTGCTGTTCTTCAGCCGCCAGATCGGGATCAGCCAGGGCCAGGCGGTGCCCGTGCTCGGCGGCGCCCGGCTGACCGGTCGCCAGGGCCCCTTCAGCATTGGCGTCCTCAACATCCAGACCGACGACCAGCCGTCGGCGCGGGCGGTGTCGACCAACTTTTCGGCCTTGCGCGTAAAGCGCAACCTGTTGCGCCGCAGCAACGTGGGCGTGATGGCGACCCGGCGTGGCCCGGCCATCGGCGGCACCGGCGCGCCCAGCTACACCTTTGGCGCGGATGCCACGCTGTTGTTCTTCAAGAGCATCAACGTGACCAGCTATTACGCCATGACCAGCGTGCCGGGCCGGACTGGTGGGAACGTGACCGGCACCAGCTATCGCGGCCGCTTCGACTACACCGACGACCGCTATGGGGCGTCCGCCGAGCACATGTTGATCGACAAGACCTTCGCCCCGGAGGTCGGTTACGTCAGGCGCACCGACGTGCGGCGCAGCTTCGGCCAGGCGCGCTTCAGTCCGCGGCCACGCGCCAGCGCATTCGTTCGCAAGTACACCTGGCAGGGTGGTGTGGAATACGTCACCGATGCGTCGGCGACCACCCTGCAAAGCCGCGACGTGTCGGGTTTGTTTCGAATCGACTTTCAGTCGAGCGATCAGGCCAGCATCGACCTGTCGCGCGAGTACGAGTTGCTGCCCGCCCCGTTTGTCATTGCGCCAGGTGTCGTGGTGCCCGCGGGTGGCTACACCGATGGCACGGTGCGGCTGGGTTACACGCTCGGGCAACAGCGCAAGGTGTCGGGCCGGTTGTCGGCCGCCACCGGCACGTTGTATGGCGGCACGAAGTCGGTGGTGTCGTACAGCGGGCGCTGGGGCGTCGTGCCACAGTTGTCGCTGGAGCCGAGCGTCGCACTCAATTGGGTCAGCCTGCCGTACGGCGACTTCACCGCCCGGCTGGTAAGCTCGCGCTTCACGATCACGCCGAGCGCGCGGATGCTGATCAGCAGCCTGGTCCAATTCAATGTTGACACCCAGACCCTGAGTTCAAGTGCGCGGTTGCGGTGGGAATACACTGGCGGCAGCGAGCTGTTCGTGGTCTACAGCGACGGCCGCGACACCTCGGCCACCGGCTTTCCGCTGCTGCAGAACCGAACCTTTGCGGTCAAGGCGACGCGGCTCCTGCGACGGTAGCGTCCGGCTTCAGGCGGACCTCTGAATCCGTCAATCGTGCCGCAGCGCGATCAGCGGGTCGAGGAAGGTGGCGCGCCGCGCCGGCCAGACGCAGGCGGCGACTGCGACCACCGCCAGCAGCACCGCGATGCCGCCGATCGTCAGCGGATCGCCGGCCGTGGTCTGGACCAGCAACTCCGTGCTCTGGAACAGCCGGCCCACGCCGTACGCGCCGGCCACCCCGAGGGTAAGCCCGATTGCCAATTGCACGAACGACTGGCGCAGGAACAGCCAGGTCACCTGGTTCGACTGCGCGCCAAGGGCCATGCGCACGCCGACCTCCTGCGTGCGCTGCGTCACGGAGTAGGCGGTCACGGCATAGAGGCCGATTGCCGACAACGCTAACGCGATGCACGCAAAGACCGCGAACATCGTCCCGAAGACGCGGAACGGCCAGCGCGCCTGCGCCAGCGACCGGTCCATTGTCATGATGCCGAAGAGCGGCAGGTCGGCGTCAATGGCGCGGACTTCCTCGCGCAGGATCGGCGCCATCGCCGTCGGGTCGCTCTGGCTGCGCACCAGCAGTGTCATAAAGGCGCGCGGATCGGTGCGGAAGGGCAGGTAGGCAATCGGATCGGGATCCGGCAGCTGGAAGTCACGTTGCCGGACGTTGGGGGCGATCCCGACGATGGTCGCCGCCAGCGAGACGGGAATGCCGCCGGCCGGCGCGGCGCCGCCCTGCAGGTCGATGCTGAGCACGATGCGGCGGCCGATCGGATCCTCGTTCGGGAAGTGCAGCTGCGCGAAGCGCTGGTTGATGATGGCGGCCTCGCGGCCAATCATCCCGTCCTCGTCGGTGAGCCCGCGGCCGCGCACGAGCGGCGCGCCAATGGTTGCGAAGTAGCGCGGATCCACGGTCAACATGGTCACATTTGGCGCCTGCTGGCCCTGTTCGAGCGGCTTGCCGTCGAGCGTGAGCCGACGCAGGAAGCCGCCCTGCATGGGCGGGTGGCTGGCGATCGTGACCGACTCGATGCGGCTGTTCGACTTCAGGCGCTCTTCGATCTGCTGGTAGAACGCGAGGCGCTGCTCGAGCGCCGGGTACTTCCGCTCTGGCAGCGACAGCCGCATCACGAGTAGTTTCGACGTGTCGATGCCCAGGTCGAGGCTGTACATGGTGACGAAGTTGCGCATCATGAACGCGGCGCCGGCCAGCAAGACGACGGTGAGCGCCAGTTCGCCGACGATCAGCGCGCCGGTCCAGCGGCGGGCGCGGACGCCGGCGGTGCCCGACCGTCCGCCTTCTTTCAGCACTTCGTTCACGTCGGTCTTCGAGATGTGCAGCGCCGGGGCCAGGCCGAACAGCACGCCGGTGCCGAGGCAGATCGCCGCCAGGTACGCGAAGACGCTGCCGTCCATCGTGAACTGGATCCAGTAGGGCCGGCCGACGTCCTGGGTGGCCTGGTCGAACAGCCGGATGCCGACGAACGAGATGGCCAGGCCGATCACGCCGCTGATCGTCGCGAGCAGGACGCTTTCGATCAGCAGTTGCCGGATCACGCGCCAGCGCGTGGCGCCGAGCGAGATGCGGACCGAGATCTCCCGCCCGCGCTGCGTCGATCGCGCCAGCAGCAGGTTGGCGACGTTGGCGCAGGCGATCAGCAGCACGAACGCCACCGCGCCCATCAGCGACAGGAACACCGCCCGAATCGGCCCGCCGTTCATGAACTCGTTGAACGTCAGCACCTTCGGCTGCACGTCCTGGTTGGTGTCGGGGTAGTCGGCGGTCAGCTGGCGGCCAATGTTGATGAGCTCGCCTTGTGCCTGGTCGCGGGTCACGCCCGCCGCGAGCCGTCCGAACACCGACAGGCCGCGCGAGTTGCGCTTCTGCTGCTCCAGCCCATTGATCACCGACAGCGGCTGCCAGAGGTCGGCATTCTGCGGGAACTTGAATCCTTCCGGCATCACCCCGATCACCACCGACGGCACGTCGTTGATCCGGATCGTGCGGCCGATCACGTTGGGGGCGCTGCCGTAGCGGTTCTGCCACATGCCGTGGCCGAGCAGCACGACCGCGGCGGCGCCCGGCCGGTCGTCCTCGGGCAGAAAATCACGGCCGAGTGCGGGCCGCTGACGCATGATCGAGAAGGAGCTGGCGCTCAGGTAGGTGCCGTTGAATTGCTCGGGCAGCTGGCCTTCGTCGCTGACGTTGGCGGCAGTGCCCGTGAAGGCGGCCAGCGATTCGAACGTGCGCGTGGTGTCGCGCCAATCCCTGAAGTCCAGGTACGACACGCCCATTTCGTTATTGCGCACCGGGTCGAACGACCGCATGGCCATCACGCTGTCGGGCTCGTCAATCGGCAGGCCGCGAATCAGCACCGCGTTCACGAACGTGAACACCGTGGTGTTCACGCCAATGCCAAGGGCCAGCGCCAGGGCGGCGACCAGCGTGAACCACTTGTCCTTGACCAGCAGTCGGGCCGCGAAGCGAATGTCTTCCCAAAATCCCATGCGTGCCTCTCCCGCTGTAGACCCTGGTGGCGCTAGACACGGTTACGGAGAAACCGGCGGCAGGGTTCCCTTGGGTTACGATTCCGTCCATGACAATCCGCCGTGGCACAGCCGCGGATGCCCCGACCCTGGCGGCCCTGGCGCGCGACACTTTCTTCGACACGTTTGCGTCCACCAACGATGCGACCGACATGGCCCTTCACCTGCAACGGGCCTACGGCGTCGAGCAGCAGACCGCCGAGTTGACGGACCCGCGCGTGATCACGCTGCTGGTGGAAGAGGGCGATCGGGCCGTCGCCTATGCGCAGCTGAGGACGGGCGATGAGCCCGAATGCATCACCGGCCCGCGGCCCATGGAGTTATGGCGGTTCTACGTGGATCAGGACTGGCACGGCAAAGGCGTGGCGCAGGCGTTGATGGACCGCGTGGTGGCCGAGGCCGGCGAGGCCGGCGCCCAGACCCTGTGGCTCGGCGTGTGGGAGCGCAACCCGCGGGCGCTCGCGTTTTACGGTAAATGTGGTTTCGCCGACGTTGGCGAGCACGTATTCTTGTTCGGGACCGATCCGCAGACCGATCGCGTCATGACCAGGCCCTTATGAAGACACGCAGAGTAACACGCCGAATAATTGTGTTGAGCATTGTCGCCACCGGCGTCATCTGGTTCCAGGTGGCGGGTCGGTTCGAGGCGAGTCGCATTGACGATCAGCGCGAATCGCGACCGGCGACGCAGGCCCGCGCGGCGAGCCTGCGCGTCGACAGCGACCGGCTGATGGAGGTGGTGACGACGCTGTCGGATCCGAAGTTCGAGGGGCGGGCCGCCGGTTCCCCAGGCGGGATCGCGGCGCGCGCCTGGGTGCTGGATCGGTTCAAGGACATCGGCCTGCAGCCGGTGTCGGGCAGCTACGTGTTCCCCTTCACGTACACGCGCATGACCGCGAAGGGCCGCGTCGACGGCAGCGGCGCCAACGTGATCGGCCAATGCGTGGGCACCGACCCCAAGGCCCCGATCTTCGTCGTCTCCGCTCACTACGATCATCTCGGGGTGCGCGACGGCGTGATCTATCCCGGTGCTGATGACGACGCGTCGGGCGTGGCGGTGATGATGGCGGTGGCGGAGTATTGCCGCAAGACGCCGTTCCGCCGGACCGTGGTCTTTGCCGCGTTCGACGCGGAAGAAGCGGGGCTGCAGGGCGCCAAGGTGTTTGTCGCGTCGCCGCCGTTCCCCAAAGAGCGCATTGTCCTCAACGTCAACCTCGACATGGTGAGCCGCAGCGACAAGCGGGAAATCTTCATTGCCGGGACGCACCCATGGCCGCAGCTGAAGGCGCCGCTCGAGCAGGTCGCGAAGCGCGCCCCGATCACCGTGCTGTTCGGCCACGACAAGCCGGTGGCGATTGCGGGCGGCGTCGATGATTGGACCAACCAGTCGGACCACGGCCCCTTCAACGCCGCGAAGATTCCGTTCGTGTACTTCGGCGTCGAGGACCACGCCGACTATCACAAGCCAACCGACACCGCCGACAAGATCAATCGCGGATTCTTTGTTGATGTGGCCGAGACGGTGCTTGATGCGGTGCTACAGCTGGATGCGGCGTTCGCCGCGCCACCGAAGTAGCAGAAAGGGAGCGCGATGGAGGCCTTGTTCGATGCGATCAAGAAGGGGCAGGTCGATGAAGTTCGACGCCTGGTCGGCGCCACGCCGGCGTTGGCCGGCGCGCGCGACGCCAATGGCGTGTCGGCCATCCTGATTGCGGCCTATCACGGGAAGCGCGACGTGGCCGCGGCACTGGTCGAGATGGGCGCGCCGGTCGACATCTTCGAGGCCAGCGCGCTCGGCCTGGTGGGCCAGATCACCGCGCTTGTGACCGCCGCCCCGGGACTGGCCTCGGCCTACGCGCAGGACGGGTTTTATCCGCTCGGCCTGGCCGCGTTCTTTGGGCACCTCGACGCCGTCCGCGTCCTGATCGCCGCCGGGGCCGATGTGCGGGCCACCGCGAAGAATCCGTTCAAGGTGCAGCCCGTTCATGCCGCCGCTGCCAGCCGCAACCTTGACATCCTGCGCGCGGTGCTCGAGGCCGGCGGGGATCCCAACGTCCCGCAGCAACAGGGCTTCGTCCCGCTGCACGAGGCCGCCACCAACGGCAACCGCGAGATGGCGGAGCTGCTGCTCGAGCACGGCGCCAATCCGCGCCTGGCCAACGAAGCCGGCAAGACGAGCATCGACCTGGCCACCGACAAAGGCCACACCGAGCTGGCCGCCCTGTTGGGTGCCGCCCTGTTGGGTGCCTGACCCCCAAATCCACAGATTTGTGGATTGGGGACGGAGCAACCTCGGTCAACCTCGCGTTCGCAGGGCCCTTACGACCTGGCTGACGGTATTCGGGTGCCCACACAGGCAGGCGGCGATCTCCGCAAGCCGGTATCCGTGCACGACGTGGGCGCGAAGAATCTGGGTGTTGCGCTGCGCCTTATGTTGGGGACGGGGAAATAGTTCTCCGAGCGACGGGCGTCCGAGCGCCTTGTATTCACGAGGCACCCGGCACTGATGCTGGCTTTCGCCGATCTCAGTGCGGATGACCCCGCGGAGAGCCTGGTCCCCAAACGCGAGTTTGTCATCTGGCGCTGAGGCATCGGAGCTTGTCCGTAGGAACTCTCGATATTGTCGTTGTGCAGCCTTCACTGATCGCCCTCCGAAGACCCAGTTGAGCCAGGCAAGATCCAGCCAGCCGGGAGGCGTGACGAGACCCGCTGTTGCACGATGGCTGCTCCAAGCCCACGCGTCAGGATCGTCGACAAGACCGGCCCGCACGGGATTCATCACGACGTAGACATTCGCGGTGCGTAGATACACGTCGTCCCCGATGAAGACCGACTTGAAACACCCTTGCAGCAAATGGCCGCTGCGGTGGTGGCGTCGATTCGACTCTCGCGCGAAGACGCCGTTCAGCCATCTCATGGCGTCAGACAGGTTACCCTCTGGGACCTCCACGATTGCGTGGTAGTGGTTGCCCATCAAGCAATACGACTGACACCGCAAGCGGTAACGCTCTGTTGTCTCGCCTAGCAGCTCCACGAACCTTCGGCGATCGAGATCATCCTCAAAGATGATTCCCTTTCGGTTTCCTCGCGACATCACGTGGTGAGTCGCGCCCCTCAGCTGGATTCGTCGTCCCCTTGCCATGTCCTATGGCCCTACAAAGTAGAGGCCACCCAGGATCGATGATTCGTCTCCGGATCCGTCATCCTCGGCTCGGAGGGGGTGCAATTCTCGCAACACGGACGGCGAGCTGATTGCGAAGAAACTGCGATCGGGCCGATGACTGGCCCCAACCCACAATGTTGTGAAAATGGGGGTCAGGCACCCAACTGGCGGGCACCCAACTGGCGGTAGGCGGCGAGGGTGCCGGAGACGAGGTGTTCGACGTCGAACTGCTCCGCGACGCGCTGGCGTCCGGCCTCTCCGTAGCTTCGTCGCAGCTCGGCATCCTTGAGCAGCTTCACCAGCGCGGCCGCCAGCGGTTTTGCCTCGCCTGGTTCCACGAGTTCACCGGTCTCGCCCGGAACAACGGCCTCTGGGATGCCGCCGGCTCGCGTGCCGACTACGGCCAGCGCCATCGCCATGGCGTCGAGCACTGCCGAGCCGAGCCCCTCGGTGATCGAGCTCATCACGAAAAGGTCGGCCGACTTCATCAACGACAGGACGTCTTCTCGGAAACCCGGTAGCAGCACGTGCTTTTCGAGCGACAGGTGCTTCACCTGGCGCTCCAGCGCCGGCCGCAACTCGCCTTCGCCGAAGATCACCAGGCGCGCGTCGGGCACCTCGCGCAAGACCAGGGGCACGGCGTCGATCAGGAACTTCTGCCCCTTGTGCGCGACCAGCGCGCCGACGTTGACGATGACCGGGACGCCGTGCGGCAGCCAGTACTCCGCATGCAGATCGGTCGCCTCGCGACGCGCGATCTTCTCGACGTCGATGCCGTCGTGGACGACGCTGATGCGGCCGGCCGGAACTCCGTCGTGGACCAGAATGTCGCGGATGGCACCCGAGGCGGCGATGAACCCGTCTACCTGCCGGTACTTCCACTGCGACAACGCATTGCCCTGCAGGTGGAAGTCCACCCGCCGCGACGCGACGATCTTCGGCCGTGGCACCGGCGCGCCATACGACAGGCCGAGCGCCGCCATGGCGACCGCATGCGGATCATGGGCATGGACAATGGCGGGTTGCCACTGCCGCACCACCCGCGACAGCTTCCACGCCGCCGCCAGGTCAACCTCGTTCATCGAAGCAATCGGCACCAGGTCGGGCCCCTCCACCGCGCGTCGATAGAGCTCTCCCTCCGGGTGCGCGACCAGCACCGCGCGATGGCCCCTGGCCCGCAGGCCAAGCACGGTCAGGAGGACTTGTTGCTGTCCTCCGCGCCACGAGCGCGCGGTGTCGATGTGGAGGGAGAACACAGTTCCCAGAGTTTGGCGAATTTGAGGCCGACGTATCGCGCGTTCATCGCCGAGACGATCAGCCCGGGCACTCCATCGCGGAAGCCGCCGCGGAGCAGGTAGTTGCGAAGAAACGCCGCCGGCGGATGCACGGCGAGATCGAACCAGCCGGCGCGCCGGCCATCCTCGAACATCTGCCGCGCGGCGAGCGAGGTGTAGCGGTCCATGGTCTGGAAGTGATGCGCCAGGTCGCGGTAGGCGTAGTGCTGCAGCTCACCCCTCAGGTCGATCACCGGGCCATCTGCTTTCACCGATTCGTGCACCAGGCGGCCGGTCCACGTGGCGCGCCGGCGGTCATATAAGCGCAGCTGGTAGTCCGGAAACCAATCGGTGGACCGAATCCAGCGACCCAGGTGAAATGTCACCCGCGGCACGCGGTAGCCTGGCGCGGCCGGTCCGCGCTGCAGCACGGCCTTGATCTCGTCGGCCAGCGCCGGTGACACGCGTTCGTCGGCATCGAGCGAGAAGATCCAGTCGTGGCTGGCCTGCGCCGCGGCGAAGTTCTTTTGTTCGACGTAGCCTGGCCACTCCCGCACGATCACCTGGTCGGTGAACTCCCGGGCGATGGCCACGGTGTTATCGGTGCTCTGGCTGTCAACGACGATGATCTCGTCGGCCCACGAGAGGGACTCGAGGGCGGCCCGCAGGTTGGCGGCTTCGTTGAGGGTAATGACTGTGGCCGTGACGGGCACGGCCACAGTCTATCGGAGAAGGGCTAGAAGAGGGGCGACACCTGGACGGCGGTGTAGTTCACGACCGACTTGGCGTATTCGATCAGGGCCAGCAGTTCGCTGTTGCGGGCGACGTTCAGGTCGCGCTGGGCCTGCAGCACGAAGAAGCTGCTGGTCATGCCGGCCTGGTATTTCTTCTCTTCCGCTTCGAGGCGGCGCTCGGCGAGCACGCGCGACGACCGGGTGGCGTCCACGCGCTTGGCGTTGGTCTGCACCTGGCGGCCGTACTCGCGGACCTGGGTCGCGACCTGGAGCTCGAGGCTCTGAATCTGCCGCTCGGCCTGCGTGTTCTGCAGCCGCGCCCGTGCCAGCTGCGCCTCCTGCGTCGACTTGCCGATCGGGTAGGCCAGGTCGACCTGCAGCGTCCAGCCCGGGAAATCGCCCGAGAAGGTCTTGCCGAGGGTGTTGAAGTAGCTCTGCTCGACGCTCGAGATGATGTCGCCGGTGGGAAGGCCGGTGATCGGATCGCGGGCGCGGCTCACCTGCAGACCGCCGGTGGCGCGGGCGTTGTAGTTGACCGACGCGGTCACGTCCGGCAACGCCTGGTTGCGGAAGTAACGGATGTTGACGTCGTTGATCTCGAGGTTCTTTCGGGCGTTAACGACGTCGGTCCGCTGCCCGAGGGCGTTCTTGACCGCGCCCTCGATGTCGACGGTCGTCGGCTGGAAGGTCACCGTCTCGGTCGGTTCGATGCGCGCCGACCAGAAGTCGGCGCTGTCCGGGTTAAAGACCAGCGCGCGCAGCGTGTCCTGGGCGCGGTCGATGGCGGCCTCGGCGAGAATCACCGACTCCTCGCGCGTCGCCACTTCGGCTTCGGCCTGGACGATGTCGAGCGGCGCCATGGTGCCAATTTCAACGCGCGCCCGGTTGTCCTTGAGCGACTGCTGCGCGAGGTCGAGTGATTGCCGCTGCACGGCGAGATTGCCGAGCGCATAGGTCAGGTCGTAGTAGGCATTGCGCACGTTGCGCACCGTCACCGAGACCGACTGCTGCAATTGGACGTCGGAGATCTCCTTGTTCTTCTGGCTGACCAGCAGTTGCTGGCGGGTGCCGTCGATCTTGAAGTTACGCAACAGCGGCTGGGTGTAGGTCGCGCTGAGCGACGAGTTCAACTGCGGGTTGAACGTCGAGAACTGGTTGTTGGTGGTATTGCGGCCGTTGTTCCAGCGGACGTCGTAGCTGCCGCCCCCCCAGTTGGTGAGCGAAGCGACCCCAAAATTGAACAGCGACTGGCCGGTCGTGATGCCACTGGCGGTGCCGCCCGAGAGGATGTTGGTAGAGGGCTGTGTCGAGTCCGACGTGCTGACCGTCGACACAAAGTTCGGCGAGTACGCCGCCTTGAACTGGTCGGTCGACAGGTCCTGCAGCTGCGGGTTGTAGCGCTGGACCTGCAGGTCGAGGTTCTGCTCGATCGCGGTCGCCACCGCATCGTCGATGCTCATCCGCCGGACCGGGCCGCCTTGCGCCGGAGGCGTAGTGGCCGTTGTCTGGGCGTGGACAGCCGACAGCCCAAAACCGGACACTATCGTCGCCACGAGGCCGGCGGTAACCACAGCCCGGGCGCAAAAACGCTGGTCAAAACGCATCACACTGCTACTCCAATCGAAGGTAATTCGCGGGTCTGGCCATGAGGGGCAGCAAAAGCGGTGCCGCCGGCCGACACGTCCGTCCTCCATCATAGACGTGGCAGGGCCGGGAAGGGTTCGCCGCCTTCGCGCTCCGCGCTTCGGCGCGCCAAGGGCGGCGAGGGCTGGTCGTTATACTAGATACTAGATACTAGCCTTTCATGACCGAATCCGACCTCCTGACCCTGTTCCGCCGCTCGGGCGCCCTGCACGACGGCCACTTTCGCCTGTCTTCGGGGCTGCACAGCCCCGGCTACCTCCAGTGCGCCCTGGTCCTGCAGCATCCCGCTGATGCCGAGGCGCTCGGTGCAGCCCTGGGCAACCTCGTGCGCCCGCTAGGCGCCGTGACGGTGCTGTCGCCGGCCCTGGGCGGCATTGTCATTGGCCAGGAAGTAGGACGCACCCTGGGCGTCCGTGCCATCTTTGCCGAGCGCCAGGACGGCGCCCTCTCGCTGCGCCGCGGTTTCGCACTCGAGCCCGGCGAGAAGGTGCTGGTCGTGGAAGACGTGGTGACCACTGGCGGATCCACCCGCGAGACGATGGAGGTCGCCCGCGCGGCCGGTGCGGTGGTCGTCGGCGCCTGCGCGGTGGTCGACCGCAGCGGCGGCAAGCAGGGACTCGACGTGCCGTTCCATGCGCTGTTGCCCATGGTCGTGCCGACGTATCAGGCGGATGATTGCCCGCTCTGCAAGCAGGACCTTCCCATCATAAAGCCCGGCTCGCGCAGCAAGTAACTTG
The DNA here is from genome assembly GCA_030697165.1 of Acidobacteriota bacterium. NCBI lineage: Bacteria > Pseudomonadati > Acidobacteriota > Acidobacteriota bacterium. The sequence goes on from JAUYQQ010000002.1 coordinate 126,541, forward strand.
TGCCTCGCACGCTCAAGCTGACCATCGCGTACGACGGTTCGGCCTATGCCGGTTGGCAGAGGCAGGCGAACGCGCAAGGCATCCAGGCCGTCCTGGAAGATGAGATTGCGGTCATCGTCGGTGCGCACAACCCCCTGGTCGCGGCGGGGCGCACCGACACCGGCGTGCACGCCGCCGCGCAGGTGGCGAGTATCACGATCGATCATCCGATCGCCTGCGACGAGTTGCTGAAGGCCCTCAATGCGCGATTGAAGGCCGGCGACATCCGCATTCGCGCGATCGAGGAGACCTTCGATCGCTTCGACGCGCGAATTTTCGCGAAAACCAAGACCTATCGCTATGCCATCTGGAATGGCGGCGTGCCCAACCCCTTCATGCGCCACGTGGTGTGGCACGTGCCGTACGTCCTGGATCTGCCGCGGATGGTTCACGCCACGAGCGCGCTGGTTGGGGAGCAGGACTTCGCCGCGTTCCAGGGCCGCGGCAGCGACGTCAAGACCACGGTCCGCCGCGTGCTGTCAGCGGAGCTTCGCGAGATCGCCACCGGCACGGATCAGCCAACCGCAGTGTCGCCGCTTGACTCCTCCGCGCCGCAGCGCGATGGACGGCTCCTTCGTCTCGAGATTTCTGGGACCGGGTTCCTCCGGCACATGGTCCGGACGATTGCCGGGACCCTGGTCGACATTGGCCGGGGGCAACTGGCGCCAGACGACATGCGCCGGATCATCGATTCGCGCGACCGCGCAGAGGCGGGGCAGACGGCGCCGCCGCAGGGGTTGATGTTGTGGAAGGTCTCTTACGAAGCGTGATTTCGCCGCCGCGGCCTTTACCAGGAGGCCAGCCGGCGCATCAGCGTCACTGGCGTCGAGTCGGTGAAGTGGCACTCGACGACGACGACGGTGCTGTTGAAGCGGGCGGTGTTGGGTTTCAGCAGGTCGAGGAACAACTGCAGGAACGAACGCTTCTCGGCGTAGACCACGCCATCGAACGTGTCGTCGAGTCCCGGTAGGGGTACCGCCATGGTATGCACCTGAGGCCCATCCGGCGACGACGTTGATGTCGGGATTGACCCGGAAATCGAACTGTGCGCTCCGCGATCCGACGTGGCCGTGGGGCGCGTCAACCTGCAGGTTCTCGGCGGCCTCGGCAATGGTGTCAGGGAACTCGCCCGGCTGGCCTTCGGGACCGCGCTCGAGCAGGCACTACCGCCTGCCCGGCCCTGGCGAGACGCGACGCGGCGATGCCCCCGCCGTAACCGGAACCGACGACCACTGCCGTGTAGTGCTCTTTCATGGTGCCCGGGGAAGACGAGAGACGCTGCCACATCAGGGAACTCCTTGAGCTGAACGGTTGTAGCATACGCGGAACGAATGCTGCCTCCCGAAAGCCCGTTGCTCGAAAGCGACCGGTTTGAGTTGCGGCGCCGCATTGGCGCCGGTGGTTTCGGCGTGGTTTACGAAGCCTTCGATCGCCAGCGTGGGACGAACGTGGCGCTGAAGATGCTGCATCGGCTCGATGCCAAGGGCCTGTACCGCTTCAAGCAGGAGTTCCGGTCGCTGAGCGACATCGCCCACGAGAACCTGATCACGCTGCACGAACTGCAGTCGCACGCCGGCCAGTGGTATTTCACGATGGAGTTCGTCGAGGGCGGCACCATTCTCGACTACGTGTGGAACGTGACCGATCGCCTGGCCGAGGACGCGATTACACCATCGCGCGGGCTGAGCGACGGCCCGACCGAGGCCATCGACCGCGCCGACCTGGTGGCGGCGCGGGCGGCCGGCCCGCCGCCGCCAGTGGTGCTCCACCCGTCGATGGCGCCGCAGATGGTGCGGTCCGAGAACATCGATCGGCTGCGCGACGCGGTCCGGGGACTGACCGAGGGACTGTCGGCCATCCACCGGCACGGCATCGTCCACCAGGACGTCAAGCCGGGCAACGTCATGGTGACCCCGGCCGGACGAGTGGTGCTGCTTGATTTCGGCCTGGCGAAGAACGTCGCGGTCGATGTGACGGCGTCGTTCCAGGTGTCGGGCACGCCGGCGTATATGTCGCCGGAGCAGGCCGCGGGCCGGCCACTGTCCGACGCCACCGATTGGTACGCGGTGGGTGTCGTGATGTACCAGGCGCTGACTGGACGCCTGCCGCACTCGGGTCCGTTGCTCGAACTGCTGGCCGCCAAGCAGTCGGTCGATCCGCCGGCGCCATCGGCAATCGCGCCACAGGTGCCTCGCGAGCTCGACGACCTGTGCATGGACCTGTTGAAGCGCGATCCCACGGCCAGGCCGGGGGTGGCCGAGATCCTGCGGAGGCTCGGCGGGACGCTGCGATCGGCGCGGCCGCAAGCCATGGCCTCCGCGCCCGCCGTCAACACCCGGCTGGTCGGCCGTGAGCGGCACCTCGGCGTGCTGCGCGACGCCTTCCGTGCCTCGCAAGGCGGCCGCGCCGTGGCGGTGATGGTGCAAGGCCGCTCGGGCATGGGCAAGAGCGTGCTCGTGGCCGAGCTGATCCGCGAGCTGAACCTGCCGTTGCCCGGCCGTCGCAAACCGGTGATCCTGGCGGGGCGCTGTTACGAGCGCGAGACCATGCCCTACAAGGCGGTCGACAGCCTGATCGATGCGCTCGTGCGTCACCTGAAGGGCCTGAGCGAGGTGGATGCGGCGCGGTTGCTGCCTCGCGACATCCAGTCGCTGGCGCGGCTGTTCCCGGTGCTGCACCAGGTTGAGGTCATCGCCAGGACGCCGATTAGAAGCGACGACCATGCCGACACCACCGAGATGCGGCGCCGGGCGTTCGTGGCCCTGCGCGGCCTGCTCGGCGCGCTCGCCGACGAGTCGCCGTTACTGGTCTACATCGACGACATCCAGTGGGGCGACCTCGACAGCGTCGGGCTGCTGCGCGAGCTGCTGCGGCCGCCGGCGCCGCCGCACATGCTGCTGGTCGTCGCCTTCCGCAGCGAAGAGCGCGACACCAGCCCGGTGGTCCGCGCGCTGCTGCAGGCCTTCACCGAACTGGGCAGCGAACAGGACGTGCAAACGCTCGAAGTGGGCGAGCTGTCGGCGGCCGAGGCCCTGGAGCTGGCGCTGTCGCGCCTGGGGTCCGACGCGGTCGAGGAGCGTCGCCGCGCCGAAGCCATTGCCCTCGAATCAGGCGGCAGCCCGTTCTTCGTCGACGAGCTGGTGCGCTACGCCGAAAGCGGCGGCGAGCATGTCGAGCTGGACGCGGTGATCCGCGAGCGCATTCGCAACCTGCCGGTCGACGCCCGCCAGCTGCTGCGGCTGATCGCCGTGAGTGGCAGGCCGGTGGCCCGCGAGGTGGTGCTGCTGGCGGCCGGCGCCGAAGAGCGGCATCACACGACGCTCGACTTGCTGCGCGTCGAGCACCTGGTGAAGAGTCACACCTCGGCCGACCGCCTCGAACTCGAGCCGTACCACGATCGCATTCGCGAGGTCACGCTGGCCGGATTGACCGACGCGCAGCTGGTCGGCTGCCACACCGCATTGGTCCAGGCCTGGGAAGCCGACGGCCGGGCCGATCCCGGCACCCTGACCACGCACTACCAGGCGATCGGCGATCGCGAACGAACCGCGCACTACGCGGCTCGCGCCGCCGCCGAAGCCGAACGCGGCCTGGCCTTCGAGCGCGCGGCGTACTGCTATCGCCTCATCCTCGGCCTGGGAGTGCTGCCGGTCGCCGAAGCGCGAAACGTGCGTGCCCAGCTGGCCGAAGCCCTGGCCAATGCCGGCCGCGGTCACGAAGCCGGCGTGGAGTTCCTGGCGATCGCCGAAGGCCAGCCGCCGGCTGATGCGGTCAGGTGGGAACTGCGGGCGGCGGAACAATTTCTGATGGGCGGGTCACTCGACGCCGGCCTCGACGCGACCGCCAGGGTCCTCGGCCGTGTCGGCATGAAACTGCCGACCACACCCCACGGCTTGATTCTGAGCGTCCTGGCCAGGCGCGCGCTCCTCAGGGTGCGGGGCTTCAAGTTCAAGTCACGCCACGAGTCGAGCGTGCCGGCGACCGAACTTCAGCGGCTGGATGTCTGCACGTTGTTGGGTGGGCCGCTCGGCATGGCGGATCCGTTGCAAGGCTTCGATCTTCAGGTGCGCCAGACACTGCTGGCGCTCAGGGTCGGCGAACCGCACCGGGTCGCCTGGGCGATGTCGAACCAGATCTGCAACTTCGCGATCTCGGGCAGCAAGACTCGCGCGTTCACGAGCCGGCTCATCGACGACGCCATCGGGCTCGCGACCCGTCTCGACAATCGTCCCGCGCTCGGCCGCATCCTGGTCGCCTCAGGAATGGCGTCCAAGCTGAATGGCGAATTTGCCCAGAGCCTCGCCTTCCTCGATCGCGCCTTTGAAACCGTGGAGAACCTGCCCGGCCAGGTCTGGGAGCGGCAGACTGCGCGCATCTTCCAGCTCGAAGGTCTTATGTGGGTGGGCCGATGGGTCGAACTGTTCGACCGTCTTCCGGGCTTTATCGAGGGCGCCCGGCAGCGTGGCGATCTCTACGCCTCCACCTACATGCGGTCGCGCTACGCGCCGCTCGGCTATCTGGTGGCGGATGAACCCTCGCGAGCGCGGGAGGAGGCCGACGGTGTCAGCGGCTGGTCGACCCGCGGGTATTCGCTGCCGCGGAAGTTCCAGTTGCACTCACGAGTCCAGGCCAGCCTGTACGTGGGTGATCCCGGCAGCGGCTGGGAACGGCTGCAGGCCGAATGGCCGACCTTGCTGAAGACGCTGATGCGGTCGATTCAATCTCAGCGGATCGACGCCTATCAACTCCGTGGCCGTGCCGCGATCGCGATGATGGCCGCCACCGGCGCGCCGCAATACTTGAAGGTGGCCAGCGAGGTGGTACGCGCACTCCGACGGCAGCGCGCAGCTTGGGCTGATGCGTTTGCGGACCAGCTGGACGGCACGGTGTCAGCCTGGCGGGGAGACCGCGCAACCGCAACGGCGCTACTGGCCTCGGCGGAGCGACGATTCGAGAAGGCGGAGATGAACGGATATCTGGCCGGCACCCGGCGGCGGCGCGGCGAACTTCTAGGCGGAGACGAAGGCCGGCGGCTGATCGAAACCGCCGACGCCTGGTTCGCCACGCAACGCGTGAAGAACCCGGCGGCGCTTACCAACTGTTTCGCGCCGAACCTGCCGCGAACTGATGGTGCCTAGGGTGCTTCAGGTGCCTGGGGTGCCGGGGCGGCCGGTTTTCCCATCCACAGCGACAACAGCCACATCACGAACGCAGCGCCGACGATCACCATGGCCAGACGCAAGAGCTGTGACAGGTCGGCGGCGGTGAACTCCGGCCAGCGGTAGCCAATCAGCACGCTGCCGCGCTCGGTGGCCCAGTGCCAGGCTGTGTGCGCGACGAGCGCCGACAGCAGAATGGTGCCGATCCGTTCGGCGACCACGTAGCGGAACGTCAGCGTCAACAGCGGCACGGCGAGGATCAACACGAACACCTGGCCGATCTCGACCCCGACGTTGAAGGCAAGCAGTGACGCGACCAGGTGCTCACCCGCGAACTGCATGCGCTCGCGCAACAGGAACGAGAACCCAAACCCATGGATGAGACCGAAGCCGAAGGTCACCATCCAGCGGCGGCTGAGTTGCGCGCCGACGATGTTCTCGAACGCCATGTACACGATCGAGACCGCGATCAGCGTTTCAATGAGCGGCGCAAACCACAGCCCATCGGGCGCCATGCCGTAGGCCGACGCGATCAGCGTCACGGAATGCGCGATCGTGAACGACGTGACGACAATCACCAGTCCGCGCAGATGGCGGAACGGAATCACCAGGCACAACAGGAACAGCAGGTGATCGGTGCCGTCGAGGATATGGAAGAACCCCTCCCGGGCGAACAGGTAGAACGCCTGGTGCCAGCGCGGATCGAGGTGGACGATGCCGGTGTCGGCGTGGATGTCGAACGCGCGCTCGGGCTTGCCGGGTTGCTGGAAGCGGAGCACGACGTTGACCTGGAGTCCCAGCCGCGACAACCCGGGGCGCACGGCAAAGTCCGACTGCTCGGAGCCGATCGCGTAGTCGAGCGCGACGTCGAGCATGCCCTGCTCCCAGTAGATCTGGGTCTCCTGGCCGAGGCGAGGGCCGGTCAGGATGTTTTCGAGCGCGGTGTCGTAGGCGTCGAACGATCGGTCTCCGGGCAGCGACACCCGCAGCGCCCTGATCCCGGGCGACGCCAGGCGCTGGCCGTTCTCGTAGATCTCGACGTAGTCGCGAATCCACAGGTTGGTGGCGTCGGTCAGGGCCCGATCGACCCGGCTGAAGTCCAGAAAGCCGTTCGTGTAGGTGGGGATGTCCAAGTCCCGGAGCGACTTCAGGGGCACCCGCAACAACAGGGTCAGGGTCTGGGCCTGGGGCCGGACGAAGCCGAACACGGTGACCTCGTTGGGCACATCGTGAGCGCCGGCGCGGGGCGCCAGCAAGACCAGGAGCAGGGCCACGACGGCCAATCGAGTCAATGAGTTGCTGGGATTGGTTGCGCTCGACACGGTAATCGGTCCCAAGTATACTGGCGCCCGCAAAGACAGGCACTTCTTGAGAGGGGAGCCACGATGGACCGGGTTAAGAGAAACAGCAAGCTTTATGTCGGCGCGGCGTTTGTCGCGATTCTGCTCGCACTCGGTGCGGGCCAGGCCCTGCTCGAGAACACATCCGCCCAGGCCAAGCAGGCCCCGAGGTTCGAAGTCGATCCGTTCTGGCCGAAGGCCATGCCCAACAACTGGGTCATGGGCATGACCATCGGTCTTGGCGTGTCAGCCGATGACCATGTGTGGGTGATTCACCGCGGCAACGATCCGGGCAATCTCGATCGCACGGAACTCGCCGTGGTCAAGGAAGGCGCGCCGCGGGTCGGCGAGTGCTGCAACCCGGCCCCGCCGGTGCTCGAGTTCGACGCGGCCGGCAACCTGGTCGGCAGCTGGGGCGGTCAGCCCAAGGATAATTCGTACGACTGGCCCGAGAGCAACCACGGCATCGTCGTGGACCACAAGGGCTTCGTGTGGATCGGCGGCAACGGCGGTCCCGACGCGCACATCCTGAAGTTCACGCGCGACGGCAAGTTCGTGGCGCAGTACGGCAAGAAGAACGCCCGCCTGAAGGAAGGCGCGGCCGGCGCGAAGCCGACGTTCGTGCCCAACAGCATGGACATGAACAACTTCGGCCGGGTCGCTAAGATCTTCATCGATCCCAAGGCGAACGAAGGCTACGTGGCCGACGGCTACTTCAACAAGCGCGTCGCGGTGATCGACCTCGACAGCGGCAAGATCAAGCGGTTCTGGGGCGCCTACGGCGAGCCGCCCGATGACGCGCCGCTTGGCCCGTATGACCCGGCCGCGCCGGTGGCCAAGCAGTTCCGCACCCCGGTGCACTGTGCCGAGATGTCAAACGACGGCTTTGTGTATGTCTGCGACCGTCCCAACGACCGCCTCCAGATCTTCACGCGGGAAGGCAAGTTCGTGAAGGAAGTGTTCGTGGCGAAGGAAACCCGCGCCGACGGCTCGGTGTGGGACGTGGCCTTCTCGAAGGACCCCGCCCAGAAGTACCTCTACATGGCTGACGGCGTGAACGAGCACGTGCGCGTGTTCGACCGTCAGTCGATGGAAGAGCTCTATAACTTCGGCTACGGTGGCCGCCAGCCCGGCATGTTCCTGGGCGTGCACAGCATTGCCACCGACTCGAAGGGCAACATCTACACGACCGAAACCTACACCGGCAAGCGCCTGCAGAAGTTCACGCTCAAGGGTGAAGGCGCGATTCCGAAGTCGGGCGTGCCACCCTGGCCGGGGATGTAAATAGACAGGGGCGGCAGGGGCAGCACTAAAGTGCTGCCCTCCTGGCAACCTTCTGGCACCAAGCTCAAGCGCCGGTTCGGACCACGTCCGAGCCGGCGTTTTCGTTGTACTATCGAAGACCGACTCCATGAGCCTGGATCAATTGTTGGAGTGGATACCGCAAGGCGGGGCTGAAGAGGCCCTGGCCCGCCAAGTCGAGATGGACCGCCTGCCGCGGCACGTCGCGATCATCATGGACGGCAACGGCCGCTGGGCTGGCCAGCGACACCTGCCGCGGGTGGAAGGCCACCGTGCCGGCATCGACTCGGTCCGAGACGTCGTCGAAACCTCGGCCCGCCTGGGCCTCGACGTCCTGACGCTCTACGCGTTCTCGGTCGAGAACTGGAAGCGGCCGGCCTCCGAGGTCAGCACCCTGATGATGCTGCTCAAGCGCTACCTGCGGCTCGAGTTGTCGACGCTGCTGCGCAACAACATCCGCTTCAAGGTGATCGGCCGCACCGAGGCGCTGGCGCCCGACGTGCTCGAAGAGCTGTACGCCGCCGAGGCGAAGACCTCGACCAACACCGGCATGCTGTTCAACATCGCGCTCAACTACGGCGGCCGCACCGAGATCGTCGACGCCGCGCGGCGCGCCATGGCCTCGGGTCTCGGCCCACAGGACCTCGACGAGGACCGCTTCGCGAGTTTCCTCTACACGGCGGGCCAGCCCGATCCCGATCTGCTGATTCGCACGAGCGGCGAGATGCGCGTGAGCAATTTCCTGCTGTGGCAGATTGCCTACGCCGAAATCTGGGTCACCGACACGCTGTGGCCCGACTTCCGCTGCCGGCACCTGCTCGAAGGCGTGCTGGCCTACCAGAAGCGCGACCGCCGCTTCGGCGGCATTGCGCCGCCGGTTGCTGCAGGAGTGAAGTAGTCCCGGCATGACCCGTGTCCTGAGCGGTGTCGTCCTCGGCGCCGTGGCCCTGGCGCTGATCTGGTTCTCGAGCTCAATCGTCTTGCTGGGCGTGGCCCTGGCCGTGGCGGCGCTGGCCTTCACGGAATACGAGAAGATCGTCGATGCGATTGGCGCGAAGGTGCCGTTCTGGACGGCGCTACTCGCCACGTTGCTGGCCTGTGCGATGGTGCCGTTCCAGTGGGTCGACATCGAATCGGTGCTCGCGGCTTCGCTGCTGCTGGTCGCCTTCAATGTGCTGGTGTCGGATCGCGTCGGGACGCCGCTGCTCGCCGACACGACTGCCGCGGTGCTGGCGCCCATCTACCTCGGCCTGCCGCTCGGCTCGCTGGTCGGAGTCCACGCCATTGCGGGACGCGAAGCCGTGCTGCTGTTGATTGCCACGGTCGCGGTGAGCGACACGGCACAGTACTACGCGGGCCGCACCTTCGGCCGCACGCCGCTGGCGCCGCTACGCAGCCCGAAAAAGACACGCGAGGGCGCTATTGGCGGCTTCATCGTCGCGCCGATCTTTCTGGCGGTGGCGGGCTCGTACTGGCTGCCGATCGCCCCGGCGTGGTGGCTGGCGGCCCTCGGCGTGGGCGTCGTGATTGCCGGCATCATCGGCGACCTGTTCGAGTCGATGCTGAAGCGCGCCGCCAACATCAAGGACAGCGGCACGCTGATCCCCGGCCACGGCGGCATCCTGGATCGTATCGACGCCCTGCTCTTCGCCGCGCCGGTGTTTTACTTCTTCCTGCGTACGCTGTGATCAAAATGCGGCCACAGATTACGCCGATTACACAGATTCAATGCCTGCCCGCGCGTCGAACGCATTTCGGTGCCGACTCGACCCGGCCCGACCTGCGGTCGGGCGCGGCAGTGATCAGGTCGCGATCGAAAGAGCCCCAGCCATACCGAGGGTCTTTCGATCGCGACCTGACCACTGCCGCATACGCCGGGCAATGCCCGGCCGTCGGGTCGAGTGTGCATCTGCGAAATCTGTGGAATCTGCGGCTGCCTTTAAACGCATGACGCGCGTCGCCATACTCGGCTCAACGGGATCGATCGGCACTAGCGCGTTGGACGTGGCGCGCACGCATGCCGATCGCATCGAGGTCGTCGGCATCGCGGCCGCCACTAACGTCGCCCTCATGGCGAAGCAGGTGCTCGAGTTCCGTCCGCGCGCCGTGGGCATGGCCAGCGGCGCCGCCATGGACAAGCTGCGCGCCGTGCTCGGCGGATCGCCTGCCGAGATCTGCGGCGTCGGCAACGACGGCCTGATCGAGCTGGCAACGCATCCCGACGTGGATGTCGTGTTGTGTGCCTCGTCTGGCACGGCCGCGCTCGACGCCGTGCTGGCCGCGATCGAAGCGGGGAAGACGATTGCCCTGGCTAACAAGGAAGTGCTGGTCATGGCCGGCGGGATCGTCATGGACGCGGCGCGGCGCAAGGGCGTGTCGGTGTTGCCGGTTGATAGCGAGCACAACGCGATTCATCAGTGCCTGCACGGCCGCGAAGCCGGGGCGTTCCGCCGGCTCATTCTTACGGCGTCGGGCGGCCCGTTCCGCGGCCGCTCGCGCGAGGCGCTGGCCACCGTCACGGCGGCCGACGCCCTGAAGCATCCCACGTGGCAGATGGGCCAGAAGATCACCATCGACTCGGCCACGCTGATGAACAAGGGTCTCGAGGTGATCGAGGCGCACTGGCTGTTCGGCGCCCCCGCGGCGCAGATCGGCGTGGTCGTGCATCCGCAGTCGATCGTCCACTCCATGGTCGAGCTGAAGGACGGCTCGATCATCGCGCAGATGGGCATCACCGACATGCGGCTGCCCATCCAGTATGCCTTTGCTTACCCGGAGCGTTGGGACGCGCCGGTGCCGTTCCTGGACCTCACCGCCGTGGGGCCGCTGGAGTTTCAGGAACCTCGCTGGGACGACTTTCCTTGCTTGCGGCTGGCTTACCGAGCTCTCGAGGCCGAGCGGAGCCTGCCGATCGTGTTGAACGCGGCCAACGAGGTCGCCGTATCGTCCTTCTTAGAGGGCCGCCTGGCGTTCACCAGCATTCCGGTGGTGATCGAACAAGCGATGAATGCCCACACTCCCGAGGCCGCTGCCACACTGGCCGAGGTCCGGCGGGTCGACGCCTGGGCCCGGCAACATGCCGCGGAAACGGCGCGAGAGTTAGAATCGAGTTTGCAATGACGACGTTATTGGCGTTCCTGTTCGTGCTCGGTGTGCTCGTGTTCATACACGAGCTGGGTCATTTCCTGCTTGCCCGCTACAACGGCGTAAAGGTCCTGACGTTCTCGCTCGGCTTTGGCCCGAAGATCCTCAAGTTCCAGCGGGGCGATACCGAGTACTGCATCAGCATCATCCCGCTCGGCGGCTACGTAAAGATGGCCGGGGAGAACCCGGACGATCCGAAGACCGGCGCGGACGACGAGTTCATGTCGAAGTCGAAGTGGCAGCGCTTCCAGATCCTGATCGCCGGCCCGGCGATGAACCTGATTCTGGCCGTCGTCCTGCTGGCCATTGTCCTGATGCAGGGGGCCGACGTGCTGGCGTACCTCGACCGGCCGGCCGTCGTCGGCGCGGTGCAGGAAGGTTCGCCGGCCGACCGGGCGGGCATCCGTCCCGGCGACACGATCATCAAGATGGGCTCCGCCGACGTTCGCACCTGGGAACACCTCGACATGGCGGTCGCGGCTCGCCCGGAACGCGAAATCGAAGCGGTCGTGATTCGGGACGGCCGCGAAGAGCGGCTCACGATCACTCCCGATCTCACCGAATTGCGGACGCGCGGCAACGCGCGGTTCGAGGTCGGCACCATCGGCGTGCTGCCAGACGTGAACCCCAGCGTCCAGTCGCTGCAGGCGGGCTCACCGGCTGAAGCGGCCGGCTTCAAGCCCGGCGACCTGATCCTCGCCGTCGATGACCGGCGCATGGTGTTCAGCTCGATGGTGATCGAGGCGATCACCGTCAAGAAGGGGGAGCCGGTCGAGTTCCGGCTCCGGCGCGACGGCGTCGAGCAGACGATCAGCGTGACGCCGCGGATGGAAGGCGACTCGCCGCGCATCGGCATGTTCATGAGCAACGCGACGGTTCCGTTCACGCCGACCCCGATCGAAGCCATTGGCCTCAGCTTCGAGCGCAACTGGGAGATGGCCGGCCAGATCCTGGCCACGCTGCGCGACCTGGTCACCGGTGAAGCGTCGCCCAAGCAGCTGATGGGGCCGGTCGGCATTGCCCAACTGTCGGGTGAGTCCGCGCAGCAGGGCTGGATTTCACTGCTCATGCTGATGGCCGGCATCAGCCTGAACCTCGGCCTGCTCAACCTGCTGCCAATCCCGATTCTCGACGGCGGCCACATCTTCATCATGGGCATCGAGACGATCTCGCGCCGCGACTTCAGCCTTCAGGTGAAGGAGAAGATGCTGTTCGTGGGCTTCGTCCTGCTGATGACGCTGATGGTGACGGTGATCTACAACGACCTCACGCGCATCACGTGGATCGAAAACCTGATGCCCTGGCGTTAAAGAGCTAGGGTGCCTTAGGTGCGAAGTGCGCTGCAATCGCGTCGGCGAATGCCGTAAGCGAACCACCCGGCAACTGAATCGCCGGCGTCACATTGGCCCGGGTCACGGCGTCCGCCGCCGCGGGTCCCAGTGTCGCCACCACCGTGTGGGCGAGCAGATCCGACGCCTGGTCGGCGCCCACGCTGGCCAGGAACCCCAGCACCGCCGAGGCGCTCGTGAACGTGACGACGTCGACCTTCCGATCGAGTAGCTGGCGGTACACGTCGATGCCGGCGTCCGTATCGAGCAACACGGCGGCGCCCTGCTGTTCGAGCAGCGCCGCCACATCGTCGGGCTGCTCCTTCGAGTGCATGACGAGGGCGCGGCGCCCGAACAGCGGCCGTGAATCGAACCAGCGCAGGTGTTCGCGGAAGTTGACGACGCGTCCGACGATCAGGATGGCCGCCCCGACCGGATTCTCCTCAACCGCCTTGGCGAGCTCGGCCAGCGTGCCGGTAATGGTGCGCTGCGACGGCAGGGTGCCATTGACGATGATGGCCGCCGACTCGTCGGCGGGACGGCCGTGCGCGACGAGCGCCTCGATCATCTTCGGCAGCTGCTTCGGGCCGGCGTTGCAGACCATGGTGCCGCCGAGGCCGGCGAGGTGGTCCCAGTCAAGCCGCGTCCGCTCGCGGCCGTCGTCGTCGAAGCCGCGCACGAAGGTGACGGTATCGCCGCCGCCGGGATAGGTGATGGGAATGCCCGCATACGCCGAGGCGCCAATCGCGGATGGAACGCCAGGCACGACCTCGAAGGGGATGCCCTGCTCGTGCAGAAACAGCGCCTCTTCACCACCGTGGTCGAACAGGAACGAGTCGCCGCGCTTGAGACGGGCTACGACTTTGCCCTCGCGCGCCTTTTCGGCGATCAGATAGCAGATGGCATCCTGCGCGCTGGCATCGGGCGCGGCGCCGCCCACGTCGATTCGTTCGGCCTGGGCGGGCGCGTACTGCAGCACGTCGGCGTGGACACGGTGGTCGTAGATCACCACGCTGGCCTGCTGCAGGCAGTGAAAGCCGCGCAGCGTGATCAGATCAGGCGCGCCCGGGCCGGCGCCAATCAGGTAGACGATGGATCGCACGGGGTGATAGTAGCAGGCTTGGGACTTGGGACTTGGGCATCTCACGCCCCAAGCCTCGAGTCCCAGGCCTAGTCTGACGTGGGACCGTAGTAACCGCGCTTGGTGCGGGCGGTGACGTTGGGCCGGCTGATCTGGACGACCAGGCGGCGGAAGGCGCCGTCGCGCCGCGGGTTGCGCGACGAATAGCCCATTGAGTACTGGCTCGACAACTCGTCGGCAATCTGGCCGTAGACGTCCTTCAGGTCTTCGACTCTCTGTGCAAAAAACGCCCGCCCGCCGGTTTCCTGCGCCAGCTGGCGCAACACGAACTCGGCTTCGCGGAACCCGCGCAACGCCGTGGTTTCCCTCGGCTGCAGACCAATGGTGTAGATCGCCGTCTCGGACCGCTTCGCCAGCTCCAGCACTTCCTCAAAGCTGACCAGGCTCGAGGTGTCTTCGCCGTCTGACAGCACGACAATGGCCTGGCGCCGCACCTCGTCCGTGTTCTTCGCCTTGATCTTGGCCAGTTCCTTCAGCGAGATGTAGACGGCGTTGTGCAGCGCGGTCGAGCCGCCCGGCGAGGTGTTGCGAATGGCGCGCTCGAGCTCGTCGAGCTTGTTTGAAAACGTCTGGCGAATCTCGACCCGGCTGTCGAAGTCGATGACCTGGGCGAGGTCTTGCGGCCGGATCTTCCGGGCGAAGCCGATCGCGGCCTCCTGCGCATGCTCCATCCGCTGTTCCATGCTCGCGCTCGAATCGATCAGCAACGAGAGGGCAATCGGCAGGTTGGTGCGGTTGAAGTACGACAAGTCCTGCTTGGCGCCGTCCTCGAACACACTGAAGGCGTCCTGCTCGAGATCGGTGACATAGCGCCCCTGGCTGTCGACGACGGTGACGTTGAGCGACACCATCTCGACGCCGGCGCGGAAGACCTGGTTCTTGTCCTGTTGGGCGGGCCCGACTTCGCGGCCGTAGGCCGCTTCGTCTAGGTCTCGCCGAAGCTCGCCCGAGTCCTCGCGAGCGTAGGCGGATGGGGCGGTGAACCCGACCGCACAGACAACGGCAACGCGGAGCGCAGTGCGCATGGCTTACCGGGTGGCCTGCCCTCGGGCCGGCGCCCCGCTGGCGACCTGGCCCGGCTTGGTCGCCGAGACCTCGACCTTCTCGGGCGGAATCAGCGTTTGCGGACGGGCGTAGACCACGCGGTGCTGGCTCTTGAGAATGGCCGCCAGTTCCTGCAGCTTCACTTCGAACGCCTGGCTGGTCAGGATGTCCTCGCGCGTGCCGCCGCTGGCCTTGGGGCCGAGGTCGAGCACCGACGCGCGATTGCGCGCCTCGTCATTGAGCGCCGTGCTGCCGGGTCCGCTGAGCACCAGCGCATGCATCATCGCGCCGCCCTTGGCGAGCTCTTCGAGCACATCGCGGTAGTGCCGGTTGCTGAACTCGCGATTCTCGCCGGTGACGATCACCATCGCCGCGCGATCGGTCTCGCGCTTGGCCAGGCCCTTGCTCACCTCGACGACGGCGTCGAGCAGGGTGGCGCCCGAACCGGGCATCGCGAAGACGCGGCCCACGGCATCCTGGAGCTGCGTCTGATCGGTGGTGTAGTCGCGCAGGATTGTCGGCCGGTCAGCGACGCTGACGAGGGCGACCGGTCCGATGCCGTCGATCGACTTGACGAAGGCCGACAGGGCCTTGCGCAGGTCGGCAATGGTGGGTGTGGCGGCCTGCGAGTTGTCGACGACGATTGCAATCGACATTGGCGAGGTCGCGGGCGTGACGCGCAGCACTTCGCGGGCCAGCCCATCTTCGCGGACGGCGAACGCGTCGGTGCCGAGGCCGGTGATGGGGGCGCGGGACTTCTCGTCCCACACGCTGACGTAGAGCACGCGCTCCGCCGACTGGGCGAGCACGGCCACGGAAATGAAGAGGGCGACGGCGCCCCCGGCTGCGAGACGAACGATCGGATGTCGACTCATGAGATCCTCACCGCACTGCAGCCGAGGCGCATCGGGCAGCTAACTGCAGCTTACACTAGACCTATGGCGCCCACGTCCCCGTCCACCTGGCAGCTCATCGGTCAACTGAGCACGATCGGGATGTCGTTCGTGTTCGCGTTGGTGCTCGGCTTCGGTGGCGGTTACTGGCTGGATGGCTGGCTGGGAACCACGCCCTGGTTGTCCTTTCTGGGATTCTTCCTGGGGCTCGCCGCCGGCATCTTGAACGTCTATCGTGTGATGCAGCTCGCTAACCGAAAGCCGTGACGGGAGGGCACTTCTTGTCGGGAGGGAATCTCTTGTCGGGAAGGCATTTCCCGTCGGGAGGTGCGATCCCGTTAAGCCGTGCCGTCCCGACAAGAGGTTCCCTTCCGTCATGATCGGGCGCATCGCCCGTGACACTGCGCTTGTGTGCGCCCTGTTTGCACTGGTCGCGGCGCTGTGGTTCCGCAGTGCCGCGGTGCCCTTCGGGGTGCTTGGAGGCGGGTTGCTGATTGGGCTGTCGTTCTGGGCCATCCGGGGGAGTATCGAGGCCTTCGTGGGTGTTCGACCTGGCGGCGAAACCGGTCGAAAACCGGCACGTTTCCACTTAGTGAAGTTTTTCACAAGGCATGCTATGCTGGCTTTCGCAGCCTACGGTATGATGGTGCGTTTGCAGCTCGACCCGGTGGCCATGCTGGTAGGTGTGACGTCGCTAGGCGTCGCCGTTGCCGTAGAAGCGGTGAGAAGTCTGAGATGGAGGCGTTTTCCGTGAGAACAAGTCGGTTTGTGCTGTCGTTGATGTTCGGGTTCGTGGTCCTCGGTCTGGCCTCACCGGTCTATGCCCAGGAGGCCGCTGCGAATGCGGCGAATTCCGGGTTGGTCCAGTGGTCGATCATCACCGCCGGTTTCGCGCTGGCCATCGCCGCGTTCGGCGCTGCGCTCGGCCAGGGCAAGGCGGTCGCCTCGGCCGCTGAGGCCATTGCGCGCAACCCCGGCGCCGCCGGCGAAATCCGCGGCTCGCTGATTCTCGGTCTCGTGCTGATCGAGTCGCTGGTCATTTACGTGCTCCTCATCTCGCTGATCCTGTTTTTCCTCAAGCCCTTCGGCGGCTGAGGACGCGGCTCAGGTTTACGAGCTTGAAGTGTTCTGACGGGGGCGCGCCTCACGGCGCTGCCCCCGTTTTCGTTTTGGCGCGGATACAATTCCCCCGTTGGCCCTGACCCTCCTCGACGCCGCGCTGCTGCTGATGGTGCTCATCTGGGGCAGCAACTTCTCGGTCGTCAAGGTGGCGCTGCGCGACTTTCCCGAGATCCCGTTCAATGCCATGCGGCTGCTGATTGGCAGCGCCGTGTTCCTGGGCGTGCTCTGGTGGCATCGCGACAGCGAGCGGCAGCAGGCGCCGCTGACGCGCGCCGACTGGCTGCAGCTGCTGTTCCTCGGTGCGGTCGGCACCTTCCTCTATCAGCTGTGCTTCGTGGGCGGTGTGCGCCGCACCAGCGTCGCCAACGGCTCGCTGATTGTCGGCTGCTCGCCGATCGTGATTGCGCTCTTGTCGGCGTGGGCGGGGCACGAGCGCATCAAGCCGGTGCGCTGGGTTGGCGTGTTCCTCGCGCTTGGCGGCCTGTACCTGGTGGTCGGCCGTGGCGCGGAGCTGTCGTCGCAAACGCTGTACGGCGACGCGCTGATGATCGCCGCCGTGTTGTGCTGGGCGGTGTACTCGGTGGCGTCGCAGCCGATCCTCAAGCGGCACTCGGCGCTCACGGTGATTGGGCTGACGTTCTCGATCGGCGCCGCGCTTTACGTGGTGATGATGATTCCCGTGCTGCTGCGGGTTGACTGGTCGTCGATCTCGGCGCAGAGCTGGGGCCTGATGGTGGGGTCGGCGCTGCTGGCACTGAACCTTTCCTATTACATCTGGTACACCGGCCTGAAGAAGCTGGGCGGCTCCCGCACGTCCGTTTACAGCTACCTGACGCCGGTCGTCGCCATGGTCGTGGCCGCGGTGTGGCTTTCGGAGCCGATCTCGGCGAACCAGGTGGCCGGTGCGGGCGCAATCTTCACGGGCCTGCTCATCACGCGCTTCGTCAACTGACGAATCACCCGTCACTACTAAACGATCGTTCAACCCTTAAAAGTTGCAATTCGTCCCACGCTCCCTGTATTGTTCCCGTTACCTCTGGTTACATTGGACGGTCGGCAGGCTCTGCCTGTCAGCCGTCTTGTGTGGCCGGTCGTGTTGTTTGTTGGAATGCTTTCGTTTTGGGACGGCCGCGAGGCCAACCCCCACTGATTTGAGGAGGAGAGAACTTATGAGGCGTTGGACTACGGGCGTTTTCGCCCTGCTGATGGCGTTGTCGATCAGCACATCAGTCTTCGCGCAGGGCGGCGGTGCCAGCAGCACGGGCACCATCCAGGGCCGCGTTAGCGACTCGCAGGGCGCGGTTCTGCCGGGCGTTACGGTGACGGCGACCAGTCCGTCCATGCCCGGTGTGCAGACGGCCGTGTCGTCGGAGAACGGCAACTATCGTTTCCCCGCCGTGCCGCCGGGCAGCTACACGCTGGCGTTTGAGCTGGCGGGATTCAACACCCTGCGGCGTGAGGGCATCCAGATTTCGTTGGGATTCACGGCGAACGTGAATGTGGAACTGGCCCTGGCGACCTTGCAGGAGACGGTCACGGTCAGTGGCCAGTCACCGGTCATCGACACCACCGCGACCAGGACGGTTCAGGCGTTCAAGCTGGACCAGTTGCAGTCGTTGCCGAACGGCCGCGACATGTGGTCGCTGCTGGCGGTGACACCGTCCGTGCAGATGGGTCGTATCGACGTCGGCGGCAACCGTGCCGGCACGCAGACCGGTTACACCGCCTATGGCTTTTCCGGCCAGGTTCGCGTGCTGATTGAAGGTATCAACACCACCGAGGGAACGGGCGGCGCGGGCTTCTACTTCGACTACTCGTCGCTCGAAGAAGTGTTCCTCGGCACCTCGGGCCAGTCGGCCGAAATGCCCAACCCCGGTGTGCAGAGCCAGTTCATCGCGAAGTCCGGCGGCAACCAGTTCTCGGGCGAAGGCTACGTCGACTGGTACAACAACTCGCTGCAGGGTTCGAATATCCCGGAGTCGGTGATTGCCCGCGGCATTCGCCCGCACTCGAACGAGATCGACCGCTACTACGATGCGGCGATCAACGTCGGCGGACCGATCGTCAAGGACAAGGTTTGGTACTTCGGAACCTACCGGACCCAGTTCAACTCCGTCGCCCAGCCGCAGTTCCGGTTCGACCAGACCTTTGATACCACGCTCTGGAATCCGGTGGTCAAGGGCACGTGGCAGGTGAATCAGAAGAACAAGGTCATCGGCTACTACCAGTACGGTCAAAAGATTCAGCCCTTCCGCACGCCGTTCGCCACCTACGTGTACGAATCACCCGATCAAACGTGGCGCCAGGATTCGGGCAGCTGGGTGTACAAAGGCGAGTGGAACTCCACGGTCAGCGACAAACTGTACCTCGAGGCCCGCGCCGGCGACTTCGGCTATTACTTCCCGCTGCTTGGCAACGGCACGCAGGACTTCAGCTTCCGCGATAGCGGCCTGCAGACCATCGACGGCACCGGTCGTCGCTGGCAGACGGACCGGGATCGCAAGCAGCTGACGCTCGCCTCCACCTACTTCCTGGACAGCGGCTCGGGCAGCCACACGCTCAAGGCCGGCCTTGAGTTCTTTGACGAGACGCAGTGGGAGGGCTATGAACAGTTCCTCGGCGGCAATCGCGACCTGATCTACACCAACGGTGTCTCGAACCAGGTCGTCTTCGGGTTCCCGACGGCCTCCGGTCCGGTTGGCAGCATGGGCGCGCGCAAGGACTTGATGTCGATCGCCAAGCTCGGCGTGCTTGGCCTGTTTGTCAACGACACGTGGTCGGTCGGTAAGACCACCGTGAACGCGGGCGTCCGCTACGACCGCTACACCGGGACCACGCCCGAGCAGCAGCAGCTGGGGGGCACCAACGGCCCGGTCACGATTGCCGCCCAGACCTTCGCTGAAAGGGAATACTTCACGTGGTCGTCGTTTGCTCCGCGCGTCGGCGTCGTGTACGACCTGTCGGGCGACGGCCGGTCCGTGATCAAAGCCAACTACGGGCTCTACTGGCACAACCCGGGCCCGGGCCTCGCCGGCTCGTCCAACGCCAATCAGGCTGCCAAGTCGGCCACCTACGGTTGGAACGATGCGAACGGCGACCGCCGCTTCCAGATGGGCGAACAGGGCAATCTCCTGGCGTCTGCCCTGGCCGGCGCCGTCAGCATTGACCCGGGCATCAAGCAGCCCTTCACGCACGAATTCGGTACGTTCTTCGAACAGCAGCTGACCGACACCATGGGTGCTCGCGTCGGCTTCGTCTACAAGACGGAGGATGACCTCTGGGCGACGTACCGTCCGGGCCGGCCGATCAGTGCCTATACCGTGCCCTTTACGTTTGTCGACATCGGCGTCGACGGCACGCGTGGTACGGGCGACGACCGCACGTTGACGCTGCTCGGCCTGCCGGCATCGCAGTCGGCCAACTTCCCCGTCAACGCGGTCATCCAGAACGTGGAGAGCTTTTCGCGCTACAAGACGGTGGAGGCGCAGCTGAACCGCCGGTACAGCAACCGGTGGTCGGCGTCGATCGGTGGCGGCTTCACGTGGCTGAATGACTTCCCGGAGGGCTTTCCGAACAACCCGAATGAGCCGTTCGATGAAGAGCGGACGACCTGGAACCTGAAGGCGTCGGGCAGCTACGACGCGATGTGGGGCATTCGTGTGTCGCCGGTCCTGCGGCACCAGTCCGGCTCCAACTTCGCCCGCACGATCTCGGTCCCGGCCTCGGCCGCGTCGGCCAACGGCTTGATCTACAGCGGTACGATCTACGCTGAGCCCGCCAACGCCAACCGCGAGGACAACATCTGGGTGTTCGACGTGCGCGGCGAGAAGACCGTGAACTTCGGCGCGCGGACGCGGGCGCGGCTGTTTGTTGACTTCTTCAACATCACCAACAGCGCCGCCTCAGAGGCCATCACCCGCTCGACGGGGTCGAACTACCTGCGGCCCGCGGCGATTCTGGCGCCGCGAACCGCCCGATTGGGTCTCCGCTTCCTCTGGTAGGACGCTAACGAACTCGACTCCTGTGGGGGAGTCGTCTTGGCGGGAGGGCGCTACGCCGGCGCCCTCCCGCCTTTTTTCTTTCCCGCCCATGACACAAACAAACCAGGGCCGCAGATGAAACCAATGACGCAGATCTGATCTGCGTGATTTCATTCCCGACGTGTAGTGCCCTCCCGACACGCGATGCCCTCCCGACACGCGTCACCCTCCTGACCCGCAGTGCCCTCCCGACCGGAACTGCCGTAAGCTGTCGACATGCCTGATGAAGCTGTGACCTATGGCAACTACCTCGCGGTTGATGAGTTGCTGGCCCTGCAGCGGCCACGCTCCGCGGGGCCCGAGCACGACGAGATGCTCTTCATCGTCATTCACCAGGTCTACGAGCTCTGGTTCAAACAGGTCCTGCACGAGATCGACCACGTGATGGCGCTACTCGACGCGCGCGACCCGTTCCGGGCGCAGCATTCGCTCAAGCGCATCCTGACCATCCTCAAGGTGATGGTGGCGCAACTCGACATTCTCGAAACCATGACGCCGCTGGAGTTCCAGTCGTTTCGTACGCGCCTCGAGGCGGCCAGCGGATTCCAGTCGGATCAGTTCAGGCAACTCGAGTTCGTGCTGGGACAGAAGTCGCGCCCGGCGGTGGATCGCTTTCCGGCCGGCAGCCGCGCGCGGGCCGCGCTGTTGCGCCGCTTCGAACAGGGCACGTTGTGGGACGCGTTCTTGCGTTACCTGGCACACGAGGGCTACGCGGTACCGGCGGCACTGCTGGCGCGCGACGTCACGGCGAAGGTCGAGGCGTCTGAACAACTGCAGGCAACGTTGATCGAGGTGTATCGCCGCGACCCCATGCGTGCCGAAATGTGCGAGCGGCTGGTGGATCTGGACGAAGGCATCCAGGAATGGCGTTACCGCCACGTCAAGATGGTGCAGCGGACCATTGGCGCCAAGATCGGCACCGGAGGATCGGCCGGAGCGCAGTACCTGGTCACTACGTTGATGACGCCAGTGTTTCCCGATCTCTGGGCCATCCGTTCGGCGCTGTGATCCAGAGCGCTGGAGTCCCGTTTTTCAATCCGTTGGATTCGTCAGTTCCCTTAGCCTGACGTCCTTCGACTTTTGGCCTGTTTTTGCCAGATCGGCGGCGCCGTTGCCCCGGCACGGCGCTTGCTTTATACCGGGTGAAAGTTTGACGTCCCCCACAGGAAGTCATACCTTGTCCCGCCGCAGCCTCCGGGCACAGGCGGAAGTTTGAGTCAGGCTGACTAGGCCACTGACTCGCGGGGCCCTTATGAGGGCCCTTTTTTTTGCTCCGCCAAGCAGTGCACGGAGCAATCCACCATAGCTCGCAGCACCGAGCGACGGTGGATGCCCCCGAGCCTCTACCCCTTCTTCAGCTGCGCAATCAGGCCCTTGGCCTGGGCCGCTTCAGGCGAGTTGGGATCGACGGCGATCACCTTCTCCATGATCTCGAGCGCGCCGGCCATGTCGGCCTTCTGCAGCTTGGCGAGGCCGATCTTGAACAGCGGCTTGCCCCAGGTGCCGTCCATGTCAACGGCGCGCTGGTAGTACGTCACGGCCTCGTCGGTCTCACCCTTCGCGAACTTCACCTCGCCGAGGTTGTAGAACACCTCGCGGTTCGCGCTGGTTGAGGTCGCGACTTCGAGCAGGTGCTTCTCGGCGTTGGCGAAGTCGCCCTTCTCGAGATAGGTCATGCCGATCTCGATCTTCGACTTGTCGTTGTTCGGGTCGGCCGCGAGCACCTTCTGGTACGACTCGATGGCGCCGTCGAAGTCCTTCTTCAGCCGCTTGACCTGGGCGATCTGACCGTTGATCATCGTCAGCGCCGGGGTCTTGACGAGAATGGCCTCGTAGGCGGCGATGGCCGCGTCATGCTGGCCGCCGTTGGCGAGGTCGATGGCGGCTTGCAGTTCACCTTGGAGTTCCTTGGTGTTGACCCCGGCCAGCGCGCCAGCCGGACCGGCGGCACCGGGAGCCAGCACGAAGTCGACCGGTGGATTGGGCGAGCCCAGTGAACGGATCGGCACATTGCCCGACGAAGCCGCGAAGCCCGGGGCCACCGCCGTCACCTTCCACGTACCGGTCTTGAGGCCGATCATCGAGTAGCGGCCCTTGTCGTCGGTCGTTGCCGTGAAAGACGAGGGCGACGCCGCCGGATTCTCAGCCGTAACCGTGGCGCCCTTTAGGGGCTGGCCCTGAGGGTCCTTGATGGTGCCGCCAACCCGGCCCGTCTGCGCGGCGGCCGGGAGGGCCGAGACCACGAGCGCCACGACCAGAGCCGCCGCCGAAAAGATTGTCTTCAAGTCACGCATTTCTAGCTTCTCCCTTAAAGGAACCACAACCGAATCAGTATATTAGCCCCATGCGTCGAACGCTATATCTCGCCGCCCTGGCCGTTGTGGCGGCCACCCCTGTCCAGTTCGACGCCCTGAGCGAGGGAAAGGCCGGTCAGCGGACCGGGCTTCCCCGAGTCGAATGGGCCCGAATCGACGAATTGGTGGCCGACGGAATCACCGCCAAAGCTGCCCCCGGCGTCGTGGTCCTGGTCGGGCGTGGCGACCAGACCGTGTACGAAAAGGCCTTTGGCGCCCGGGCCACGGTTCCTTCACACGAGCCGATGACTCTGGATACGATTTTCGACCTGGCATCGTTGACCAAGGTGGTGGCCACCACCACGGCCGTGATGACACTGGTTGAGCAGGGCCGGCTCCGGCTCAACGACCCGGTGGCCGCGTTCGTGCCTGGGTTCGAGCGCTACGGCAAGGGCGGCATTACCATCCGGCACCTGCTGACGCACGTGTCGGGGCTACGTCCCGACGTCGACCTGCACCCGTGGACCGGCTACGACGCGGCGATTGCCCTGGCCGTGGACGAGGTGCCGACGATGCCGCCCGGCGCGCAGTTTGTGTACAGCGACATCAACTTCTTCCTGCTTGGCGACATCGTGGCCCGTGTCACGGGCGAATCACTGGACGGCTACCTGCAGCGCGCGGTCTTCGCGCCGCTTGGGATGCGCGACACCGGCTTCCGCCCGGCGACGGCGTTGCTGCCACGCATGGCCCCGACCGAACGGTGCGCCGAACAGGATGCCTGGCCTTGCAAGCGTCCCGATGCGGCGCCGCTGCGCGGCGTCGTCCACGACCCCACGGCGCGGCGCATGGGCGGTGTCGCCGGGCACGCCGGGCTATTCGGCACCGCGCGGGATCTGCAGCGGTTTGCCCGCATGTTGATCAACGGCGGCGAACTCGACGGGGTGCGCGTGCTGTCGGCTGCCACCGTCGCGCGGATGATTGCGCCGGTGCCCATGCCGGCCAATGCCGGCACGCGCGGCCTCGGCTGGGACATCGACACCTCGTTCTCGTCGAATCGCGGCGACCTGTTTCCGATTGGCTCGTTCGGGCACACCGGGTTTACCGGTACCAGCCTCTGGATCGATCCCGCGTCGAAGTCGTACGTGATCTTCCTGTCGAGTCGTCTTCATCCCGACGGCGTGGGCGATGTCGGAGTCTTGAGGAGTCGCATCGCGACGGTTGCCGCGGCTTTGCTCAGTGGCGGCGGTACGGTCCGCCTAAAGGCGGACGCTACATTGACACCCAATGAGGTCCGGCTAAAGCCGGACACCACATCGGCGACCTCTGTGGGGTCCGGATTTTGCGGGACCACTCCTGTGCTGAACGGCATCGACGTCCTCGCCCGCGATGGTTTCGCGAAGCTCAAAGGCAAGCGCGTCGGCCTGATCACCAACCACACCGGCGTCGCGCGCGACGGCCGGTCCACCATCGACCTGCTGCACGCCGCGCCCGGGGTGCAGTTGGTGTCGCTGTTCGCGCCCGAGCACGGCATCCGCGGCGTGCTCGATGCCGACGTGCCTGCAGAGAAGGATCAGAAGACGGGCCTGACCATCCATTCGCTGTACGGCGAAACGCGGCGTCCGACCGACGCGATGCTGGCCGGCATCGACACGCTCGTAATCGACCTGCAGGATATCGGCGCCCGTTTCTACACCTATCCCGCCACGACCGGCTACGTGCTGGAGGAGGCGGCGAAGCGCAAGATCGCCGTGATGGTGCTGGACCGGCCGAACCCGGTGAACGGCTGGCAGATCGAAGGGCCGAACCAGAGCGAGCCGATCCGCGAGTTCATTGCGTACTTCCCCATGCCGGTCCGTCACGGCCTGACGCTGGGCGAGCTGGCCCGGGTGTTCAACGACGAGAAGAAGATCAATGCCGACCTCACCGTGATTCCGGCAGAGAACTGGCGGCGCGACTACTGGTTCGACGACACCGGCCTGGCGTGGATCAATCCGTCGCCCAATATGCGCAACCTCAACCAGGCGGCGCTCTATCCCGGCATCGGCGCGATTGAGTACTCGAACGTGTCGGTGGGACGCGGCACCGACCAACCCTTCGAGCAGTTCGGTGCGCCGTGGATCGACGGCCCGCGCCTGGCGGCCGCCTTGAACGCGCGCCAGCTGCCGGGCGTGCGCTTCTACCCGGTCGCGTTCACGCCGGCCTCCAGCAAGTACGCCGGACAGGCCTGCCAGGGCGTGTTCATGGTGATCACGAATCGATCAGCGCTACGGCCGGTGCGCGTCGGACTCGAGATTGCCGGCGCGTTGTTTGCGTTGTTTGGCGAGAAGTACCAACTGGAGAACACCGACCTGCTGCTCGGATCGCGCGACAGCCTCGAGCGGGTCAAGCGCGGCGAGGACCCGGCGGTGGTCGCGGCGCGCTGGGGAGATGACGAGGCGCGCTGGCGCCGGTTGCGCGCGCAGTACCTCCTCTATCGCTGAACTCCGGCTAAAGCCGGAGGCTACATCGCTCAGAACCGGAAGCGAATTCCCACGGTGGGCAAGAGGGGAATCGACTGATCGGCTTCCTCGACAATGCGCGGCTGGTCGGCGTTCGGATCGTGTTCGAGGCGGGCGTCAAGCGCACCGGCGTTCTGGCGGTTCAACAGGTTGATGATCTCCGCGTACAGTTCCCACCGGCCCGCGGCGCCCCTCGGACGCCACGTGGCGCGCAAATCGACGCGGGCAAACACCGGCAGGCGCGCCTCGTTGATGTTGACGGTGTTGCCGAAGTCCACTTCGTAGATCAGGCGCCCGCTCGCATCCCGACCGGGGAGCAGCTCGTCGGTCACACCATCGTTGTCACGATCTTCGGTGTCCTCGGCCGCGGCCACCCGTACGCCGAGCGGCGCCGTGCGCGGGAAACCCGAGGCGATCCTGATCGTCGACGCGAGCTCCCAGCGCGGCGTGAACCGATAGGCCCCCACCATGGTGAACGCGTGCCGGCGGTCGTATTCGAAGTCGTAGCGACGGCCATAAGCATCGCGCGTGGTTCGGCCCCAGGTGTAACTCGCCCAGCCGCTGACCCTCGCCCCGGCGGGCGGGCTCGTGCGTGAAACGAACACATCGAAACCGTACGACCGGCCGCGGCCATCGTTGGACGGAAGCGTGGTGATCAGGGGATCAACCGGGATGTTGGACCGCAGGTTGATGGGGAAGTCATACCGCGCTACGCGGGCGAGCCGCGCCTCGTCGGTTTCGAGCCGACCGATCAACAGGTCGGTGAAGTGCTTGTGGTAGACCTCGGCCTTGAGCGTCACGCGGCCGGGCAGATCGCGCTCGACGCCGGCCGATACCTGCGCGGAGCGCTCGCTCCGCAGCCGCGCGTCGGTGGAGAAGTCGAGCACGTAGTCGCTTTGCGCCAGCTTTTCGTACCCCGGGCTCTGCGTGTAGAGCCCGGCCGCCGCTCGCAGACGGGTCGCGTCGCCGACGCCCAGCAGGCCCGACAGGCGCGGCGAGAACAGCGTTTCGCCGGTGGCCCCCGGACGGTCCCAGCGCAGTCCGGCCTGGAGCGACCCGCGCGAGCCCACCGGGAACGTATCCTGGATCCACGCGCCCGCGCGCGTCGATTGCTGCGACGAGTCGAGCAGGTCGGGCAGCCCGGCGCCGCCCCGGACGCTCGAGCCGTTCGCCGCACTCGGATTGCGATCGCCGTCGATCTCGAACCGCAGCGCGGTTGACAGGCGGTGCGCCTCGAAGCCGGTTGCGAGCACGTGCGAGCCGAGCGCGAAGGCGAACTCCTGTCGCAGCGAAACGTCCTTGACCGACAGCGCGCGATTGAACGCGACGTTGGCGGTGTCGAAGCTGTCCTCGGGCGGCGCGTTCGAGCGCCGGCTGGTGTTCTCGAAGCTGGCATCCACGCCGAAGGTCGACCGGGTGTCCGAGTACCCGGCCACCGTGTGCGATTGTCCGCGCGTGCCGATCGACGCGTCGAACCTTACCCACGCCAGGTCGTTCTCGGTATCGTCCTGGAACTCGCCCCGCGCATCGTCTTCATCAATCGCGATGGCGGCGTCCTGGCGGCTGCGCAGGCCGAACACGGTGAGCGTGCGGCCGGGCGCGGCTTCCCACACGCCCTTGGCCTGCAGGTCGGCAAAGGCGGGGAACTCCTGGCCGGTCAGCGGTGACGCCACCAGGTCGTAGTAGGTGCGGCGTCCGGTCACCAGCCACGAACCGGTGGCCCGGCCCGGCAACCGGCCTTCGAGCACGAGGTTGGCGTCGGTGATGCTGAGCGACGCCGAGCCGGCGAGGGTCTCGGCCCGCGTCCCCTCGCGGTTCTCCACCATCAACAGGGACGACAGCCGGTCGCCGTAGAGGGCGCTGAAGCCGCCGGTGGACAGCTCGAAGCGTTCGATGGTTTCGGGATTGAACGCGCTGGTGAGACCGAACAGCCGATAGGGGTCGTGAATCTCAACACCGTCCATCACGGTGAGGTTCTGATCGGGCGACCCGCCACGCACCGCGATGCGGCTGCCGAACTCCTCGGTGGCCGCCACACCTGGCAGCGTCTGGAGGGTGCGATAGACATTGTCGAGCGCCCCCGGCGTGCGCAGGACTTCCACCGGGGCAATGACCTCGGTCGCGGGCGCCGCCGCGGGCCGCGTCGCGGTTACCGCGACGCTGGTGGCGAAGCCGGTGTCAGGCGCGAGCGCCAGCTCAACGGCGGCCAGGCCGCTTTCGGGAACGTCCAGATCAGCCGCCAGGGGGAAATAACCCGTCGCTGCGACCAGTAAGGCAATTTGCCCCGCCGGCACGGCCAGCGAGAACCGCCCGGCCGCGTCGGTGGTCGCAAGCAGTTGATTCAGTGAGAGGCGAGCGTTCGAGATCGGAGCGCGCGATTCGGCATCAACGACGGTCCCAGAGACGGTTCTGGACGGCGACTGTGCCAGGGCGGGCTCGGCCAGGAACGCAATGGCCAGTGCCAGGGCCAGCCGGTTAAACATCTGCCGTGTGAGACGCCGGGGCGCGGCGTTTGGTTCCCAGGTCTGCGCTTTGGCCGTGGCTCCGCGCCTAAGCTTGTAAATTAGAAGTGACAGTTCTAATATACACAGGTGATAAACCGGCGCTACGCCGCGACCCTGCACGGGCTGGTCCGCCGCTGGCCGGCGGTGACGATGCTCGGCCCGCGCCAGTGCGGCAAGACCACCTTCAGCCGACACGCCCTGCCTGGCTGGACCTACGTCGACCTCGAGCGGCCGTCCGACGCCGCGCCACTGCTGGCTGATCCCGAGGCCCGGCTCGCGCAGCTCGGCGACCACGTCATCTTCGATGAGGCGCAGCGGGTCCCCGAGCTGTTCGCCGTGCTGCGCAGCACCATCGACGAGCGACGGTCCCGGAATGGCCGCTTCCTGTTGCTTGGCTCGGCGTCGCCGCAGCTGGTCACCGGCGTGGCCGAGTCCCTCGCCGGCCGCACGGCCTTTTTGGACTTGCCGGCCTTCCGATGGGACGAGGTCCAGGGCGCCGGCCGCAAAGAAAGCTTGTCCGACCTGTGGCTGCGCGGCGGCTTTCCCGGCGCCTTTCTCGCGCGCGGCGACCGGGCCAGGGCCGAGTGGCTCGACGCCTACACCCGCGCGTTCATCGAACGCGATCTCCCGGCTCTGGGTGTCGACGTCTCGGCCGCCCGAATGCGTCAATTATGGACGATGCTCGCGCACAGCAATGGCGGGCTGTGGAACGCCTCGCAGCTCGCCGCCTCGCTCGGCGTCAGCTATCACACGGTCAATCGCTACGTCGACGTGCTCGAGCAGACCTTTCTCGTCAGGAGGTTGCCGCCATTCTTCGCCAACATCAAGAAACGTCTCGTCAAGAGTCCCAAGATTTACTTTCGAGACAGCGGACTGTTGCATGCGTTTCTCGGTATCGACACGGGGGCTTCGCTTCACGGGCATCCTGCCCGCGGACTCAGCTGGGAGGCGTTTGTCATCGACCAGCTGATTGCGGCGTTCCAACGGGTGCGGCCGGCGTACCGGCCCTACTTCTGGCGCACGGCGACTGGCCAGGAGGTCGACTTGCTGATGGATGACGGCCGGCGGCAAGTGCCCTTCGAGATCAAGCTGCACTCGGCGCCAACCATTGATGACGCGCGCGGGGTGCTGACCTGCATGAAGGACCTGGGACTGCAACGTGGCTACGTGATCTATCCGGGCCGCGAGGCGTACTCGCTCGGTCATCAGGTGACGGCTCTTCCCGCCGGCCAACTCCTCAGCCGGCCGCAGGACATCGCCAGGCTCTGACGGCCGGGGTCGGCGGCTCTCGCCGCCTCCTGGGGCTCGCGCCTTACGGCGCTCGTCGGGTGGATGGAAATGGGCTGCTACATCTGATACAGCATCAGGTACACGATCACGCCCGTGACCGACACGTAGAGCCACAGGGGCAGGGTGATCCGCGCGATCTGCTTGTGCTGGTCGAAGCGGCTCGACAGCGCTCGCGACACCGTGATCAGTACCATCGGCACGATCGCCGCCGCCAGGATGATGTGTGGGATCAGCACCGCGAAATACACCGTGCGAATCCACCCAGTTCCCTTGAAGGGCACCGACCCGACGTTGAGGTGATAGATCACGTACGAGGTCAGGAACATGGCCGACACGGCCAGGGCGCCGATCATGCACCACTTGTGCGCCTGCCGGCGGCCGCTCTTGATCAGGAACCAGCCCGTGGTCAGCAGCACGAACGAGGTGGCGTTGAGTGACGCGTTCAGCGCCGGAAGATCAGTCACGGTCATTGGGATGGACGGCTCACAAGCAGGGTGCTGATTGACAGGGTGACGATGGCGAACACCGCCACCGTGCCGGCGGCAGAGGCCAGGTTGGCAGCGGGCACGCCGGTCAGGAACGCGCGGAGCATCTCGACGGCGGGCGTGAGCGGGTTCACGCGCATCAGCGCCTGCACCCAGCCGGATGCGCCGGTGGCGGGGAACAACGCCCCCGACAGCAGCCACATCGGCATCAGCACCGCGTTCATGATGCCGTGAAAGCCCTGCGTCGATCGCATCGGCCACGCGATCATGATGCCCAGTCCGCCCAGGGCCAGTCCGAGCAGCGCGACCGACGCCATGGCCGCCAGGATATCGCCGGCGCCCGGTGACAGGCCGGACACCGGCAACAGCAGCATGAAGACCGCACCGTTGATGAGGGCCAGTGTCATGCTGCCGAGCGCCTTGCCCAACACGATCGACGCGCGCGGCGCCGGCGACGCCAGCACGCCCTGCAGAAAGCCCTCCTGGCGATCCTCGATGATCGAGATGGTCGAGAACAGGGCCGTGAAGAGAACGATCAGCGCCAGCGAGCCCGGGAAGTAGTACGGCAGAAAGCCGGCCTCGCCCGTGGCCGATTGAAACGACGTGCCGAGGCCCGATCCAATCACGAACCAGAAGATCACCGGCGTCAGCAACGCGCCGACAATGCGGCTCGGCTGGCGGAGGAACCGCAGGACGTCGCGCCGCCAGAGCGAATATGTCGCAAGGATCATGACGAGAGGCCGGTTCCCGTGTGATGGGTGAAGACGTCGTCCAGCGTCGGCGCGCGGGCCGGGAGGTTGGCGACCAGGTCTGCCGGCGCGCCGATGGCCACCAGCTGGCCCTCATGAAGAATGCCGACACGGTCGGCCACCGCCGCCTCCTCGATCAGGTGCGTCGTCAGCACAATGGTGGTGCCCTCATCGTCGCGCAGGCGGCGCAGCTCCTGCAGCAGGTCGCGGCGCGCCGCCGGGTCGAGGCCGCTGCTTGGTTCGTCGAGCACCAGCAGCGGCGGTTCCGGCAGTAATGCCTTCGCCAGTTCCACGCGGCGGCGCAGGCCGCCGCTGAGCGTGCCGACGCGGTCGCCGGCCCGGGGCGTCAGGCCGAAGCGTTCGAGGC
The DNA here is from genome assembly GCA_030697165.1 of Acidobacteriota bacterium. Lineage (NCBI taxonomy): Bacteria > Pseudomonadati > Acidobacteriota > Acidobacteriota bacterium. Next base: position 157,280 of record JAUYQQ010000002.1, read on the forward strand.
CGCGTTCGATGCCGCGCGCGAGGGCCGGCCCAGACAGGCCATACAGGTAGCCGTGGTGACGAAGGTTCTCGAGCACGGTCAGCCACGGGTCGATGGCCGCGGATTGGAACACGACGCCAAGCTGCCGGCGGGCGGCCGCGGGCTGGCGAACGACGTCGGTCCCGAACACTTCGACCGTGCCCGACGTGGGTGCAATCAGCGTGCTGATGATCCGGAACAGCGTGGTTTTGCCGCCGCCGTTGGGACCGAGCAGCGCGAACAGATCGCCGCGGGGCACCGAGAAGCTGAGTCCGCGCAGCGACTCACGCTCTCCGTAGCGATGCTTGAGGTCGGTTACTTCGAGTGCCGAGCTGGTCATGACAGGAGTTCAGGAGATAAGGAGGCTAATTATGGCTTTTCAACAACCCAAAGTTGCTCCTGATCTCTTGATCTCCTTTAAAAGTGGGCTCGGTGGTCGAAGACGAGCAGCGCCCAGAGGATGGGCAGGTACAAGATCGATCCGAAAAACAAACGCCTGGCCGTGGCGAGGGTGCGCTTGGCCGAGAATTCGAGCGCCATCATCATCAGGATCGCTCCCAGTGTCATTGCGCCCACCATGTACCACGGCGAGGCCAGGCCAACGCCGGTCGGCATCATGCTGAGCGGAATCAGGGCCGCGGTGTAGATCACGGCCTGGCGTCCGGTCGAGCGGCCGTCGGGCTGGATCACCGGCAGCAGCGGCATGCCGGCGCGGGCGTATTCGTCGCGATACATCCAGGCGATGGCGAGAAAGTGCGGCATCTGCCACATGAACACGATCCCAAACAGGACCCAGCCCTCGATCGAGAGGGTGTTGGTGGCGGCGGCCCAGCCGATCACGGCCGGCAGCGCGCCGGGCAGCGCGCCGACGATGGTCGAGAGCGAGGTGCGGGTCTTGAGCGGCGTGTAGAACAGCACGTAGCTGGCCGCGGTGAAGAGCGCCACCCCCGAGGTGAGCGGGTTGAGAAAGTACGCCAGTTCGGTGGCGCCGAGCACCGTCAGGGACAGGCCGAAGACGATGCCGGCCGACGGCGGCATCCGCAAGTCGGCGATCGGGCGCATGCGCGTGCGCCGCATCAGCCGATCGGTGTCGCGCTCCCAGGCCTGGTTTAGCGCCGAGGCACCGCCGGCCACCAGGAACGTGCCGAGCAGCGTGTGGGCGAACGCCGCCAGCGTGGCGCCGGGCCCCGCGCCGAGCGAGTAGGCCGCGGCCGTGGTCAGCAGGACCAGGAAGTTCAGCCGCGGCTTGGTCAGCGTGACAAAGTCGGCCGCCCGCGACGGCGTCGCCTTCGCCTGCTCCATGTGACTGTCTTCAGCGTGCGAATGTGAAACTGACATCTTTCATTTCTTTCGAGCCGACCGTGATCTGCTGCGTCTTGACGCCAAGTTGTTCGTGCCAGGCCTCGATCGTGTACGTGCCGGGCGGTAGGTTGTTGAGGGCGACGCGGCCGTCCTGGCCGGTGGTGCCGAAGTACGGATGTTCGAGCACACCGACAAACGCGCGCATCCAGGCGTGGACATCGCAGCGGATGTCGACCATGACCTCGCGGGTCGCGAAGGTGCGGTCGAACTTCATGCCCTCGACCGGCGTCGACATGTTGAAGGGCTGGTTGATCTGGCCCTCGGAGCGCACGTTGTGCAGCAGCGGGTCGCTGTTGCGAATGGACAGCGGCTGGCCGACGCGCACACCGAGCACGCGCGGCGTGTAGCGGCACTGGACCTGGTCGAGCACCACGGGCTCGGTCGGGATTGGAAAGGCGCGGCCGGCCAGGCCGTCCTTGACGTAGACGAACACGTTCTGGAGCGCGGTGCCGGTGCCGAGCAGGACGCTTTCGTCGGCCCGTTGATCGGATCCCACTTCGGCCACGCAGCGCTTGTCGCCGTCGAGCCGCATCATGACGGGCGCCGGTGCCGCGCCTTCGAAGTTCACCGTCACGGTCACCGCTGCCGCCGTGGCCGGATCCACCACGGGCGCCGCCGCTGGAGGCGGCGCGGTCGGCGTGGAACCGCCGCACGCGAGCGTTGCAGCCAGCAGGACCAGGCCAGCCGACCGGCGGAAAAATGGCATCCCGCCATTATCTCATCCGGCGACCCTTGACCCCTGCCTCTTGGGTCAATAGAATTAGAAGTTCGTAGTCCCTAGTGCCGCTATCGTCTAGGGGTCAGGACGCCAGATTCTCAGTCTGGACACCGGGGTTCGAATCCCCGTAGCGGTACCATTCGACTCACCTTCATCTTGCCTGCGGCAAGCCGAAGGTTCGCTCATGGCAAGCCATTCGACAGGTCGAATGTCCTGAGTAAGCTGACGGCAGGCCGAAGGCCTGACGTTAACGCATCGAAGGACCCACAGCTATGGCCAGCCGTCACGGCAACCCCCTCGCATAAACTAGGCGCATCGAACCCGCACACTCACGCCGTCGCGCTCGCTGGCTATCGTTCCTCGGTATCGGCACCCTGGCGGCCGTGCTCGCCGGCGCCTTCGGCCTGCTTCCGCTCGTCCGGACCATTGAACTCAAGACCTACGACCTGCGCGTCGCGGCGACGGCGCGCCCGGCTGCGCCGGCCGAAGGCATCGTCATGGTCTGGATAGACGACGACAGCATTCGGCGCATGGAGCCGCTGTTTGGCCGATGGCCGTGGCCACGCCTCGTGCATGCCACCGTGATCGACTACCTCTCGGCCGCCGGCGCGAAGGTGATTGCCTACGACATCCTGTTTCCCGAACGCGACCTGCGCAAGTTCATGATCGAGGATGTCGAGTGGACCGGCGAAGAGTCGGACGCCGAGCTCGTCGCCGCGACTCGCAAAGCGGGCAACGTCGTCCACGCAGCAGAGGCTTCCAGCACCGAGTTGATTGATCCCTCGCGTGCCCTCGCGGAGAATCTCGACGCACCGGCGCTCAACCTGCAGATCCCGTCGCCCGGCTGCGTACAGGCGCGGCCGCTGCTGCGGCCGCCTTTTCCGGCGTTGGCAGAGGCGTCGCGCGCGATCGGTCACACGCTCTTCATTCTCGATCCCGATGGACCGGTTCGTCGCATTGCGCCGGTGGTGCAGGTCGGCGAGCGGACGATCCCGTCGCTGGCCCTGGCCACGACCATGGCGGCGGGTGCGACGGTGAATGCCGAGGCGCGCGTCGATGCCGGGCAGTGTGCGTCGCTGGTGGCGTGGCGTGGGCCGGCCGAGAACGCGGCCGGTCATCCGACGTTCAGTTCCTATTCCTTTTACGACCTCTACTACTCCCAGCTGCAGCTCCTGGAAGGGGTGAAGCCGGACGTCGACCCGGCGGCGTTCAAGGGTGCCATCGTCGTCGTCGGCGGCAGTGGCGAGGGGTTGAAGGAGGCGTTCACGACGCCCTTCCCAGCCGGGGCGATCGATGGCCCCGAAGTCCACGCCAACGTCATTGATGGCCTGCTGGCGGGACGGTCGATGACACCCGTGGCATCGTGGGTCGGTGTCGCGCTCACCGTGGGACTGGCGTTCGTGGTCGCCGCCATCGGGCTTGGTGCCAATGCCTGGGTCACCGGCGTGGCGTCGCTCGCAGTCCTTCTCGTGCTGGCGGGGGTGTCGGTGATGCGTTTCGCGAGCGGATCCTGGATTCCGATTGCCGTGCCCAGTCTCGCCATCGTCTTTGCGTTTGTCGGCGATCTCGCGTGGAAGTACGTGGTCGAGGGGCGCGAGAAGCGGCAGGTCAAGAAGCTGTTCTCACGCTACGTCTCGAAGGACGTCTACGACCAACTGGTAGCGGATCCGTCACTGGCGGCACTAGGCGGCGCGCGGCGGAGCATGACCGTGCTGTTCTCCGACGTGCGTGGCTTCACGGCGATGTCGGAGAAGGGATCGCCTGAAGAGGTGGTCGCGCAGCTCAATGAGTACTTCTCGCGCATGGTCGAGGTGGTGTTCGACCATCGCGGCACCGTCGACAAGTTCGTCGGCGACATGGTGATGGCGCTGTACGGCGCGCCGCTCGACGATGACGACCACGCCGAGCACGCCGTGCAGACGGCGCTGGCCATGGCCGTGGCGCTTGGCGAGCTGAACACCCGTTGGCAGGCCGAGGGGCGCACCACCCTCGACATCGGCATCGGCATCAATACCGGCGACATGGTCGCCGGCAACATCGGGTCCGACACGATCATGAGCTACACCGTGATTGGCGACGCCGTGAACCTGGGGGCCCGGCTCGAGTCCCTGAACAAGGACTACGGCACCCGGATCATCATCAGCGAGGCCACCCGTTCCCGCCTGAAGGGGCGGTATGATATCCATCCCCTCGGCGACGTGGTCGTAAAAGGCAAGAGTAAACCGGTCGCGATTTTTGAGGTCAAAACACCATGATGCGTTCAGTGATGTTCGGAATGGCGTTGGCTTGCTCGTCAGTGGGACTGGCCGAGGCCGGTCCGAACGTAGGGGCGCACTTTAGTGCGCCCGACGGTCAGCTCGGACAGATCACCAGGGGCGTCGAGGTCGCCAAGAAGGCGAACGAGGTTCGCGACCTGGCGATGACCGACGCCGAAGAGGCCGAGCTCGGCGCCAACGTCAGCGAGCGGATTCGCACCCGCTACGGCGTGGTGCAGGACGCGGCCGTGCATCGCTACCTGGCCCTGGTCGGCACGACCCTGGCCCAGGGCAGCACGCGGCCGGCGCTGCCGTGGACCTTCATCGTGCTCGACACCGACGGCGTCAACGCGTTTGCCGCGCCGGGCGGCTACGTGCACATCACGCGCGGGGCGTTGGCGTTGATCAAGAACGAGGCCGAACTGGCCGGCGTGCTGGGACACGAGATCATCCACATCACCGAGAAGCACACCATTCGCGCCATCCAGAAGAGCAAGGCGGTGCAGATGGGCGCCGCCGAAACCCTCTCGGGATCCTCCGGATTGATGGAGCGGGCCGTCACCGCCACCTACGACAACATCGTCGAACGCGGCTTCGGCCGCGCTGAAGAGAACGAGTCTGACGAGATGGGCGTGACGCTGGCCAACAAGATCGGCTACGCGCCGAACGGCCTCAACGGCTTCCTGACGACACTGAAGGATCGGAACAAGGCGTCAACCGAGAAGCGCGGCTTGTTCGCGTCGCATCCAGAGATGCAGGATCGCCTCGACCGCATCACCAAGCTGATCGCGTCGAGGAAACTGACGGCGACGGCGACCGTGCAACCGCGCTATGCCAAGAACATCACCTACACGCCGGTGGCCGTGACGGCCATTGCCACCGTCGATCCGGGCGCGGCCGGATTGACGGGCGGCGACAAGAAGGCCGAAGAGGCGAAGGCGGCAGAGAAGAAGGAAGCCGAGGAACCCAAGAAGCGGGGGTTCGGGCTGAGCCGCATGCTGCCGACTGGCGGCGGCGAGAAGAAGTCGGCACAGGTCACCGCCTCGGGCGGCGCGCGAGGAGTGGACCCCGAGAAGGACTCGAAGGGCGGCTCGAACCCGAAGGTGGTTCCGGTCAAGCTCGTCGCGGCTGACATTGCCGCGTTCAAGAAAGACGGAGGCCTGCCGTAGGCCGCTACGTCCGCGGCCGGCTGCAGTTCGCGGCCTGGCTGCTGATCGGGTACGTCCTGCTCGAGGTCGCGGCCCGCCAGGGGCTGGGCGACGTCGCCTGGTTGTCGGCGATTGCCCGGCTCCTCCTGGTGCTGGCGGTGGTCACGGCCGCCGTCGCCCTGGCCGCCAACAAGTGGCGTGACGATCGGCCGAGCGATCGCTTCCCGGGGATCGTGCAGGACGTCGCCGTGATCGCGCTGTTCATGGCGATCGGGACGATGCTGCTGCGCGAGCAACTCCTCGCCACCTCCGCCGTCGGCGCGGTCGTGGTCGGCTTCGCGCTGCAAGACACGCTGGGCAACCTGTTTGCCGGCCTCGCCATTCAGATCGAGAAGCCGTTTCGTGTCGGCCACTGGATCCGCGTGGGCGAACGCGAGGGACAGGTGCAGGAAGTGACGTGGCGCGCCACCAAGCTGCGCACGAAGGACGGCGAGTTCCTGATCGTGCCCAACAGCCTGATGGCGAAGGACCCGGTCCTGAACTACTCGGAACCGTCGGTTGCGAACATCGTCAGCGTCGAGGTCGGGACCGGCTACGAGACGCCGCCGAACGACGCCAAGCGCGCGATTCTCGAGGCCATCGACAACGCGCCGCTGGCCCTGAAGGCGCCGGCGCCGCAGGTGCTGGTGCGGGGCTTTGGTGCGTCAGCCGTCGAATACCAGGCCTTGTTCTGGGTTGACGACTACGGCAAAGAGCGTGAGGCCAGGGACCAGGTGCGGGTCAACCTCTGGTACACGCTGCGGCGGCACGGCATCGAGATTCCGTGGCCGATCCAGATCGAGTACTCACGTGAGGAGAAGCCGGCGCGAACCGAGGAGCAGTTGCTCGAGGCCGCCGAGGGGCTGGGCCGCGTCGACTTGTTTGCCACCCAAAGCGCTGAAGCGCGCCATCGGCTGGCGGCCGCATCGAGGCCGAGACTGTTCGCGGCCGGCGAGGCGGTGGTGAGGCAAGGCGCGGCGGGCGATTCGATGTTCGTCGTGCTGGGCGGCGCCGCGCGGGTCACGCTCGAGCCGTCGGGCCAGGAGATCGCGGTGCTTCCGGCTGGCGGGTTCTTTGGCGAGATGTCGATGCTGACCGGCGATCGCCGCACCGCGACGGTGCGGGCGATCGAGGATGTGCGGGCCCTGGAGATTTCAGCGGCGGACTTTCGAGAGCTGGCGGTGGCCGACCCGGCGCTGCTCGATCACATCTCCAGCGTCGTCACGGCGCGCCGCACCGGCCTGGACGAAGCGCGCGCGTCAGCCGCGTCGGCCGGCCCCCCTGAAGCGAAGCAGACGTTCGTGGCGCGGATGCGCAAGTTTCTTCACGTATAGCTACTCAGCCCAAATCAAGACGCGTCCTTCCGTGGGGTGATCGAGGTCGAGCACAATTCCTGGTCCCCGCCGCTCGAGATCCTCCACTCTCAGCCGCACGCGTTCGTCGTCGAACCCGCTGGCGTACGAGCTGAAGGCAATCGGCCCGGACTTCAGCCGCAGCAACCAGAACGGCACGGCCATCTTCACCATGCGCCCCTCGCCGTCATCGAACGCGATGATGTGGAGCGTGGTGAGCTTGACCGACGAGGCGGTGGTCGCCTGGTTGGTAGTGACGTTGCCGCGGTCGCCGTTGACGAACTCGATCAGTGGCCGCTGTCCGGGGAACTTCGCTCGCACCTCGTCAAAGGCCCTGGCCGCCTCCGGCGCCGGAGTTTCGACGAACTCCATGTTCGAGGTGACCCAGTAGGCAGTGAAGGCGGCGCCGCCCACGGCCATGACAAAGAGGAACGCGAAAACGCCGAGCAGGATCCACAGCCAGGTGCGTTTGGGCTTGCGCGGTTCGACATAGGCATCGGTCATAGCGTCAGCTCCGTTCCGGCGCCGGTTTCCACGGCGCGCCGCAACACCAGGTCGGCGGCGACGACATCCTCCACCGCCATGCCCAGCGACTTGAATACCGTCACGTCGGCATCGCTCGTGCGGCCGTTCACGCGACCGAGCACGACCTCGCCGAGCTCGCCGCAAATGTGCGTGGCGCTGAACAATCCGGAGGCGATGCCCATCACGATATCGCCCGACTCGACGACCGCAGCGGCCCGCGAGTCGACAAAGAGCCGCGCGCGCGCGACCAGGGCCGGGTCCATCTCGCGCTGGGTGGGACGGCAGGCGCCGACCGACACCACGTGAGCGCCGGCGCCAACCCACTCGTTCTGGATCACCGGCGTTTCCGACGAAGTGACGAGCACGATGAGGTCGGCTTCCCGGACGGCGGCTTCGGCCGTGTTGGTCGCGCGCACCGGCACGGGGACGTGGCCCGTCATCTCGCCGACGAACCGCTCGCGGCTGGCGGCTTTCGGCGACCAGACCCGAACCTCTTTCAGCTGCCGGACCTCGGCGAACGCCTCCAGGTGGCTGCGCGCCTGCACGCCGCTGCCGATGATCGCCAGCGTCGCGGCGTCGCGCCTGGCGAGAAACCGCGCGGACACTGCGGACACCGCGGCGGTCCGGGCCTCGGTGATGTAGCGGCCGTCCATCAGCGCCTGCAGCGAGCCGGTCTCCGGATCGAGCAGCAGGATCGTCGCCAGGTGGGAGGGCAGTTGCTTCGACGGGTTGTCACTGAACACCGTCACCAGCTTGGCGCCGAGGCTGCCCGGGTTCGGCACGTATGCCGGCATCAATCCGAAGTACGCCTTCGTCGGGCCGACGGTCAACACCGACCTGACCGGCTGCAACACCTCGCCGGCCGAGAAGCGCGCGAGCGCCGCCTCCATGGCGGCGATTAGGTCGCTCATGGGCAAGAGCGACTGGACTTGCTGTTCGGTCAGGAGGCGAAAACGTTGGGCCATGGCCACAGATTAAACACCGAAGGGCCACAGATTAGACACAGATTAGACACCGATTAGAAAGTTAACAGCCGACCGGATCGTGTTGGCGTGAATGGTCACGATGGCGTCGATGTCGGAAGCGTAGCCGCCGCTCATGGAGATGGCAAGCGGCAAGCCGGCGGCCCGGCAGGCGCCCATCACTATTTCGTCGCGCTGGCGGAGGCCGTCGATGGTGAGCTTGAGCCGTCCCAGCCGATCCCCTTCATACGGATCCGCGCCCGCAAGATAGAAGACGAAATCCGGTTGATGGCTGTTCAACACCGACGGGAGGTGCGCCTGCAGCAACTCCAGATACTCCACGTCACCCGTGCCGTCGGCGAGCGGCACGTCGAGGTCGCTCACTTCCTTCCGGAACGGGAAGTTCTGGGCGCCGTGCATCGAGAACGTGAACACCGATGGATCGCCGGTAAAGATCGCGGCGCTGCCGTTGCCCTGGTGCACGTCGAGATCGACGATCGCGATGCGGCGGGCATGGTGGTCGCGCTGCAAGACGCGTGACGCGACGGCGACGTCATTGAACACGCAGAAGCCCTCGCCGCGATCGGCAAACGCGTGGTGCGTGCCGCCGGCGAGGTTGGCGGCGGTGCCGTCATCAAGCGCCGCCCGCGCCGCGGCGATGGTCGCGCCAACGGAGCGGCGGGCGCGCTCGACCATCTGCGGCGACCACGGGAAGCCGATGCGCCGCTGGATGTCCGGTGGCACGGTGCCATTCGCGACGGCATCCACGTAGGCCGCGTCGTGCACCAGCCGCAGGTCGTCCCAATCGGCAGCCGGCGCCTCGTGCAGTCGATCGGCCGCGATGATGCCTTCGGCCAGGATGCGTTCGCGCAAGCGCGAGTACTTCGCCATGGGGAACTTGTGGCCGTCAGGCAGCGGCAGGACGAAGTGGTCGGAGTAGAACGCGCGCATACAGGCGACTAACGATATCAACGTTCAATCCCGATGGTTCAATCCCGATGGTTCAACCACAATGGTTCTCAGAACCCTCGTGCTGGAACCCTCGTGCTAGAACCCCCGTGTTTGAACCCCCGCGTTTGAACCTCCGTGTTTGAACCTCCGTGTTTGAACCCCCCGTGTTTGAATCCCCGTGTTTGAACCCTCGTGTTTGAACCCTCGTGTTTGCACCCCCGTGTTTGCACCCCCGCGTTTGAACCTCCGTGTTTGAACCCTCGTGCTAGAACCCCCGTGATTGAACCCCCGTGTTTGAACCCCTGTGTTTGAACCCCTGTGTTTGAACCTTGGGATAAACTCTCGTCGTTGATTCATCGCATTAAGACCATCGACTCGCACACGGCCGGCGAGCCGCTCCGCCTGGTCATCGACGGCCTTCCCAGCCCGGAAGGCCGCACCATGCTCGACAAGCGCGCGTGGGCCACCAAGCGGCTCGACCACCTGCGCAAGGCGATCATGCTCGAGCCGCGCGGGCACACCGACATGTACGGCGCGCTGCTGACCGAGCCGGTCACGCGCGATGGCCATGCCGGGATCCTGTTCATGCACAACGAAGGCTGGAGCACGATGTGCGGTCACGGCATTATTGCCGTCAGCACGATTGCCATCGAGCGCGGGCTGATCTGGTCACAGCAGGAAGGCCGGCCGTCGACCGTGCAGTTGCGCTACGACACCCCGGCCGGACGCGTCGAAGCGCGGGCCCAAGTGAGCTATCGCGGCGACGCCGTCCGCGTCGAGTCCGTCGCCTTCCGCAACGTACCCTCGTTCGTGTTCGAGCCGTCGCTGCTGGTGCCGGTCGGCGGCCGCAAGATCCCGGTTGATGTCGCCTTCGGCGGCGCGTTCTACGCGATTGTCGATGCCGAAGCCGCCGGCGTGCCGATTGATGCTGCGCACCTGCCCGAGCTGCGCAAGCTGGGCATGGTGATCGCGCGCGAGGTGGAGAAGTTGCGCCAGGTCGTGCACCCCGACGATCCGGGCCTGGCCGGCATCTACGGCACCATCTTCACCGCGCCCGCGCAGCTGCCCGACGCCCACCTGCGCAACGTCACGGTCTTCGCCGACGCCGAGGTCGATCGCTCACCGTGCGGGACCGGTACCGCGGCGGTGATGGCCGTGCTGAACGACATGGGCCTGCTCCTGGACGATGTGCCGTTCATTCACGAGAGCATTGTCGGCACGACGTTCACGGGACGCGTCGCCGAGCGGCTGCAGGTCGGCGAGCGGCCGGCGATTGTTCCCGAGATCGAGGGCTCGGCGTGGATTACCGGCGAGCACACGTTCCTGATCGATGGGGATGATCCGTTGAAGGCGGGATTCAGGTTGTAGCAGAAAGCCGGTGGGGCAGGTCGGGCGGGTTGGCAGGTGGGGCAGCACTAAAGTGCTGCCCTCCTGGCACTCCTTGACTGCGGCCCTCCTGGCACTACTTCAAGGCGGCGATCTTGTCGAAATCCATCTGCGACGCGAACTCGTGCAGCACCTTGGTGTCGGCGAGGTCGCTGCCCTCGAGCGACACCATGAAGCGCTTGTTGACGAAGATGTTCAGCTCGCCGCGCTTTGAGCCGTTGTCGAACTTCTCGAATCCGGGATTACCGCCGATCGAGATCGACTTTTCGTAGCCGTCGCCGGTTTCGCGGCTGTAGCCGGACGCCAGGAACATCGACCACGGCGCGATCAGCATTTGCGCGTAGCCGGTGTCGATTACGCGCAACTCGATCTCCGAATCGCCCTTCTTGTAGGTGGTCTCGACCTGCGAATACGCAATGGGCGACGTCATCCGCTCGGCGTCGGGTGCGTCCATCGTCCAGCCGCTGACCGACGGGAGCGTGGCCTTGAGCGCGTCGGTCGCGACCGGCTCGACCGGCTTGCCGTCCGCGCCGCCGCCAACGGCCGCGGCCATGCCTTGCATGGCCTTCGCCATGTCGGCCATGCCCTTGGCGGTGTCGCCGCCCTGCTGTTGGGCTTGCGTGATGGCCTCAGCGGCCTTGTTGATGTCTTCCGCTGCCTGCTCGGCTTGCTTCTCGGCGTCGGATTTGCCACAAGCGAACGAGGCGACCAGAGCAATTGCGATTACGAGTCTTGATGAATGCATTGCGTTTCCCCCTAGGCACCTTAGGCACCCCAGGCACCTTAGGCACCCTGTTCCTACCACCCTATCGCGAGTCCGTCTTTTCGTAGATCGGAGCCGCCAAGTAGAACGCCTGTTCGCGGGTCGATGAAAATCGCCTGGTAGCCGCCCATCTGCCCGCGGCCCTCGGCCACCGTGTGGCCTTTCGCCTCGAGCGCCTTGCGCACGTCGGCGCCAATGCCGCTTTCGAGCCCCAGCCGGCTGCCCATGTGCCGCATGCGGGCGGCATCGCCGGCTTCCTGCACGTGCATGCCGAAGTCCACGAAGTTGGCGACCACTTGCGCGTGCGCCTGCGCCTGGTTGTCGCCGCCCATCACGCCGAACGACACCCACGGCTTGCCGTCCTTCATGATCATTGCCGGCACCAGGGTGTGCAACGGCCGCTTGTGCGGGCCGATCTGGTTGGGATGCCCCGGCGTGAGCACGAAGCCGGAGCCGCGGTTGTGCAGGGTGATGCCGGTCTCGCCGGCCACGAATCCCGCGCCGAACGACCCGAACAGTGACTGGATGAACGAGACCACGTTGCCGTGGCTGTCGGCGGCCGCCAGGTAAATGGTGTCGCCGAGATCGCGGCCGGCAAAATCCTGCGTCGGTCGCCCTGCGCCGGCGGACGTGCCTGCCGCGTAGCTTTTCGCGGCCTTGGCCATGTCAATCTCCTTGCGCCGCGCCGCCGCGTACTCTTTCGACAGCAGCGTCTTCAGGATGTCCTTGGCCATGTGGTCGCGGTCGGCCAGGTAGGCGCCGCGATCCGCAAAGGCAATCCGCTTGGCTTCGGTGACGACGTGCAGGTAGTCGGCCGAGTTGTGGCCGAGCGCCTTGAGGTCGAACCCTTCCATGATGTTCAGCATCTCGAGCGCGACGAAGCCCTGCGTGCTGGGTGGCATTTCGAGCACGTCGTAGCCGCGATAGTTGGTGCCGATCGGCTCGACCCACTCGGCCTTGTGATCGGCGAAGTCCTTCATCTCGAGCAGGCCGTCGCGCGCCTTCAGGTCGGCGACGATCGCGCGGGCGAGCGCGCCCTTGTAGAACGCATCGCGGCCTTCCTTGGCGATCATCTCGAGGCTGCGTGCCAGGCGGGGGTTGGCGAAGATGTCGCCTTGCATCATCGGCCTGCCGGCCGGCAGGAAGGTGGCGGCTGTTGCCGGATCGCTCGCCAGGCGCTTCTCATTTGACTGCCACTCGCTGGCCATCAGTTCCGCCACAGGAAAGCCGTCGCGCGCGTGCGTGATGGCCGGCGCCAGGGCCTTGGCGATCGAGATGGTGCCGAACCGCGTCAGCAGCTGGTGCCAGCCTTCGACCACCCCCGGCACATCCACCGTCAACGGGCCGTTGCCCGGCATCTCCTTCAGTCCACGCTTCGCGAACTCTTCGGGCGTGGCGGCGTAGGCCGAGCGGCCGGTGGAGTCGAGCCCGTAGACCTTCTTCGTCTTCGCGTCGAAGACGAGCGCCAGCAGGTCGCCGCCAATGCCGTTCATGCTCGGCTCGATGACGGCAAGGACCGCGGCCGCCGTGACGGCGGCGTCGATGGCGTTGCCGCCATCCTGCAGCACCTTCAGGCCCGCGGCCGAGGCCAGCGACTGGCTGGTGGCAATCATGCCGTGGCGTCCCACCGCCGGCGAGCGGGTCCCGCGGAGGTTGCCCGACGGGCGGTCGCCAGGCTGAATCTGTTGTGCGGACGAGGTGGTCATGATCAGGAAGGCTCCGGTCAGAGCGAACAGAAGATTTCTCACAATGCCTCTACTTGAGGAAGTCGAGCAGCAGCCGATTCAACTCCGCGGGTTTATCGAGCATGATCCAGTGCCCGGCGCCGGTCACCTTCTCATAACGCCACGGACCGGACAGCCGCTCCGTCGATCGCGTCACCTGCTCTTCGGTGAGGAACGGATCGCCATCACCCCAGACGCCCATGGCGGGCATTGCCATTTTCGGCAGCGGGAACGCATTGGGCGCGGGCATCTGCGGCCGCACGTTGGCGCGATACCAGTTCAACGCGGCGGTCAACGCGCCTGGCCGGGCGAGATCCTTCAGATTGCGCTCCTGATCGCCCTGGCCGCGCGCGAATTGCTTGAAGAACGCCCAGTCGTTGGCCATCAAGGTCGCCTCGGCAATCCCTTCGAACTGAAAGAATAGGAAGTACCACGACTTCTCGCGCTGGGCCAGGGTGCTGGATCCCGAATTGCCAATGGCGCCCACCGACAACGCGGCGATGCGCTCCACGCGCGCCGGCTGCGTCATGGCCAGGAACCACGCCAGCGCCGCGCCCCAATCGTGACCGACCACGCGCGCCTGCTTCACGCCGAGCGCATCCAGGATGCCGATCACATCAGGCGCGATGACCTGCAGCCGGTAATCCTCAACGGCGGCCGGCTTCGGCGCGTCGCCGAACCCTCGCAGGTCGGGAGCGATGACCCGGAAGCCGGCATCGACCAGCGGCGTGATCTGGTGGCGCCACAGGAATCGCGAATCGGGAAAGCCGTGCAGAAGAAGCACGGCGGGACCGGTGCCGTGATCGATCACCGGGAACGCCATGCCGTTCGCGGTGATGGTTTGGGTGATGGCGTTGAGGTCCAGCGCGCCTTCCGGCTGCCGGGCTTCAGCTGGTGAGGCGGCCGCAAGGCACACCGCGCAGAGCACCGAGACGGCAAAGAAGTTCACAGGGGCATTCTACCCCCCGGGAGTGCGCACTCGTATACTGGATGCATGGCCATTCGTGACCGGGTTGCTCGTCTCCTTGACGAGATGCCGCGTGAAGCGCAATTCCCCTCACAAGGCGCCACCCTGTTCGTTGACCTCGAGCGTCGCGAGCTGCACACCGCGTTCACGCCGCTGGCGGTGACGCGCACCGTGCTCGGCGGCCGCGGCGCCAACATGTACTACCTCCACCGGCTGCTCGACGAAACGCTGACGCCGCTCGATCCCGGTATCCCGCTGATCTTCGGCTCTGGCCTGTTGACCGGACTCGTGCCCAGCGCCGCGCGTGGCAACTGCACGTCGTGGTCGCCGGAGTCGGGGGTCCTGCTCGACTCCAACGCCGGCGACTACTTCCCGTCGTTCCTCCGCATGAACGGTTTCGATCACCTCGTTCTCTACGGCCAGGCGGCGGCCTGGACGATGGTGATGATTCGCGAGGGTGTGGTGACGTTCGAGGATGCCGCGCCGTATGTCGGCATGGACAACCTCGACCTGCGCGAGGCCGTGGCGCGAGACGTCGGCGGCAAGTGGGCCCGCAACATGGCGATGGTGAACATTACCCGCGCCGGCGAGAATCAGGTACTGACCAGCGGGATCATGGGCGGCCCGAAAGCAATCTACGCCCGCGGCGGCCCCGGCGCCAAGATGGGCGCGCTGCGGTTGAAGGGCATTGTCACGGTGGCGCAGACGCGCGAGTTCGTCACCGCACAACCGTACAAGCCCTATAACCGGACCATTGCGCAGAAGCTGCTGGCGACGTCGGTGGTCAAGAATGCGCTGTCGAAGACCGGCACGCCGTTTCTGTACAAGCCCAGCCGGCTGCTCGGCGCGATGGGCACGAAGAACAACCAGGAAACGACCTGGACCGACGGGCTCGACGCCGAGCATTTCGATGCATATCGCCCCGGAATGGAGGGCTGCTTCCGCTGCCCGGTGAACTGCCGGCCGCTGAACGACCTGCACAGCGAGTCGCCCGACAAGTACGACCAGGGCGATGGTCCGGAGTACGTGACGCTCGGCAAGTTCGGTCCCAACCTCGGCATCGACAGCGTCGTCTCGGTAATTCGCCTGAACAACATCTGTAACGACCTGGGGCTCGATACGGCCTCGACCGGATCAGCCCTCGCCTGGGCGTTCGAGTTGTTCCAGCGCGGCATCATCACGACGGCACACACCGGCGGCATCCCGCTCACCTGGGGTGACGCGGACACGATCGAGAAGCTGCTGTTCATGATGGCGGCGCGCGAGGGCTTTGGCGCGGCGCTGGCCGACAGCACGCGCGCGGTGGAGCAGGGGCATTACCCGGCCGAGGCGTTGAAGTACCGGATGGCCGTGAAGGGCCTGGGTCAGAGCGATCCGCACGATGCGCGCATCCTGAAGGCGTTCGCGCTGGGCCTGGCCGTGGCGACGCGCGGCATGGATCACCTGCGCAATCGCGCCACGCTCGAGATCAACGCCCGCATCAACGACAACCCGGCCTTCAAGTCGGAGTTGTATGGCGGGGCGGTGAGCGCTGAGCCCAACAGCTACGTGGACAAGGAACGCGCCGTGCGCGCCTGCGAGAACATCTACGCGGTGGGCGATTCCGTCGGCATGTGCCGCTTCACGACCAAGCTGTTCAATAGCCCGTCGTTGCCTGGCATCCAGGAGTTCCGCGAGCAGCTCGCGAATGTCACCGGGCTGGTGTTCACGGACGAGGCGCTCGAGCAGTGCGGCTTGAACGTGATGGGCGTGGAACGCCTAATCAACCATCGCCTCGGCGTGCGCCGCAAGGATGACACGCTGCCGGATCGCTGGTTCGACGAGCCGAATCCCGACGGCCCCTACAAGGGCGAGAAGATCGATCGCCAGGAGTTCGACGCCATGCTGTCGCGCTTCTACGCGATTTCGCGGCTCACAAGCGAGGGCGCGCCCGAGGATGCGTGGCGCAAGGAACTGGTGGGCGCCCTTGGTGGTGACCGTTAACTTTCCGGCGGCGCTGCAACCCATTGCCGGCGGCACGTCACTCGTCGTCCACGAGAGCGTGTCGACGGTCGGCCAACTGCTGCAGGCGCTCGAACGCCTGGCCCCGGGACTAGGCGAGCAACTCGATGATCCCCTCTATAACTTCGCCGTAAATGACGAGCTACTGCTGCACGCGGTCGACCAGAGGCCGATTGCCGATGGCGATGTCGTCGAAGTGATTCCGACGATGGCTGGTGGCTGACTCGGGCACCTATCTCGGACAACGAACTGTACGAGGAGGAGGGCGCTGATGGATGAGGGCGCCTTCGACCGCAATCGTCCCGCTTGCCGCCGCAGTGACTTTGAACAACCAAAGCCGCGCGCCAGCGCTGTTGTCAGAAGTGTTCGAACAGCTTGGAGCGCGTGACCGTGCCGTCGAAATGGGGCGTCTCGCGCTCGAGCGTAGCGGTGTCAACAAGCGCGCTCAAGCCGTCATAGACCGTCTCGAACCCAGGTAGGCGGCGTGGAATCTTAGAGGTCTGTTGGCTGAAGGCCTGTCCGTTTAGCGATTCGCGCAAGCATGGCAGGTCCGATTTCCTCGTCGTCGTGAAACGCGAACACGAAGTCCGCCCACCCGTCGCGCGCGAGCGTCCGATGGGAGCCCGACTGTCGTTTGATCCGCCAACCGATGCGCAGTAGCGCGGCGAGGACGCGCCGTGCCTTCGCGGCAGGCCAGTTGCTCACGCAGCTTGAAAGGAAACGTTCAGGAGTTCACCCGGAGCCTCCTGGTGTTCGAGGCGCTCGGCCAGCACCCGCAGGGCGAGGGCCTGGACCTTCGCCACTGCCTCTGGCCGATCTGCCCCATAACAGAGCACTCCGGCGAGGTCAGGAATCTCGGCGATCCACCGGCCGTCCTGTTCACGTTCGAGCTCAATCTTGAAGATCACAATGGCACTCTAGCACCCGGACCTCCCCTCAGCAAGATAGGCTAGAGTCTGGCTATGGGGCGCGCGGTAGGGGCCAATGTTCGTCGTAAGGACGGTGACGCCAAAGTCACCGGCGCCGCCAAGTACATCGACGACCTGGCGTTCCCCGGCATGCTGTTCGGGGCGACCATTCGCTCCACCATTCCTCGTGGCGAGATCGTCAACACCCACCTCGCGCTCTCTCCCGACTTCATCGTTGCCGACTACCGTGATGTCCCGGGCCAGAATTACATCGCGCTGATCGATCCCGATCAGCCGTGCCTCAGCGAAGGCGAGATCCGGCACGTGGCGGAGCCGGTCCTGCTGGTGGCGCATGCCGATCGCCGCGCGCTGTTTGGCATCGAGCAGCGCGTGCGGTTCGACTACACAGCGCTGGCCCCGAATTACGATCCCGAGTCGTCTGACACCTGCTTCAAGAAGATCAACATCGACAAGGGCGACCTCGACCAGGGCTTTCGCGAGGCTGAGATCGTCGTTGAAGGCGAATACCGCACCGGCCACCAGGAACAGCTCTACATCGAGACCAACGGCGTGATTGCCGTGCCGGGCGACGGCCACATCACCGTCTACGGATCGTTGCAGTGCCCGTACTACGTGCACAAGGCGTTGGTCGGGGTCACCGGCCTGCCCGGCCACCGGGTGCGCGTTGTCCAGGCCGAGACCGGCGGCGGCTTTGGCGGCAAGGAAGAGTACCCCTCGGTGCTGGCATGCCACGCGGCGGTGCTGGCCATGAAGGCCGGCCGGCCCGTCAAGATGATCTACGACCGGGTCGAGGACCTGCTGGCGACGACCAAGCGGCATCCGGCGATCGTTCGGCACCGGACGGGCCTGACCCGCGATGGGCGGATAACCGCCATGGACATCGAAGTGGTGTTGGACGGCGGCGCCTATGCGACGTTGAGCGGCGTGGTGCTGTCTCGCGGCGTGATTCACGCCGCCGGTCCCTATCGCTGCGATCACGTCCGCATTCGCGGCCGGGCGATGATGACGCACACGCCGCCCAACGGCGCCTTCCGCGGCTTCGGCGCGCCGCAGACGCAGTTCGGCGTGGAAGCCCACATGGATCGGGTGGCCGACGCGCTCGGTCTCGAGCCCGTGCGCCTGCGGGAAATCAACGCGCTTCGTCCGGGCGATACCACCGCGACCGGACAGAAGCTGGGCAAGGACGCGAGCGCGTTGCCGGTGCTGCGCGAGGCGGTCAAGCGATCGGGATTCAAGCAGAAGCGCCGCCAGTGGCGCGGCACCAATCGCGGCATCGGCCTGTCGCTGTTCTTTCACGGCTCTGGCTTCACCGGTGCCGGCGAGGTCAAGCTGGCCTCGAAGGCGTCGCTCGAGCTGACCGCCACCGGCGCCCGCATCCTGGTGGCCAGCACGGAGATTGGCCAGGGCACGCGGACCATGCTCGCGCAGATCGTGGCCGACGCGCTGGGCGTGCCGTTTGCGGCGATCACGGTGCACGTCCCCGATACCGACGCGGTGCCCGACAGTGGGCCGACGGTGGCATCGCGCACCTGCATGATCGTCGGCAAGCTGCTGGAGCGGTGCGCGCGCGGCATGCGGCGCAAGCTCGGCCGGCTGACGCCGCCGCAGTACTTCAAGAAGCACGGGCCGTTCACCGTGACCATGCAGTACGAGCCACCGGCCGGCCAGCTGTGGGACGACGTCCGGTATGCCGGCGACGCGTATGGCAGCTATGCCTGGGGCTGCAACGTGGTGGAGATCGAAGTGGACCCGGTGACGTTCGAGGTGACGCCGACGCACGTGACGGCGGTCGCCGAGATTGGCAAGGCGATTCACCCGGTGATGGCCGAGGGCCAGATCCAGGGCGGCACTGCGCAGGGCCTGGGCTGGGCGCTGCTCGAAGAGGTCGTGATGCGCGACGGCCGCATGGCCAATGCGCAACTCACCAACTACATCATCCCGACGCCCATGGATGCGCCGCCGATTGACGTCGTCGTGCTCGAGCGTCCCTACGCGCACGGTCCGTTCGGCGCCAAGGGCGTGGGCGAGATGCCGATCGACGGACCGGCGCCGGCGGTGATCAATGCGCTCAGGCACTGCGGGTTCGACGTGCGCTCCCTCCCCGCCACGCCCGAACGGCTGATGAAGGGCAAGTTGAAAGTTGAAGAGTTGAAAGTTGGTAGTTTCAGTTGAAAGTTGCAGTTTCAGTTTCAGTTTCAGTTGCAGTTACAAGTTCATGGCGATGATGGTCACGATCAACGGAAAGAGGCGCCGGCTCGACGTGCCGCCGATGACCCGGCTGCTCGATGTGCTGCGCGAGCACTGCGGGCTGACCGGCACCAAGGAGGGCTGCGGGGAGGGCGAGTGCGGGGCCTGCACCGTGCTGGTTGACGGCGTCGCCGTGGATTCGTGCCTGGTTCCGGTGGCGCAGGTCGAGGGGTGCCGCGTGGTGACCATCGAGGGCGCGGCGGTGGCGAAGAAGAATGCCAAGGCGCTGCAGGATGCCTTTGTCGAGCACGGCGGCGCGCAGTGCGGCATCTGCACCCCTGGCATGATCATGGCCGCGTGCACGTTGAAGGCGGGCTGCTCGCGCGACGAGATTAAGACCGCGCTTGCCGGAAACCTGTGCCGCTGCACGGGCTACATCAGCATCTTCAACTCGGTTGAAGCGGGATTCCGGAAGAAGGGTCCGCGTGCCGGTCGACGCTAGGACGCTCACGCTGCACCGGCCGCGCAACCTGAAGGCGGCGCTGGCGATGCTCGCCAGCGAGCCCACGCTGACGCCGATCGCCGGCTGCACGGACGTGATGGTCGGCCTGCACTTCGGTACGAGCGACCAGCGCCGGTTCATCGACTTGTGGCCGCTCGACGAACTGCGGGGGATTACGGCCGGTCGGGCGGGTAGGGCGGGTAGGGCTGGTCAGGGAGTGCGGATTGGCGCGCTCACGACCTACAGCGAGATCATCGCGTCGCCGATCATCAGGAAACGGGTGCCGATGCTGGTCGCGGCGGCCAGGGAGATTGGTGGCGCGCAGATCCAGAACCGCGGCACGCTTGGCGGCAACATCGCGAACGGTTCGCCGGCCGGCGATACGTTGCCGGTGCTGGCAGCCGCTGACGCGCGGATCGTGTTGCGCAGCACCGGGGGGGAACGGCGTGTGCCCTTCAACGAGTTCTATACGGGCTATCGCACGAGCGTGCGGCGCCCCGACGAGCTGATCACGGCGGTCGAGATTCCGGCCATCGAAGGACGCCAGTGGTGGCGCAAGGTCGGCACGCGTCGCGCCCAGGCGATCTCGAAGATCACGATGGCGGGGGTTCATGGTCCGGCTAACCACCTTCGCCGAGGCTACGGCGGTCAAGAAGCCGGACGCCACATTGGCAGTGTGCGTATGGCCTTTGGGTCGGTCGGACCGACCGTGGTGCTCGCGCAGAAGACGGCGCGGTTGCTCGCGGCCGGCGGCTCGCTGGCGGCCGCGCAAGTGTTGTTGCGCGAAGAGATTGCCCCGATTGACGATGTGCGGTCGACGGGGGAGTATCGCTCGCAGGTGGCCGCCAACCTGCTCGCGCAATTCTGGAAGGAAACTCATGAATAAGTGCCAGGGTGCCAGGGTGCTCCTCGCGGTGCTCGTATTGGCGTACCCGGTTCATGCGCAGGCCCAGGGCACGGCCGCCGGGGATCGCGTGATGGCGGTCGTGCGCGCGGCGGTGGCGCCGGCGCTGCCGTATCCCGACACCGACGATACCGGTTCGATGCCGGCCAACAACTCGCCGGTCCCGTTGTGGATGGTGCGTCCGCTGCAGCCGGGCGAGCGCATCATCGAGGTGCTGGCCAATCCGCTGAACGAGGTCAACCAGACGCGGGCCGCGAGGGCCATGGCCCTGATCGGCGCCGCCGTCGAGGTCGCGCAGCGGCGCGCCGAACTGCAGTACGAGCACGCCGTAGCGGAAGCGAAGCGGACGGGCCGCTCGCAGGACGTGGACGGCGTGAGCCTGTCGGACGAGGGCGTGGCCGGGGCCCGCATCGACGCCGAAGCCCACGTCACCATCGACGTTGACTTCAATCAGCCCGCCTATGCGTTTGGCATCGATTCGGGGGTCGCGCCAGCGCCGTCGCGCCAGGTGGCGATTGCCGGTGCGGTGGCGGTGATCACGACGCCATCGAACGTGTTTCGGACCAAGGGCGTGGAACGAACCGAGGAGAAGTACTGCGCGGCGGAAGCCCTGGTCTATTTCGGCGCGGTGTCGGCCCCAGAGGTACGGGAGCGGTCAGAGCACGCCTATCAGGTCACGGCCACGGCGGTCCCGGGCGGCACGTCGCAATCCGTGATCGTGCGGTTGCGCGGCAACGAGGCCCTGATCAGCGAGATTCTTGTCAAAACCGACTGGCACCGGGTGCAGGAACTTCTGAAGTAGCGCCGCCGTCCTACCTAGTGGCCCCTCTTACACAGGCCAAGGTAGGAAGTATGTTCAGAATCATCGATTGGAATTTCTCGGGAACCATCCACGTGGTCGTTCCCGCACTGCTCGCAGGTTCGATGCTCGCCGCCGGCGTGCTGTCGTTCTTCTAGCGCTTACGACTTCGGGTTGTCGGGCGCGGCGAGGTAACTGCGGCGCGCCCGCACCGTCATGCCGGGCCGGTTCACCTTCACCTCGAGCTTGTGGATCTTGCCGTCGAGGTTCACCGGCGCAAAGCCGATCAGGTACTGGCTCCGCAGTTCTTGCGCGACGCGCGTGAACGTCGGCGCCAGGTCGACCGTCTTGACGAGTTCGAAGTAGCCGCCGCCGGTTTCGTCGGCAATCTTCCGCAAGTCGCGCGATGGCCGGGTCTTGGTGACGCGCACGCCGTTGAAGTACTCCGACTCCAGGCCTATCGCATAGACCATCACTTCTTCGTCGCGGGCCTGCTCCATGACGCTCTTGAAGCTGGCGCGGCTGGCGGTGTCTTCGCCGTCGGTGAACACCAGCACGACCCGCCGGCCGTCGATGCCTTTGAGCGCGTCAAGGCTGGCGGCAATGCCGTCGTTCAGGCGGGTGGGGTTGCCAAAGTAGAGATCGTTCAGCGCGCCGATCAGCTCGTCGCGGTCGTTGGTGAACGTGCCGCTCAACTGGATCTTGTCGTTGAACGCGCCGACCTGCGCGCGGTCCACCGGCATCAACCGAAGCAGGAACTGTTCCGCGGCGCGGTTGAGCAGCTTCAGGTTGGCCGTCATGCTGGCGCTCGTGTCGAGCATGACGACCGCCGTGAAGGGCTGCGACTCGTTCGAGAACAGCGAGACCTCGACGGGCTTGCCGTTGTCAGCAATGGAGAAGTCGGTGCGCTCGAGATCGGGCACCAGGCGGCCGGTTGAGTCCACGACGGTGGCGTAAATGGGGACGGTGCGAACAGACGACTTGAAAATCGGCTGATCTTGCGCCGACGCCGCCAGCACAGCGGTTCCCGCCAGCAGGACGCCGGCGCACACAATCGAGGACAACCTGTTCATGACACCCCAACTTTAGCAAAGGTCGTGCCCTGGCCGCCTACACTAAAGGCAGCCCATGCCTGCCGTACTTCCCGGCCTGTGCGGTGATTGCGCCCACGCCCGGCTCATCGATAGTGGCCGGTCCACCTTCTACCTGTGCCAGCTCGCGCAGACCGATCCGCGTTTCTACCGGTATCCGGTCCTGCCCGTGATGACGTGCCCGGGCTACCAGCCGTCCCGGCCCGGGCCCGATGATAAGCTGACCGGATGACGTTTTCAGGATTCCTCCGAAGCACGGCCATGGCCAGCCTGGCCGTCCTGACGGTGACCGCCTGCTCCGAGTCGTCCAGCGCGGCAGGACAAGCGCTGCCGGCCCCCGCCGGCAACCCCGACCAGGTCGTGGCCGAAGTCGCCGGGCGCCAGGTGACGCTGCGCGAGGTTGACGCCAAGTGGGAAGAGTTCGATGCGGCCGAGCGCGCGCGCGTCACCCAGTTGATGTATCAGAACCGCCGCAACATGCTCGACCAGGTGGTCGGCGAGATCCTGATCGAAGACGCCGCGAAGGCCGCCGGCATGCCGGTCGCGACCTATCTGTCACAGGACGCCGCCAAGCGCGCGCTGCCCGTGACCGATCAGGAGGTCGCGCAGTTCTTCGAGGCCAACAAAGATCGCACGCAAGGCCGCACGTTCGAACAGCTCAGCCCGCAGATCAAGGACTTCCTGGCCAGCCAGCGCACGCAGCAGGCGCGCGCGCAACTGGTGGAAGAGCTCAAGGCCAAGAGCACCGGCGTGAAAGTGATGCTCGACCCGCCCCGTTACACCGTGGCGACGACCGCGGCGGACCCGGTGCGCGGCCCGGCCTCGGCGCCGATCACCATCGTCGAGTTCTCCGACTACGAGTGCCCGTTCTGCGCCCGCGTCAACCCGACCCTCGACCAGGTCCGCAAGGCCTACGGCGACAAGGTGAAGATCGTGTTCAAGGATTTCCCGCTGCCCAATCATCCGCAGGCGCCGAAGGCCTCCGAGGCGGGGCACTGTGCCAACGAACAGGGCAAGTACTGGGAGTTGCACGACCTGATGTTCGCCAACCAGCGGGCGCTGACGGTACCCGCGCTCAAGCAGTACGCGACGACGCTCGGCCTGGACATGACGGCGTTCAACCAGTGCCTGGACTCGGGCAAGCACGCCGGCCTGGTCGCGGCCGGCCTGAGGCAGGGCGAGAGCATGGGCGTGAACTCGACGCCGACGCTGTACATCAACGGCCGCGCCCTGATTGGCGCGCAGCCGTTCGAGGCGTTCAAGCAGATCATCGACGAAGAACTCGCCAGGAAGTGATTCTTGCCGGGAGGGCACTTCTTGACGGGAGGGAACCTCTTGTCGGGAGGGCACTGCTTGTCGGGAGGCACTCCTTGTCGGGACCGATTCCCTTTCACAGCAGACGAATCCCATGAAAGCGATTCTCGCGCACGAGTTCGGCGGTCCTGATGTCCTGAAGCTGGAGGACGTCCCGGACCCCGTGGCTGGCAAGGGGCAGGTCCGGGTTCGCATTCACGCCGTCGGCGTGAACCCCTACGACACCTACATGCGCGCGGGCGGCTATGCGATCCAGCCCGCGCTGCCGTACACCCCTGGTGCGGACGCAGCGGGCGTGCTCGACCAGGTCGGTAACGGCGTGTCGGGTTGGAGCTCCGGCGACCGCGTCTACATCAGCGGTACCGCGCTCGGCAAGGCGCACGGCGCGTACGCCGAACTCGCCGTGTGCGAGGCCGCGCAAGTTCATCGCCTCCCGGCGCGCATCACCTTCGCACAAGGGGCCGGGTTGTTCGTGCCCTACGTGACTGCGTGGCGTGCGCTCTTTGGGAGGGCCAACGCCCGCGCCGGCGACACGGTGCTGATTCATGGCGCCAGCGGCGGCGTCGGCATCGCGGCGACGCAGTTTGCGGTGGCGGCGGGGTTGACCGTGATCGGCACAGCCGGAACGGACGAGGGACTGGCCGAGGTCGCGAAGCAGGGCGCGCACCACGCCTTCAATCACCGTCTCGAGGGTTACCTCGCACGGATCACCGCGGCGACTGGCGGCCGCGGGCCGGATCTCATTCTGGAGATGCTCGCAAACGTGAACCTAGATCACGACCTGACTGTCGTGGCGCCCGGCGGCAGAATAGTCGTGATCGGCAATCGCGGCCGGGTCGAGATCGACGCCCGTAAGATTATGACCAAGGATTGTGCGGTTTACGGTCTGGCGTTATGGGGTATTCCCGCGGACGAAGTGCGCCGGGCGCACCAGGCAATCGTCGCCGGCCTGGAAAGCGGTGCGCTCAACCCTGTGGTCGGGAAGGAAATGCCATTGGGAGACGCCGCCCGGGCGCACGTGGCGGTGATGGAGCCCGGCGCCCGCGGCAAGATCGTGCTCATCCCTTGATCCCGACAAGAGGTTCCCTCCCGACGAGAGGCTCCCTCCCGACAAGCATTTCCCTCCCGGCAGGCATTAGACTGTCCCCATGGACTGGCTCACGCGGCTCGAGGCTCCCCAGAACGCACTCGCCATCCTGACGGCGATGATCACGCCGGCGGTGCTGATCTCGGCCTGCGGCGCGCTGATCTTCTCCACCAGCACGCGGCTCGGGCGGGTCATCGACCGCGTGCGCGTGCTGTCGGAGCGGTTCGAGACGGTGGCGCTCCATCCCGAGAAGGACGAGCTGTTCGCGGAGCGGCGCGAGCTGATCTTCTCGCAGCTCGATCGACAGACCTCGCGCGCGCGGCTGATCCAGCGGGCGATGACGGCCTTCTACACCGCGCTCGGCGTGTTCGTCGCGTCCAGCGTCGCCATTGCCGTCGTCTCGGCCGCGGCCCGCAACTTCACCTGGATTGCCGTGGTCCTGGGCCTGCTCGGGTCGCTGTTCATGCTCTACGGCTCGGTCCTGCTGATCGTCGAAAGCCGCATGGCCCTCGGCGCCATTCACAGCGAGATGGACTTCGTTTGGAAGGTCAGCACGAAGATGGCGGGCAAGGAGCTGGCGAGTAAGCCCACCGGCGGCCCCTTCACCTGGCTGGGGCGGAAGATCTAGCGGCTCTCAGCCGCGCCGGTGCCCGCCAGGGCGAATGGCGCTCGTGGGGAGTAGAATCCCCTCCACCACTATGAAAACTGCCGTGCTTGCCGTCGCGCTGTTGCTGTCGCTGCCGTCCCCAATGCCGGCCCAGACGGCTCCAAATCCGTTAGCAGGGGAAGCAGACCGGCTGTCGGTTGAGCTCAACCCGCAAGTCGTGGCGTGGCGTCGCGACTTTCACAAGAACCCCGAACTGGGAAATCGCGAGACCCGAACCGCCAAGGTCATCGCCGACGAACTGCGAAAGCTCGGCTTCGAGGTGACCACCGGCGTGGCCACCACCGGTGTCGTCGGGGTGCTCAAGGGCGCCCTTCCGGGCCCGGTCGTGGCGCTGCGCGCCGACATGGACGGCTTGCCCGTGACCGAGCAGGGCGACCTGCCGTTCAAGTCCACCGTCAAGACCCAGTGGAACGGACAGGAAGTTGGCGTGATGCACGCGTGTGGTCACGACAACCACATGGCGATTCTCCTTGGCACCGCCACCGCCCTCGCGCGCATGAAGGACCGCCTGCCGGGGACCGTGAAGGTGATCTTTCAGCCGGCCGAAGAAGGTCCGCCGCCAGGTGAGACCGGCGGCGCCGAGCAGATGGTGAAAGAGAACGTGCTCGAGAATCCGAAGGTGGATGCCGTCTTCGGGCTGCACGTGTTTCCCTATCCCGCCGGCACGATCGTCTACCGGTCCGGGCCATTGATGGCGAGTGCCGAATCGTTCCTGATTCGGATCAAGGGCCGCCAGACCCATGGCGCCGTGCCGTGGGGCGGCATCGACCCCATCGTGATCGGCTCGCAAGTCGTGATGGGCTTGCAAACGATCATCAGCCGCACCGTCAACATCACTGAAGCGCCCGCGGTCGTCACCGTCGGCCGCTTCACCGGCGGCAACCGCTCGAACATCGTGCCCGAGATGGTGGAGCTGGAAGGGACGATCCGCACGTTCGACGAAGGTGTGCGCAAGGACATCCACGCGCGCATTCGCTCGATCGCCACCCACTACGCCGAAGCGGCAGGTGCGACCGCGACGGTGGACATCGGCTTCGGCGCGAACTACCCGGTGACCATCAACAACCCGGCGCTGACCGAACGCATGCTGCCCACGTTGCGGCGGGCCGCCGGTGCCGAGAACGTGAGGCTTGGCCCCCTGACCGGAACGGCCGAGGACTTCTCGTTCTTTCAACAGAAGGTGCCGGGACTGTTCTTCTTTCTGGGCGTGACACCGCGTGACCAGGACCACACGAAAGTACCGCAGAATCACTCACCGCTGTTCTTCGCCGACGAGTCGGCATTGCCCGTCGGCGTAAAGGCGATGACCAACCTCGCGCTCGACTATTTGTTTGGAGGAAAGTAATGAACCGTAGAGCCTTTATTTCGACCACCGCCGCCGGCGTCGCCGGCTTGGCCGTTGCTGATTCCGCATTTGCCTTTCAGCCCGCTGCGGCCGCTCCGCCCGTCACCTCGTTCACCGAACTGCGGCGGGGCGTCGGCATGTTCATGGGTTCCGGAGGCACGATTGGCTATCTTGTCAACGCTGACGGAGCCGTCGCGGTCGACAGCCAGTTCATGAACACCGCCGAGATCTGCGCGGCGGGCCTGAAGCAGCGCGCGCCCAAGGGCATTGCCATGCTGCTCAACACGCATCACCACGGCGACCACACCGGCGGCAACAAGGCCTACGGCGTCAGCAAGATCGTGGCTCATGCCAACTGCCTGAAGTCGCACAAAGAGGTGACCGAGGCGGCCAAGACGGTTGACCAGCAGGCGTACGCCACGGCGACGTTCACCGACACCTGGACGGAGAAATTTGGCGACGAGACCATCGAAGCCCGTTACTACGGCGCCGCCCACACCAACGGCGACGCGGTGATTCACTTCCAGCGCGCCAACGTCATGCACATGGGCGACCTGCTGTTCAACCGTGCGCACCCAAACATCGACCGACCACAGGGCGCCAGCGTCGCCAACTGGATCAAGGTGCTCGAAGCGGTCAGCAACCGTGCCTCAAACGACACCATCTTCATTGCCGGCCACGCCAAGGACAACGTGGTTCGCAACACCAAGGCCGAGGTGATGCACTTCCGCAACTACCTGACCGCTGTGCTGGAGCACGCGCGCGCCGGCGCCAAGGCCGGCCAGTCGAAAGAAGAAGTTCAGAAGTTGCCGGTGCTCAAGGGCTTTGAAGACAACGTCTCGCCCAACGCGCGCCTCACCCTCGCCTTCGTGCTCGGCATCTGCTACGACGAGGTCACCGGTAAGTAAGTCAGGGATCAGGGATCAGGGATCAGGGATCAGGGATCGGGGATCAGGGACTGATATGACACGGATTCGACTTGCTCTTGCCTTGTTCTCGTTGTGTTTCACCACCGTTGCGCTCGTCGCCCAGGCGCCGCCGCCGGTCACGCCGATCATGACCACCAACTCGACCGGCACCGGGCCGCTCGATCGGCTGTACTTCCGATCGATCGGGCCGGCCACGCCGTCGGGCCGCGTCGATGACCTGGCGGTGCTCGAAAGCGATCCGGCGACGTTTTACGTCGCGATGGCGACCTCGGGAATCTACAAGACGACCAACGCCGGCACGACGTTCACGCCGGTGTTCGACAACTACGGCAGCGGCTCGATCGGCGCCATCGCCATTTCGCAAACCGATCCGAACCTGGTGTGGGCCGGCACCGGCGAGGCCAACAACCGCCAGAGTTCGTCGTGGGGCGACGGCGTCTACAAGACCACCGACGGCGGCCGCACCTGGAAGAACATGGGCCTCGCCACCAGCAAGCAGGTGGCGCGCATCATCATCGACCCGATCGACTTCAACGTCGTCTATGTCGCCGCCACCGGCGACCTGTGGGGCCCTGGCGGCGATCGTGGCGTGTTCAAGACCGCCGACGGCGGCCAGACGTGGACCCGCGTGCTGCACGTGGACGACGATACCGGCGCCACCGACCTGGTGATCGATCCGCTGAACAACAAGACGCTCTACGCCGCCACCTATCAGCGGCGCCGCCAGCAGTGGGGCATGAACGGCGGCGGCCCGGGCAGCGGCATCTGGAAGTCCACCGACGCGGGCCTGACCTGGGCGCGCGTCGAAGGCGGCCTGCCGGCCGGTCCCAAGGGCCGCATCGGTCTGGCGATCTACCGCGCCAATCCGAACGTGCTCTACGCGGTGGCCGAAATCCCCGGCGAGAACGGCGTCTACCGGACCGACGATGCGGGCGGGAGCTGGCGCAAGCTGAGCGACGTCAACCCGCGGCCGATGTACTTCAGCCAGATCCGCATCGACCCGCAGACCGACTCGCGCATTTACGTCTTGGGTGTACAGCTCCACATCTCGGACGATGGCGGGCGGACCTTCCGAAATGACGGCGCGGCGCGCATCCACGTGGATCACCATGCCATGTGGATCAACCCGGCCAACCCGAAGCACATCGTGATCGGCAACGACGGGGGCGTCAGCATTTCGTACGACCGCTCGGCGACCTGGGGCTGGATGCCCAACCTGCTCGGCGCGCAGTCGTACCACGTCGAGTTCGACATGCAGACGCCGTATCACGTGTGCACCGGCCTGCAGGACAACAACACCTGGTGTGGGCCGAGCGCGGTGCGCACCAACAGCGGCATCCACAACGACAACTGGTACGTCATCAACGGCGGCGACGGCTTCCAGCCCTTGATGGACCCCACCGATGCACGCATCGTCTATGCCGAGTCGCAGGACGGCCGCATGAGCCGCGTGGACCGCCAGACCAACGAGCGGCAGGTGATTCGGCCCGAGCCGGCGGAACTGAAGCCGGGTGAGGCGCCGTACCGGTTCAACTGGGACACCGCGATGCAATTGTCGCCGTTTGACGCCTCGACCATCTACATCGGCGCCAACATGGTGCTGAAGTCCACCGATCGCGGGCGCTCGTACCAGCCGATCAGTCCCGACCTGACGACCAACACCGATCGCGAGACCCTGTCGATCATGGGTGTCGCGGGTCCCGATGTTCGCATTGCCAAGAACGACGGCGTCGGCTCGTTCGGCAACATCGTCACCCTCGAGGAATCGGCCGCGCGGCAGGGCGTGGTGTGGGTGGGCAGTGACGACGGTGTGGTGAGCGTCACGCAGGATGCCGGCAAGACCTGGACCAACGTCACGTCAAAGATCTCCGGCGTGCCGAAGTGGACCTACGTGTCCGACGTCGTGCCCTCGCGCTCGGCCCCGGCCACCGCGTACGTGTCGTTCGACGGCCACCGTGGTGGCGACTTCAACACCTATGTCTTCGCCACCACCGATTACGGCGCCACGTGGCGCTCGATTGTCAGCAACCTGCCGAAGGGCGAGGTCGTCCGCGGCCTGGCCGAGGATCGCAAGAACGCCGACATTCTGTATCTCGGCACCGAAACCGGCCTGTGGGTGTCACTCAACCGGGGCGGCCAGTGGACGCGCATCAAGGCCAACCTGCCGACGATGCCGATCTATGAAATCAAGCAGCATCCGCGCGACAACGACCTGATTCTGGGCAGCCACGCGCGTGGCATCTGGATTCTCGATGACGTCACGCCGATCCAGCAGTGGGCGAAGTCGGAAGGCGCCGACGCGTTCCTGTTCGACGCCGAGCCGGCGGCGATCATGAATCCCGCGAACGATCAGATGAAAGGCTTCGAAGGCGATCGACTGTTCCTCGGTCAGAACCCGGTGGCGGGCGCGACGCTGGCCTACCGGCTCAAGGGCGATGCGAAGGACGTCAAGTTCATCATCAAGGATGGCCGCGGCGACGTCGTGCGCGAACTGTCGGGCGAGGTCGTGCGAGATGCCAACAAGGCGGGCCTCAACATCCTGAAATGGGATCTGCGGGTGCAGCCGCTGGTGCCGGTGCCGCCGCCTCCTGGGGCTGGTGGGGCTGGTGGGGCGGGTGGGGGTGGTGGGGGATTCGGTGGCGGCGGCAACAACGGTCCGTACGTGCTGCCGGGCACCTACAAGGCGACGCTGAACGTGAACGGCCGCGACGCCCAGACGATCGACGTGGTGGTGAAGGGCGACCCCGAGATCCAGATCACCGACGCCGATCGCCGGATGTGGTTCGACACCGCGAGAGACCTGCACGATCAGCAGGCTAAGGCCAACGCCGCAGCCGAGATGGTGCAGACCGCGTTCGCGCAGGTTGGCGTGTTGCAGCAGCAAACGCGCGGCGCCACGCTGTCGCCGAACGTCAAGCAGCAGCTTGATGCGGTGGTGAAGGAGTTCGAAGCGGTTCGCCGGCGGCTGGGCCTCGGCCAGCAGGGCTTCGGTGGCGGGGGCGGCGGCAACACCGAGAACGTGCGCGGCCGCATCGGCCAGCTAAAGAACGCCGTGATGAACGCGACCGCGACGCCGACCAACACCCAACTGATGCAGATCCGCGAGGTGAAGGCGGCGCTGCCCGGAGTGATCGATCAGGCGAACGCGGTGGTGGCCAAGGTGCCAGGACTGGTGAAGGAGATGGTCGGTTCCGGGGCGTTGTTCCCGGCGATCAAGCCGGTGCCGAAGGGGTAGGCGCTAGCGCGTTGGGGCTCGGCGCTTCCACCTTCGCCAAGGCTACGGCGGACATGTCGCGGAGGGGTTGATTTTGATGCCGACGCGGATTTACTTGAGCGGCCAGTTTGAAGACGGGGCGAGGCTGTGCGAAGTCCGCCAGCAATTGCAAGAGGCCCGCTACTGCGTGACGTCGCGATGGCTCGATTCAGCCGCGGCCGGGCCGGCGACGGCGCAGGCGTCCGACCCGGGAGCCGAGACCCGGCTCAGCGGCATCGCGCGGCAGGATTTCGAGGACATCGACCGGTCCGACCTGGTAGTGGTCTTCAACCCTGCGGAGGCGTGTAGCATCGGCCGTGGCGGCCGGCACGTCGAGACCGGCTATGCGCTGGCCCGCGGCAAGCGGGTAATCGTGGTCGGAGCCCGGGGCAATGTATTCCACTGGCTGCCTGAGATCACGGTCGTGCCCGACTGGCCCGCACTGCTGTCGTTGCTTGCGGCGGTGGAGCGTGCGTGACCTCGTCATCCGCTTGCCGCCAGGCCCGCTCTCTCTTCGAGCGGTCATGTATGATTGCGACGCCTTGACTAGCCAACTACGTGGAGTGCTATCAATCGCCACACGCGTCATCGCGATTGGTTGCGCAATCGCCTCCGCGACACTTGCCGTCTACTGCGTAATGCTGGTCTATGCGGCCGCGACTTTCGGGCATGACAGTCTCCCTGGTCCTGCAGTGCTGGCCATGGTGGCGGTGGGCGTGGGGCTGGGAGCGGTGCTCTGCGGAGGTCTGTCGCGCGCGCTTTGGAAGGTGAGCCAGCGACCGGGGAATTCCGCACGGTCCGACGACAGGTTCCGGCCCTGAGCGGTGAATAGATCTAACAATGACAGACACGAACACCTCAGATCCCCTTCGACTGCAGCTCGCGCGCGTCCTCGACTGGGAAGAGGCGCACGTTGGGTTCGACAAGGCCATCGACGGCCTGCCGCCGGATCAGCGAGGGGCGTTGGCGCCCGGCATCGCGTACTCCGTCTGGCAGCTGGTTGAGCACATGCGCCTTGCGCAGGTCGACGTGCTCGACTTCTGCCTGAACCCGAACTACGTGCACGCGATGAAGTGGCCGGACGACTACTGGCCGCAGGCCGCGCCGGCCTATGCGCAGGCGTGGGACGACAGCGTGGCCGGCTTCAAGGCGGACCGCGAGCGGCTCAAGGACCTGGTGCGAGATGAGGCCGTCGATCTCCACGCGCTGGTCCCGAAGGGCACAGGACACCAGTCCTACCTGCGCGCCATCCTCTTGATGGCCGATCACAACGCGTATCATCTCGGCCAGATCGTCGCCGTGCGGCGTGCGTTGGGGCTGTGGGGATGATGGGTGCAGAATCGCCAAATGGCTCAGACAGGTGGAGGCGCTCATGACGCGCCGCGGTCACGCTTCGCAACGACCCGCAGTGTAGACTTGCCGTCATGAGAAGGCTGCTCACCCACACCCTCGTGATCGGCACGATGCTTGGCGCCTGGGCGTTTGCGGAGCAAACCAGTCCAGAGCAGCGCTCGCGCGCGCTCGAAGTCAAGGAACTGGCCGTGCCGTTCAAGGGCATCACCGCCAACGGGCAGGTCGAGCCGGGTCTGTTCAGCCTCAAGTCCACGGGCGTCTCTACCGAGCCGGTGCGCAAGGCGGCCGAGACCTTCCTGGCCTCGCTCACGGCGGAGCAGCGCCAGAAGTCGACCTTTGCGCACGATTCCGACGAGTGGCGCAGCTGGGCCAACCAGAGTTCCTATTGGGCGCGCGGCGTCAGCTTCGGTGAGATGAGCGACGCTCAACGCGAGGCGGCGCTCGGGATGATGCGGGCCAGCCTCAGCGCCCGCGGCCTGACATTGACCGAGAACATCAGGAAGCTGAACCACACGCTCGGTGAATTGCAGAACAACGACTTCACCGCGCACAACGAGGGCCGGTATCACCTGACCGTGATGGGCGCGCCGTCGGCGACCGAACCGTGGGGCTGGCAGTTCGACGGCCATCACGGCATCGTCAACTACTTCGTGCTGGGCGACCAGGTGGTGATGTCACCCCTGTTTGTCGGATCCGAGCCGGTGGTGGCGAAGAGCGGGAAATATGCGGGCACCGAGATCCTGATCGACGAAGCGCGCAAGGGCCTGGCGCTGGTGAACGCGCTCACCGAGGCGCAACGCAGCCAGGCGGTACTGAACGTCGCGAAGACCGGCAACAACATCCTGACGCAGGCGTGGCAGGACAACGTCGTGCTCGACTATGCCGGTGTGCGGGGGAGCGACTTGAACGGCTCACAACGGCAGGCGCTGCTGGATTTGATCGAGCAGTACGTGGGCAACATGCGCGAAGGCCATGCAGCGGTGCGGATGGCAGAGGTCAAAGCGCATCTCGATCGCACCTATTTTGCGTGGATCGGCAAGACCGACGCCGACGCCGTGTTCTACTACCGCGTGCACAGCCCCGTGCTGTTGATCGAGTTCGATCACCAGACGCCGGTGGGCCTGCGTCACTTGTATCCGCCGGGCGTGCCGTTTCGGGAGCACATTCATGCCGTGATGCGTACCCCGAACGGCAACGACTACGGCAAGGATCTATTGCGGCAGCATTACCAGCGGCATCCCCACGTCGCAGCGCAGTAAGAGGAACTCTGGAAGAATCTTCGCCCAAGCCAGCAGAAACAATTGGGTAGAGGTAGGAGTGGGGCCTCGGGAAGTGGGCCTGCCAACCGTAGCTCCGAATTGACTGGGAGGGGAGGTCCACCTACGCGGCTTCGCCGCTACGGTGGACAACCTCCGCCTGGATCATGGAGCGGAGGATCTTCGCGCAGCGCAGAGCGTTTCAGCTGCGCGTGGACAAGCGGGACAGCTCGTCGCCCCAGCCCTGGACGAGGATGAACTCGCGCGCGGTCTCTTTCTCCACGTCCTCGTCCCTGACCATCAGGAATCGCAGACCGTCAGGCGTGACGTCGTAGTTGGACGAGGTCAGGCCGGGGGGACCGCACGAGCTACTCATACCGTGCGAGTAGCTGCCCTTCCACAATAGCTCGGGCCGACCGTTGACGAAGTCCGGACCGGCCGCAAGCGGAACCACCATCATGCTGTCGCCATTGCGATAGAACAACTCGCGGCCGTCTCGTCTCCAGACCGGATCGGTACCACCTTCGGTCGAGACCTGGGTCGTGGGTCCTGGTCCGGGAAAGGCCCGAACGTACACTTGAGGCCGCCCGGTTTCGTTCGTGCAATAGGCGAGATAGCGGCCGTCCGGCGAGATCTTGGGCGACCCCTGCGCGTACCGGGAATCGTCGAGCGGCCGGGGCTTCTGATCGCCGTCGAGCGAGATCACCGCGATCTTCGGCGGCGCTGAGGTCTGCAGGTTCATCGTGAACACGATCGCACGGCCATCCGGCGAGTAAGACCCCGGACTTTGGGATATGTCTGTCGTGAGGACCTGCTTGGCGGGGGCGCTGCGGTCGGCGGGTACTTCGAATAAGCGGAAGCGCCCCATCGGCCCCGAACGATAGCCAATCCGAAGTCCATCCGGCGACCAGACGGGCCAGTGGCTGACGCCGTCGGCGGTGAGGTTCGAGAACACGCCACTGCGGAAGTCATAGACGTGCACATCGTGATCGGGTCCCTCGACCTCGATCGCCAACCGTGTCGCGTCAGGCGAGAGGCGCGGATGGAGAAAGGCTCGCGGCGGCAGCGAAAGTGGCTCGGGACGGCCGCTGCGATCAACCCAGTGCAGTGTACGGGACCCGCCGACCGCGCGGCCAGGGACGTAGACGAGGTCGCCCGTCAGTGAAATCTCGAAGTTCGCGACACCCGAGTTACGACTCATCAGCACGCCTTCCAGCACCATCACCGGCTGGCCGGTGACTTCCAGCCGGTTCAGATCGAAAGGGACCGCGAACAGACTGCCGTTGCGCGCGTAGACGACGTGGCCCGTGGGTGAATAACACGGGCTAGTACCGCCCTGGATCAGCACCCGTCTTTCGCCCGTCCGCAGCGAGACAACCACGATCTGGGCATCGTCGAATGATTCGCTGTCAACCGTTCCGACTGTGAGCAGCATGGCCGTGCCGCCAGGGAGCGCGTGCGGAAACTTGAAGAGGCGTTCACCGCGATCGAGATCGATCTTCACCACCGAGACGGGATCGCCGCCCGCGGCCGCGACGCGAACCAGTCCTCCCGGCACGGCCGGGACGAAATAGATCATGTCGTCGGCCGCCCAAGTCGCTCCTGCGAAATTTTCGGTGCGGCAAAGCGTCGTCGCTCCACCGCCGCTCAGCGCGACCTTCTGCAGTCGCCACGGGGCGTCGGTCGTGAAATAGCCCACCCAACGAGAGTCGTGCGAGAAGAACGGCACGCCGCGAGCACCTTCCACAAGCGGTCGCATTTCCAGGTCGCCTTTCGACCGGATGAAGATGTTGGCGGCGTTGCCTTGCGGCACCGGGTTGCAGGCCAAGTACGTCCCGTCCGGCGAGATGGCGACCCGCTTGTTGAAGCCGACCGTAATGACACTTGCGCCCGGCAACGGGATCGCGAAGCGTCCCAGCTTGCGCGGCGTGGCGTCGTTGCGATAGCGGCTGACGGCCAGCAGGCCCGTCGCCGCCGCGCCGGCCGCAGCACCGGCCACTGCGGCGATTGCGGTCCTCCGAGTGACGGCCGTGGGCTGCTCTTGAGGGACGTGGCCAGCAGGCGCGCCTCTTGCGTCGTCGAGTTCGATGCGGGCGTCGCCGATATCGCGCAAGCGGCGCTTGCTGTCCTTCTCGAGGCTACGGCGCAAGAGCACATGAATGTTGGCTGGCAAATCAGGCGGCAGGGCTTCCCAGTCCGGGTCCCGAGTCAGAATGCCGGCGATCGTGTCTGACAGCGTCTCACCGCCAAAGGGCCGCCGCCCGGACAGCATCTCGAAGAGCACGCATCCAAACGCCCAGATATCGGTACGCTTGTCGACCGGTCGCCCGCGCGCCTGTTCAGGGCTCATGTACGCGGCGGTTCCGAGCACCACGCCCGCCTCGGTGTTCGCGGTCGTGACCATTGACAAATCGGGCTCTGGGCCATCCGCAGACACGGCTTTGGCCAGCCCGAAGTCGAGAAGCTTCACGGTGCCGTCAGGAGTGATCTTGACGTTGGCGGGCTTCAGGTCACGGTGGATGACGCCCTTCTCATGCGCCGCCTCGAGACCGTCGGCGATCTGCCTTGCGACTCCGATTGCCTCAGAAAGCGGCAGCGAGCTGTTCGCCAGGCGCTCCGCAAGTGTGGATCCTTCGACGAGCTCCAGGATGAGCGCGGGCACTCCGTTCGTCTCTTCGAGGCCATGAATGTGCGCGATGTTCGGATCATTCAGCGACGCAAGAACCTGGGCCTCGCGGCGGAGCCGCGCCAGCCGCTCAATGTCACCTGCGAGATGCTGTGGCAGGACCTTGATGGCGACGTCGCGATTGAGCCTCTCATCGCGCGCGCGGTAGACCTCGCCCATGCCACCGTGGCCGAGAAGCGACACAACTTCATAGGGTCCGAGCCTGGTTCCGCGTTGAAGGGTCATGCCGTTCCCTCAGCGAGCCGCGTGTGACGAACGAGCCTGCACTGGCGTAAGCGTTCCGTTGGCGAAGTCTACACTGGAACCACAGCCATTACTGTGCCGACCCGCCCCCCCGGGCCCATGCCCTCGGCAAGCTTCGAGGACCATCGCGACCGATGGTCAGTCTTCTCCAGGACATTCTTGAAAACCGCCAGTCGCCCAAGGCTAAGGAGGTGGTGGACCAGACCGGGATCGAACCGATGACATCAACGCCGTGAATTCGCGTCCCCAGGAGCGAGCAGAGCGAGCGACCCCACCAGCGGCGGAGCCGCGAGCCCTCCTAAGGCGCCGGCGTCTCCTGGTTCAGCCAGGCCGCCCACGCATCGAAGCTGTAGGGGCGACCCAGGAAGTCACGCACCAGTTCGGCGGCCGGCTTGGCGCCGCCCTGCGCCAGCACCTTGTTGCGGAACCGGCGGGCCGGTCCTGGCGCGAGTAGGTCGCGCTTGTCGAAACCGCTGAACAGGTCTTTCGCAATCACCAGCGACCACATGTAGGTGTAGTACGACGCGGTGTAGTTGGGGTTCGACAGCTGCGTAAAAGTCCCCGGAAAATGACTACCCTCCGGGTACGTCGTCGGCAGGTACTTCGTCATCAAATCCTTGTAGATCACCATCGCATCGGCGTCTTTCGGATCGCGATTGTGCAGCGACAGGCTGAGGCCGGCAAACACCATCTGCTGGCGCGTGTCGTAGCCGCGGCCGAGCTCGTTGGCCCGGCGCATCTGGTGGACCAGCGCCGCAGGAATCGGTTCGTTGGTCTGGTAATGCGTCGCGAAGGTCGCGAGCGTCGCGGGATCCGAGACCCACTCTTCCATCATCTGCGAGGGCGCCTCGATGAAGTCGCGCTCGGCCACGCGGGTGAGGCCGATCCACTGCTGCTGCTGTCCCGACGACAGGGCATGCACCAGGTGGCCGAACTCGTGAAAGAACGTCGTGACCTGGTCGAAGGTCATGAGGCCGGGATCGCCCGGGGTGCCGCCGGGGAAGCGGGTAATCAGCACCACCTCTGGCAACTGACGGCCGCGGATGCCGGCGCGCGCGGTGGCCGCGGTGGCGCCGCCGCCGGCCTTGCCGGCACGCGGGTGCATGTCGAGATAGATGCGGCCGACCAGCCGCCCTGCCTCGAACACTTCGTAGGGTTCGACCGATGGATGCCACACCGGCAGCGACGGCGCCGGCCTGAACTCGAGGCCGAACAGCCGGCCGCTGACCGCGAACACACCGGCCCGCACCCGTTCGTAGGAGAAATAGGGACGCATGGACTGCGAGTTGAAGTCGTAGCTCGATTGCCGCACTAGCTCCGTGTAGTAGCGGCGCTGCCACGCCTCGACGGTGGTCGCGCCCGGCTGGTCCTGCCGCTTGCGGTCGAGGATCAACTGGTAGTCGGCGTTGGCCTTCGCCGCCGACGCGGCGACAATGCGATCGATGAACGCAGCCGCGTTCTGCGGCGTGGCCGCCATGCGGTTCGACAGGTCGAAGGTCGCCCAGTCCTTGAAGCCGAGCGTGCCGGCCAGCTCCGCCCTGGTTTCGATGGTCCGTTGCAGCACCGCCAGGTTGGCCGGATAGGCGACGTCGTTCGACTCGAGCAGCATGCGGCGGCGCAGGTCGTCGCTCTTCGCATACAGCATCACCGGCTGCAGGTCCGACGCGTTCGTCGTCAGGACTATGGAGCCGTCGGGCCTGGGCTTGCGGGCGGCGATGTAGTCGGGCGGCAGGCCGGCCAGCTCGCCGGCGTTGGCCACCGTCAGCGTCCGCGCCCCGTCGCGGACGTTGCGATCAAACTCCTGGCGCAGCCGCACCAGCTGGTCGCGCAGCTCGTTGACCTTGGCGCGCGTCGCGGCATCCTTGTCGACGCCCTCGCGGCGGTAGTCGTCGAGTTCGAGCTTGAGGTACCGCTTCATGTCGGCGGGCGCGCCGGCGGTGCGGATGCCGGCCAAGGCCCCGTAGGCGGCCGGGTTCAGCGCCAGCTCAGTTTCGAAACTCTCCGCGGACTGGCCGAGTGTCTCGGCGGCGGTGCGCATGGCGGCATCGGGATGGAGCTGGCGAACCACCGACGACAGGTCCCTGGCGGCGTTGATGTGGACGATGATGTTGTCGTACGTCCGCAGCGTCTGTTCTGCCGGGCGCCGGCCTGGCGCCGACGTCAGCTGGGCGAGCAACCCGCGCCCGGCCGCCAGGTGTTCATTGACCAGCGTCGTGAGGGCCGCCGGATCGGTGACCCCGGCAAAGAACGGCGCCGTGCTGCCGGTAGCGGCCGGCGGCGCCTGCGCCACCAGATGGCCGGCCGAGGTCAACCCGGCCAGGGCGATAACGATCAACGAACCAAGTGTCAGGCGCATGCGAGAGTGCTCACTCAAAATGCAGTTCCGTGCGGCATCCGGGAACGGGTTGTTCGTTCGACAGCAGGATCAGCTCGACATCGCCGGAGAACGTCGAGGCCGGAATGCCGGATTCGACGCGCCACAGCCCGTTGACGATCGATTGCGGCCGCCCCAGCGGCAACTCGGCTTCGGGCGCGCCGGGACGCCGCACTACCAGCGCCAGTGAGCCGGCCGACAGCGCGCGTGCCGACAGCACCATGGCGGCCATCACTGGTCGGTCGCTGCGGAAAAACCGCGTCACGTTCGGCCGCGGCCTGCCGCCCTCGTTCTGCAACAGCATGAATCCGCCACAGACCGGAGTATCGGTATTGGGCACGAGCATCGAGACATTGGCCAGCGCCACGCCGGTTCCACGACCGTCAATCTCGGCCTGCAGCCGCAGCTGGTAGCGGCCGGGCGCGAGTTTCTGCCGCACCATGCCTCGCGCGGCGCCGTCCGCGACGCGCACGGTGCCGGAGACGCGGCCCGATTGCACGCCGCGGCCGTCGACCGCCACCAGCGTGTACTTCACCGTGTCGTTGCCCGGCAGGTTGCCGCCCACCTCGAACGGCACGGCCAGCGACGCCCCACCTGCAGGGTCGGGGAACACGACCGGCGCCATCGAGATCGGCAGGCCGGCATCCGGCAGCGGCGCGGCAATCGGCGCCCGGTTGACGACCGCCGCCACGGCCGTGGCCGCTGACGGCGAATAGGCCCGGCGGTGCAGCAGCGTCGTTCCCGGCGCTCGCGTCTTGACCTCGATCTGCCGCGCGCGAGTCGGCGAGCCCGTGTCCGATGGCTCGTAGCCGACCAGGTAATAGAACCGGTTCTCGCGGGAGATGCGACCAAGCGCGCCCTGGAGCTCGTTGGTGCTGACCACGGCCCGACCGCCGGTCGCCGCAGCGAGATCGCGCAGCGAGTCGATGCCGGCATCGCCGGTAATCGGCACCGGGGTGGCGCCGATGGGCGGATCCTGTGACCCTTGCAGTCCGCGGGGATCGATGGTGTAGATCGCCACGTTGCCCTCGCGCGCCGCGGCCAGCAGGCGGCGCATGGTGTCGAAGCTGCGCGAGGTGCTGTTGGCCGCGAACGTTTCGAGGTCGAACGCCACGCCCTGGCTGAACAGCAGCACGGCCTTGCGTCGCGCCGGAATCGGCGAGAGGTACTCGACCACGCGCTGCACCATCACGAGGCTCTGCTCGGCCTGGATGCGCGCGGCCGGCGACTGGTCGAACAGCCCCAGCGCGCTGAAGTCCGGCATCTGCAGCTCGCCGCCGGCGCCAAGCACGGGCAAGGTCTCGCCAGTGACGCCGGTCACGGCGCTCAGGTCGTTGGCATCGCGGAGCCCCTGGGTCCGCGCAATCAGCGGTCGCACCAGCTCGCGATCGGTCGTGAGCAGCAACGGCGAGTTCATGCCGGTGCGCATCACCCCGACGTAGTCGCCACTGCGCACCTGCTCGTCGATAAACCCATTCGCCGTCTTGTGCATCAAGGCGGAGTGCCGGGTGTCGATGTTCATGTCATCGAGCACCAGCGCGAACACGGCGCCGGGCTCGGCGCGATTGCTGAACACCCCGGGTGGATCGACGACTTCGGCGGCGATGGTCTCCAGATCCACGATCTGGAACTGCTTGATCTCCTGCGGCTTGCCGTCTTCGAACACCAGGAAGTCTTCGCGCTTCAGGTCGTGATTCAGGTTGCCGTCGGCCCGGGTGGCCACCACGTCCACCATCACCAGGGCGGTGCCGGCCCGGAACTGCCGCGTGGCAACCGGCTCGGTCGCCGCCAGGGCGAGGAGGGCGGCGGCGGTCAGTCCGGCAGGAATTCGCATAGCCGCATTGTAGACAGTTCCCCGGCTCCGGGGCAGTACCGTCTTGCAACTGGCCCCAGGCTATTGCGGGCCTGAGGCCGCCACGAACGCCTTGTCTTCGAGGACCCTGGCAAACGCGGGGGTCCGGGACGACTGGCCGTCCCAGAGCGTCTTGAACTGCGCCGGCAGCGTCAGTTGCTTCGCTCGGGCGAAGGCGGCCGTGGCGCGGTCGCGGTTGCCGGCCAGGTACGCGATGAAGCCGGCTCGCACGTGGGCCGCGCCGTCGTTCGGCGAGTAGCCGGCCACCTTTTCGGCCGACGCCAGCGCCTTCGCAAAGTCGCTCGCAGTGAGGGCGCGATTGACGGCGCCGCCGTGGTTGATGGTCATCTGGATGTTCATGAGCCGCCGCAGTTCGCTCATCGGATCCTGGTGATCGTCCACGTTCACGAAGACATAGCGGTCGTTGTTGGTGTTGCGGCCACCAGCCTTGCGCACGACCAGGATCGATGCCGACTGCCGGCCCCGGCTGTCGCCACCCGCCTCGTCGCCGGCCTTTAGCGCTGCGTAGAGCTTCTCGGCCAGTTCATCGTTGGTCTGGTCGAACGCGCGGCCCATGGCCTCGACGACGTGTCGTCCGACCAGGATGTTGCCTTGCGCGGACCAGGTCTTGCCGGTGACGTGGCCGCGCCACGCGTTGGCGGCATCGCCGGTGAACACCGCAACGTTGCCCTTGGCGTCGACGATGGCGATTTGCCGGCCGTCCTTGCCGGGAAACGTGTCCTCCTGGAACAGGCGGTCCATCACCTGCTGCGCGGTCAACCCCTGCCGCAGCAACTCCAGCGCGCGTGGGCCATAGCCCACGTTCACGCCGGCCTGCGTGGCGACCGCGCCCACGCCCGCGTCGGCCCACGGCACGACCGCGCCCACCGCAAAGTAGCGCGAGGCCACCGCAATGCCCAGGTCGCCGGTCACCGGATCGATCGCGACAATCGAGAACGTCGCGCTGGCCGGCAGTGCCGGCACGAGCAGGAGCGTGAGGACGAGGATAAGTATTTTCATGACGTCAGTCGTGGCTACTACTCATGGCGGTGGCTGTTGGGCATGCCCATGCGGGCGACGGTATCGCGCTCGAAATCGAACTCGATCAGCACCACCGGTTCGGTGCCGACGACCCAGCCGTCGTGCCCGGGATCGATCGCCACCACCTGCGGCGCCTTGAACTCGACCACGCAGCCGTCCGCATACTCGATGTGAATCTCGCCGTGCGCCAGGTAACCGACGTGGGCGTGCATGCACAGGTCGGTGCCGACAGCCGGCTGCATGTCCACCGACCACTTGAAGCCCGGCGGATAGATCATCCGCTTCACGCGCGCGGCGCCCGCGCGGACCACTTCGAGCTGGACGCGGCCCAGGTAGCGGCGCTCGGCGCCGAGAATTGGCGCGTACAGTTCGTCGGGGGCCCCGGCCGGCTTGCGCTTGGCCGCGGTCTTCGCCTTCTTTCTGGCCGCAGTTCCCTTCGCGGGCGCCTTCTTGGCCGGCCGTTTCTTGGTGGCCTTCTTCGCGGTGGTCTTCGGTGACTTTGCCTTGGTCTTTTTCTTTGCCATTTGGGTGTCTCACGGTCTGAGCCGTTGCCGCATTGTATACGCCACGCCCGACGAAGGCGCGGAGCGCCGAGCCCGACAAGTGGCCGGAGGCCACGAGCCCCCACCGCGCGCAACGCGGCCTTCTTCCTAGTCGGCCCCCGAACGTCCCGAGCTATCATCACCCACGGCATGCCGCTCGCTCCCGGAACGACCCTCGGCACCTACGAGATTACCGGCTCGCTTGGCGCCGGTGGCATGGGCGAGGTGTACCGCGCCCGTGACATCCGGCTCGGTCGCAGCGTGGCGATCAAGGTCCTGCCGGAGGCGTTCGCCACCGATGCGGACCGGGTGCCGCGCTTCGAGCGCGAGGCCAAGGTGCTGGCGTCGCTCAACCATCCCCACATCGCCGCGCTCTACGGCATGGAGCACGGCGCCGGCCAGGTGCCGATCCACTTCCTGGTCATGGAACTGGTCGAAGGCGAGACTCTGCTCGAACGCCTCGCGCGTGGGCCAGTGCCCGTCGGCGAGGCGCTTCCCATCGCCATCCAGATTGCCGACGCGCTCGAGACCGCGCACGAGCAAGGCGTCGTGCACCGCGACCTGAAGCCCGCCAACATCAAGATCACACCCGACGACAAGGTCAAGGTCCTGGACTTCGGGCTCGCCAAGGCCATGGACAGCTCGCCGGCGGCATTATCAACCGCGAGTTCCCCGACGGTGGTCTTACTGGCCACGCAGGCCGGCATGATCATGGGCACCGCCGCCTACATGTCGCCTGAGCAGGCCAAGGGCGCCGCGGTCGATCGGCGCAGCGACGTGTTCTCGTTCGGCGTCGTGCTGTACGAGATGCTCACCGGGCAACGGCCCTTTCGCGGCGACACCGGCGCACAGGTCATGGCGGCGATCATCGCCCTCGAGGCGGATCTCACGGCACTGCCTGCCGGAACGGACCCGCGGCTCGCCGTGCTGCTCAAGCGCTGCCTGGAGAAGAACCCGAAGAAGCGCTGGCAGGCGATGGGCGATCTGCGGATCGAGCTCGAGGCGTTGGTCGCCGCGCCAATTCCCGCGGCGACCGCGACATTTACCGTGACTCCCGCCACCCCTTCGCTCTGGCGCCGCGTCATGCCGGTGGCGTTGCTGGTCGCGATCACCGCCGGCGCCTCGGTGTTCGCGACGCGGTGGCTGACGCCGGCGCCGCCCCGCGACGTGGTGCGGTTTGCGTTTCCGAGCCCAAACTACAACCGCGCGTTCCAG
The DNA here is from genome assembly GCA_030697165.1 of Acidobacteriota bacterium. Taxonomy (NCBI): domain Bacteria; kingdom Pseudomonadati; phylum Acidobacteriota; species Acidobacteriota bacterium. Next base: position 201,020 of record JAUYQQ010000002.1, read on the forward strand.
AATCTCGCGCTGTCACCCGACGGCACGCGGCTGGCCTACGTGGTCGATGTTGGCCCCGGCCAACGCCAGCTGATGCTGCGGAGCATGGGCGAATCGCAGGCGCGGTCGATCCCTGGCGCCGAGGGACAGGTCAGCAGTCCATCGTTCTCTCCCGACGGCCAGTTTGTCGCGTTCTACTCTGGCGCAGACGAGGCGTTGAAGAAGGTCGCGCTCACCGGCGGCCCGGCGGTGACCCTGGCCAGGATGGTGGCGCCATTCTCGGGCCCGCATTGGGGGGCGCGCGGGATTCTCATCACCCAGCCAAGCGGCGGTCTTCGGGTCTCGCCCGACGGGGGTGAGCCAGAGGTGGTGATTCCGGTCGCGCCCGGCGAGCGCATTTCCAGTCCGCAGTACATCGGCGACGACGGATCGATCCTGTTCACGCTGACGACGGAGGCCTTCGGCACCGGCTGGGAAAAGGGACAGGTCATCATCCAGACTGCTGACGGCGCGCGACGGGTCGTGGCGTCGTCGGCCAGTGACCCGCGCTACCTGTCGTCAGGTCACCTGGTGTTTGCGTCTGGGGCGAATCTGCTCGCGGTGCCCTTCGACCTCGCCGGCTTCCGCACGACCGGACCGCCGGTCCCGATCGTCGAGGGCATTTCGCGCGGGATGTCGCAGCTGTTCGTGGCGCACTATGCGGTGTCGGCTTCCGGCTCGCTCGCATACCTGCCGGCCGAAGCGCCCACGGCAGCGGCGCGGCGCAACCTGGCACTGATGAACCTCGACGGCAGTTCGCAGTTGCTGCCCGTACCACCGAACGCTTACCAGCACCCACGCATCTCCCCCGACGGCACTCGCATCGTCGTGGCGACGGAGACCGCAGACGACTCGGCCATCTGGATTCACGACCTCGCCGGCGATGGCCTCCCTCGCCGGCTGACGTTTGATGGGCGCAACGCGGCGCCGATTTGGACGCGCGATGGAAAGTTCATCACTTTCCAGTCGGATCGCGAAGGCGATCGCGGCCTGTTCCAGCAGCCCGCGGACGGCAACCAGGCCGCAGAGCGTCTCACCAGGCCCGAATTGATCCACAGCCACTTCCCGGAGTCATGGAGTCCTGACGGAAAGACGCTTGCGATGCGGGTAGCTACCGAGGTAACCAGCGTCTGGGCGTGGTCGCCTGAGGGAGACCGATTGCCGAAGCCCTTGCTGCGAGGGGCCCAGTCGTACGCCATGAGCGAGTTCTCGCCAGACGGGCGGTGGCTGGCCTACGCCTCGAACGAACTCGACGGGCGCAACACCCAGGTGTTTGTACAACCCTATCCACCCACGGGGGCGAAGCACCAACTGCCGATGGACTCGTCCAATCCGGTCTGGTCGCGCGATGGCAAGCGCCTGTTTTTCTCCAGGGATAGCCGTATCTTCATCGCCGATATTCAGACCGCCCCGGCGTTGGCCATCGGCCAGCCCAGGGAACTGAAGCTGCCGGACATCATGCCGGGCGGTGCGACCATGCGGCGGCACTGGGACCTGATGCCTGATGGCAAGCGGCTGTTGGTCGTGCTCCCGGAAAGCTCGGCCGATTCGGCCCGGGGAGACTCGACGCAGATTGAAGTCGTCGTCAACGGGCTGCAGGAGCTGGTCGCCAAGACGCCGCCACGCTAAGGCGCTTCGCGGAACAGTCGCTTGAAGTTGCCCGAGAAGATCTTCTCCTGGTCAGTCGCGTCGATGCCGAGGCTGTCGAGCGCGGTCTTCTGCTGCACGTAGACGTCAGGGTTCCAGCCGCGCGGGAAGAACGACGAGTCGGTGCCGAACAACAGCCGCTCGGCGCCGACGACGTCGAGGGCGGTGCGGAACACCTGCTCCAGTGTCAGGCCCGGCGTCTGCCTGATCCAGGAGTTGGAGCTTGATGTGTCGAGCAGCACGTTCGGGCAGAGGCTGGCCACCATCAGCGCTTCGCGTAGCATGCCGGCGCCGAAGTGCGGGATCACGATCGGCACCGCGCCAAACTTCAAGGCAACGCCGTGGAGGTCGAGCGGGTTGCCGAAGCGGATCTCGAACGGGCTGGGCAGGCCGAGCTTCCCGCGAATGCCTACCGACAGCACCCCGCAGTGAACGAACAGCGCGGTGCCCGGCCGCGATGCCGCGAGGCCGAACACCCGCGCCACGCGTTCGTCGTAGAGCGGGTACCGATGCATCGCCGGGAACAGGCAAATGGTGCGTAGCCCCGCGTCCAGGGCCCGCGTGGCGTACGCCATCGCATCGTCGCGCGTCGGGTCGACCATGAAGAACCCGACGAAGCGTGAGGGATGTCGCGCGAGTGCCGTCGCCACCGAGTCTGCGTCGCCCGGCAAGCTGGCCATCACCGCCGCTTGAGCGACGCCGTTGGCGTCGAGCTCTGCGACCCAGCGATCGGCGAGCGATTCGGCCGACTCCGGGACGTCGAAGCCGAGCGCCGCAACGGCGGCACGGTCGGCTTTGAGCGCCGCGAAGAACCCAGGTGAGAAGAAGTGGACGTGTGCGTCGCAGATCATAGTTCTTGAGACCTTCCGGCCCGGCCCTATGAGGCGCCGCGGCGGTTACGGTAGAGGGCCGGCTCGGCCACGGCGACCATCCGATCCACGGCGAGGCGGCCGCCGACGAACTGGTTGATGCGCGCCGCCTGTCCGCCGGGGTCGGCAAGGACCTCGGCGTAGTCCACCATCAAGGTGGAAAAGCACGCTCGTTGCCGCAAGAAGCGCTCGACCTGCTCCAGGTGCTGCGCGTAGAGCGCCATCGTGCGGTCGTCGCCGGCCCCACGATCCTCATCGCGGGCGTCGAGCATCTGGTTCTGCGATGAGACGACCTCGCCCAGGTCGCGTCGCATGAAAACGACCTGGTAATCGTACGACTCGGGCAGGTAGGTAAGGAGAAACGAGATGATCTTCACGGCCTGGCCGCGCGCAGCCGCGAGCCAGGCGGTGTCGCCCGCCTTGTCGAGTTGCTTGACGCGCTCGAACTCGTAATAGCCGTTGGGGTTGCTCGCGTCGGCGCGCCGAAGGCCGTCGGTCAAGGTGGGGAGCCCCCCGGCCTCGAGCATCTTCATCGCCATTGATGTTCCCGACCGCGGCAGGCCGGACACCACCACAATCGGACGGCCGCGTCGAAGGCGGCGAAGGAAGGACATTGGAGCCATCGTCGGTTGCCAAACGGGTTCGGCCCGCCTAGAGTGGTCGCTTGAAGTTCCTGACCACCCTCACGCTGGCGTTGCTCATGCTGCTTGGCAACGCCACGCCGACCCCAGCATACATCGGCCCCGGCGCCGGCTTCGCGCTGATGTCGTCAGCCTTCGTGCTCGTCACCACTATCCTCGTCGTGTTGGTGACGCTGCTGGCCTGGCCGTTTCGCGCCTTGTGGCGGGCCCTCACCAGTGCGGCGCCGCCCAAGGCATCCATCACCCGGCTGATCGTGGTGGGTCTCGACGGTCAGGATCCGAAGCTGACCGATCAGTTCATGCGCGAAGGCATCTTGCCCAACTTCAGCGCGCTCGCCGCCACCGGCAGCTATCGGCGCCTCAAGACGACCTTTCCCTCGGTGTCGCCGGTGGCATGGTCGTCGTTCAGCACCGGTTCGCACCCGGCGCGGCACAACATCTTCGATTTTCTCGATCGCGACCGCCGCACCTACCTGCCGATGCTGTCGTCGGCCCGCATCGGCAAGGTCGATCGGTTCCTGAAGATCGGCCGCTACCGGATTCCCCTGCGCAAGCCCGAACTGCGGCTGCTGCGCAAGTCGAAGCCGTTCTGGACGATCCTCGGCGAGTCCCGCATCTGGAGCACGGTGTTGCGCGTGCCGATCACGTTCCCCCCCGACCGCTTCTACGGCGCCGAACTGAGCGCGATGTGCGTGCCCGATCTGCTGGGCACCCAGGGCACGTTCCTGCTCTACACCACCCGGCCCCAGGGCCAGGCCTTCAAGGAGGGCGGGCTGCGCTTTGCGGTTGCGATCGAAGGCGAGTGCGTCACGACCACCTTGCACGGACCGGACAACACCTTCCTGGACGGCACGCCCCCGCTCACCTTGCCCCTGCGGGCGCGGCTGGATCGCGGGTCACGCCAGGTGCACGTGGAAGTGGGCGGCCACTCGGTCACGCTCCAGGCCGGCACGCTGAGCGACTGGATCCCGCTCGCCTTTTCCGCGATGCCCGGCATCACCGTAAAAGGCTTGACGCGCCTGCTCGTCACGGAGCTGGGCGAGCATTTCTCGCTCTACGTCTCGCCCATCAACCTCGACCCGGGCGCGCCGGCGATGCCGATCTCGCATCCCTCCTACTACGCCACCTACCTCGCCAAGCGCGTGGGGTCCTTTGCTACGCTCGGCCTGGCCGAAGACACGTGGGCGCTCAACGAAGGCGTCACCGACGATGGGACGTTCCTGCAGCAGGCCTACGATATCGACCGCGAGCGGGAGTCGATGTTCTTTGCGTCGCTCGATCGCCTGCGCCGGGGCTGCCTGGTGTGTGTCTTTGACGCCACCGATCGCATCCAGCACATGTTCTGGCGCGACATCGATCCCGGACACCCCGCCGGTCGCGGCCGCGAGCAGGCGCCGCACCGCGACGCGATCCGCGAGCTCTACCGCCACAACGACGCGCTGGTGGGTCGCGTCCGCGCGCGGATGCGGGATGGCGATGTCCTCATGGTGATCTCGGACCATGGCTTCAGCTCGTTCCGGCGCGGCGTCAACCTCAACCAGTGGCTGCTTCGCGAAGGCTACCTGACGCTCAAGCCCGGCACCGACGGCAGCAGCGAGTGGCTGCGGGATGTGGACTGGAGCGCCACGCGCGCCTACGCGCTGGGCCTCACGGGGATGTTTCTCAACCTGACCGGCCGCGAGGCGGGCGGCATTGTCTCTCCGGGAGCCGAGGCTGCCGCGCTCAAGGCCGAGATCATGGGCAAGCTTCGCAACCTCGCCGACCCCGAGAAGGCGGGGGTCGGCGTCAACGAGGCGTTCGACACCACCGCGCTGTACTCGGGCCCGTACCTCGAGAACGCGCCCGACCTGATCATCGGCTACAACGCCGGCTACCGCACGTCGTGGGACTGCGCCACGGGCATCGTGTCGGGCGCGGTGTTCGAGGACAATCTGAAGCCGTGGAGTGGCGACCATTGCATCGATCCGCGCCTGGTACCCGGGGTGTTCTTCTGCAACCGCAAGGTCACGACCGAGGAACCGTCGCTGATCGACATCGCGCCGACGGCGCTCCGCCTGTTCGGCATCGAACCGCCGCCTTATATGGACGGCCGGTCACTGGAAGGACTCGCATGACGCGCGCCGGCCATGGCGCGTTGGTGGCGATAGCGGTCGTCGCGGCAATCGCCGTGGGCGCGTGCGGCTCGCGCGCGGCGGTGGGCCGCAAGGTGATCGTGCTGGGCTTCGACGGTCTCGATTACGACCTGACCCGCCAGATGATCGCCGCCGGCCGCTTGCCCGGGTTCGCGCACCTCGCCGCGACCGGCGGCTTCTCGTCGCTCGGTACTACCATTCCCCCGCAAAGCCCGGTGGCGTGGGCCACCTTCATCACCGGTCTCGATCCCGGCGGGCACGGCATTTTCGACTTCGTGCATCGCGATCCCAAGACAATGCTGCCGTACCTGTCGACGACGCGGACGGAGCCGGGCGGCCGGGCGCTCGGCGTCGGCCGATGGCAGCTGCCGCTGTCGAGCGGTCGCGTAGAATCACTGCGCCGCGGTCAGCCGTTCTGGGAGGTCCTCGAGTCGCGTGGCGTGCCCACTACGATCATCCGCATGCCGGCCAATTTCCCCCCGTCTGGCACGGCGACGCGCGAGCTGAGCGGCATGGGCACGCCGGATCTGACCGGCACCTACGGCACGTTCGCGTTCTACACCTCCGAGCCGTATGCCTATGTTGGCCAGTCACTGTCCGGCGGCGTCGTGCATGCGGTCAAGGTCCGGAACGGCCAGGTACGGGCGTCGCTCGAAGGGCCCGAGAATCCGTTCCTGAAGAAACCGGAGAAGGTGCGCGCCGAGTTCACGGCGCACCTCGACCAGGCCAACCGTCACGTCAAGATCACCGTTGGCGCCGACGAGCTCCTGCTGGCCGTGGGCGAATGGAGCGACTGGGTGCCGATCAGCTTTTCGCTCGCGCCGACGCAGTCGATTGGCGGCGAGGTCCGCTTCTACCTGAAGGGTCTCGATCCGTTCTTCGAGCTGTATGCCAGCCCGGTCAATATCGATCCCATGAATCCGGCCATGCCGGTGTCGCATCCAGGCGATTACGCCGCGGAGTTGGCGGAGGCCACCGGGCGTTTCTACACGCAGGGCATGCCCGAAGACACCAAGGGCCTGAAGACCGGCGTGCTCACCGAGGCCGAGTTCCTCGCCCAGGCGCGCCTGGCCGCCGACGAGAACCGGCGGCAGTATCGCTACGTGCTCGACCGGTTTGACGACGGCCTGCTGTTTTACTATTTCGGCAACGTCGACCAGGTGTCGCACATGATGTGGCGCGCACGGGATCCGAATCACCCTGCGTACAATGCCGTGACCGACAGTCCCAACGCGAGCGTGGTCGACGAGCTCTACCGGGGCCTCGATGCCATCGTCAGCGACACGCTCGCGACGCTCGGACCCGACGATCTGCTGGTGGTGATGTCGGACCATGGCTTCACGTCCTGGCGCCGCGCGTTCCACATGAACAGCTGGCTGCGCGACCACGGCTACCTGGCGTTGGTCGATCCCAACCGGCGCGACGACCCGGGGTTCTTCGGCAACGTCGACTGGTCCCGCACGCGCGCCTATGCGGTCGGCCTGAACGGCTTGTATTTGAACCTCAAGGGCCGCGAGCGGGACGGCATCGTCGAACCGGCCGAACGCGAGGCCCTGGTGAGCGAGATTGCGGCGAAGCTACTCGGCACGATGGACCCGGCGACCGGGAGCGCGGCCATCTCCAAGATGTACCGGCGCGAAGACGTGTTTCATCTGGGGGGCAACGAGGACATCGCGCCCGACCTGGTGGTGGGATACGCGAAGGGCACGCGTGGGTCCGACGAGTCGGCGCTGGGCGGCCTGCCGCTGGACGTCTTAACGGACAACACGAGCGCGTGGAGCGGTGATCACTGCATGGATCACGAAACGGTCCCCGGGATCCTGCTGAGTAGCCGGGCGCTCCAGCGTCCGGCGGCGACGATTCATAACCTGGCGGCGGCGATTCTCGCGGAGTTCGGGATCGACGGGTTTCCCGGGGAGCGCCGCGCCAAGGAGTACTGACATGTTTGGATCGAACATCAAGTTGGACAAGGCCCTGCTGGCGAAGGTCAAGCGCTACGCCGACCTCGCCGGCTACTCGTCGGTGGACGAGTTCGTCACGCACGTGATCGAGAAGGAACTGGCCAAGTTCGAGGGCTCCGACTCCGAGGAAGAGATCAAGAAGAAGCTGAAGGGGCTTGGCTACATTTCCTGACCGCGCGCTGGCGTGGGTCAACGCGGCGCTGGTGACGGCGTTCGACGTGCTGCTCGGGCCGCTGATGGGCCTGCCGCCGCTCGTCAGCCTGCTGCTGGTGTCACTGGTGACGGCGGCGGCGATGCTGGTGGTCGTCGCGCGCACGTCGAATCAGCGCGCGATGACCGAGACCAAGCGCGGCATTCATGCGGCGCTGTTCGAGATCCGGCTCTACGGCGACCAGCCCGGCCTGATGTTGCGCGCGTTCGGCGAGGTGCTGGTCCGCAATGGGCGTTATCTCCTGTTGTCGCTGGTGCCCCTCGCCTGGATGAGCGTCCCGCTGGTGCTCGTCATCGCGCAGTTGCAGGCTTTCTATGGATACGGCGGGCTGCAGCCCGGCGCGCCGGCATTGATCACGGTGCAACTGATCCCAGGGTCAGGGTCGGCGGCGGCGTCCGCGCTGGTGCTGGAGGCGCCGGCCGCGGTTGGCCTCGAGACCGGCGCGGTGCGGCTGGCGGGATCGAACGAAGTTGTCTGGCGTCTCCGGCCCACCACCGAGGGTGCCTACACGCTGACCCTTCGCGATGGAGAAGCCGCGGTGACCAAGTCGGTGCTGGTGTCGCCGGCGCTTGGGCGCCGGTCACCCATGACGGTCGCGGGCGGCCTGGCCAATCAAGCGCTCTATCCGTCTGAAGCGCCGCTGCCTGCCGGCAGCCGCATCGCGTCTATTGCGGTAGCGTATCCAGAGCCTGGGATTGACGTCTTTGGCTGGAGGATGCACTGGATGATCGTCTACGGCGTGTTGTCGCTGGCCTGCGCCTTCATCCTCGCCCGCCGCTTCGGCGTCACGATCTAGGACCAGCGGTTGCCAGTGGGTCCTGCCGGTTGGGGTTAGACTGTGGTCCATCATGCGCTGGCAACTGGTTCCGATTCACCGCGTTGGTCTGGCAGTCGCGTTGTGTTCGGTGGTGGCCTGGCACGGCCAACTGGCCCCTCACGCGCAGGCTCCGGCGCCGGCCGACATGGTTCTCATCAACGGCAGCGTCCTCACCGTAGATGCCCGCGACTCCGTGGCCCAGGCCGTGGCGATCGCCGGCGGCAAGATCGTCGCCGTCGGCACGACCGATCGCATCAAGGCCCTGGTTGGCGCCGCCACCGAAGTCATTGACCTGCGCGGCCGGGCGGTGACACCGGGCCTGATCGACAGCCACGTCCATTTCACCGAGGCCGATGCCCTGTTCACCGTGGACCTGAGCGACACGGCGGTCAAGACGATCGGCGAGGTCCAAAAGCGCGTGGCGGCGCAGGTAGCGAAGCTCAAGCCAGGCGAGTGGGTCAGGGGCCGCGGATGGGACGAGGGGAAATACGCCGAACAGCGCTACATCACCGCCGCCGACCTTGATGCCGTCGCCCCGAACAACCCGGTGTGGCTGATGCACACGACGGGGCACTACGGCGTGGCCAATAGCTACGCCATGAAGATGGCCGAGGTCCGGAAGGAATCGACGGATCCGCCGGCCGGCACCATCGATCGCACCGCCGACGGCATGCCGACCGGCGTGATGAAGGAAGCGGCGATGGGCCTGGTGAGCCGGCTGGTGCCACCGCTGACGCGCGATCAGCAGAAGCAGGGGCTGATCAGGATCATCGAGGACTTCAACAAGGAAGGCATGACCGGCGCGAAGGATCCGGGCATCGGCGAAGGCAAGTGGGAGTTGTACCAGGAGCTGTTGCGGGAGGGCCGGCTCACCGTCCGCGTCTTCGCCTTGTGGTCCGGCGCACGCCGCCTCGAGGAACGCGCGGCGGTCATGGCGCGCGTCCGCGCCAACCCGCGGCAGGCCGGCCTGGCCGGCGACGCCATGCTGATCTCAGGCGGCGTCAAGATGTTCATGGATGGCAGCGGCGGTGCCCGGACGGCGTGGATGTACGACGACTGGAACAAGAACCTCGTCGACACTGACACGGGCAATCCGGGCTATCCGTCAACGCCGCCGGATCAGTATCGACAAATCGCCACTGAGCTGCACGATGCGGGCGTGCATGTCAGCACCCACGCGATTGGCGATCGCGCGATCGACTGGGTGATCGACACCTACGACCGCGCGCTGCAAGCCAAACCCACGCGCGGCCTGCGCCATGGCCTCATTCACGGCAACATCCCCACCGATCGCGCGATCGACACCATGGCCCGCCTGCAGCGGGACTACGACGCCGGCTACCCCGAAGCCTCGTCCACGTTCATGTGGTGGATTGGCGACACTTACGCCGGCAATTTCGGACGGCTGCGCAATCAGCGGCTCAACCCGTTCCAGACCTACTTGCGGAAGGGCGTGCAGTGGGGCGGCGGTTCCGACTACTCGGTCACGCCGTTCGCCGCCCGGTATGGCCTGTGGGCAGCAGTCGCCCGCGAAACGTTGAACGCCACCTACGGGGCGACGCCCTTTGGTACGTCGGAGTCGGTCGACATCAAGACGGCGCTGCGTTCGTACACCATCTGGGCGGCGCGGACGATGTTCCTGGAAGACCGCATCGGGTCGATCGAGGTGGGCAAGGACGCCGACCTCGCGGTGTGGGATCGTAACCCGTACGAGGTTGCCACCGCGGCGCTCAAGGACATGCGGTGCGAGCTGACGCTGGTGCGGGGCAAGGTCGTCTATCGCGGGGCATCACGCTGAGCACCACGATCACGACCCGGCTGACAGAGTCGCTGGGCTGCCGCCACCCGATCATCTCGGCCGGCATGGGCGGCCCGGCGCGGTCGGAACTGGCGGCCGCGGTATCCGAGGCGGGCGGCTTTGGGCTGCTCGGCATGGTCGGCGAATCGCCCGAGCTCATCGTCCGGGAAATCGCCGACGTGAGACGCCGCACCGCTCGGCCCTTCGGCGTCAATCTCGTCCCGTTCGCCACGGCTCCCGCATTGCTGGCCAACCAGCTGGCCGCCTGTTTCGACGCCCACGTTCCTGCCATGTGCTTCTTCTGGGATGTGCATCCCGCCATCGTCGACCAGGCGAAGAACGCGGGATGCCTGGTGCTTTATCAAGTGGGATCGCTCGAGGATGCGGTCCTGGCGCAGGCCGCCGGCGCCGACGTGGTGATCGTGCAGGGCGTCGAGGCGGGCGGCCACGTGCGCGGCCACCTGCCGCTGTCGGTCCTCCTGGCGCGGGTGGTCGAGAAGCTCACGATCCCGATCGTGGCTTCCGGCGGCATTGCCGATGGGCGCGGCCTGGCCGCCGCCCTGGAGTCGGGCGCCCACGGCGTGCAGTGCGGCACGCTCTTCCTGGCGAGTACTGAGTCGTTCGCCCACGACTATCACAAGCAGCGGATCGTGGCGGCCGGGCCTGGCGACACGGTGCACACGGACCTGTTTGCCATCGGCTGGCCACCGCATGCGCCAGTGCGCGTGTTGAAGAACAGCGTGACCGCGGCCGCGGGAGAAACGCTGTGGGGCTATCATCCGGACCAGTTGCCGCGCGACGTGATCGGCGACGACGACGGACGGCCGGTCTACCGGTGCGGCACTGATTCGCCCTTGCGATCGACGACTGGAGATTTCGAGCAGATGTGCCTGTACGCCGGCAAGAGCTCCGCACACGTTGCTGGAATTCACCCGGCCGCGGCCATCGTCGACGCCATGATGCGCGATGCCACCGCCGCCCTTCGCGGCGCCGACGCGCGAGCGGCAAGGCCCGCCCGCTAGCACCCGGCGGGCCGCGTCGTCTACTTCGGCTTCTGGTACACGACCTGGCCGTCGAAGATCGTCGTCTCCACCACGACGTCGGTGGCCGTCGCCGGCGGCCGGGCCAGGAGATCCGCGGACAGCACGACCAGGTCTGCCAGCATGCCCGGGGCCAGCGTGCCCTTGCGCCGCTCCTCGAATGACGCGTATGCCGGCCAGCGCGTATAGCCGCTGATCACGTCACGCACCGGCAGTTTCTGATCGACCGCGTTGGACGGCCCCGTTCTCGCCGCCGCCACCCAGATGCCCTGTCCCGGCGACAGCGGCGCCACGGGCCAGTCGCTGCCGAACGTCAGGCGGCCACCGGCGTCCTGAATGCTCTTCCAGGCCCACGCGCGCGATGCACGGTCGGGACCGATGTTGTCGGGCCAGGGGCCGGAGGGGTGCGCGGAGTTCATGTCGCCGAGCGGCACATGCATCGGCTGCTGGGAGGCGATCACCCCCAGCCGCGCAAACCGCGGGATGTCGGCGGCATCAATTGTCTCGATGTGTTCGAGGCGATGGCGCCGGCCGCTCGCTGGGGCCGGGTTGGCCGCTGTCGCGCGCTCGAGCGCATCAAGCGACATGCGGATGGCCCGATCGCCAATCGCGTGGATCCAGATCTGCCAGCCTCGCTTGTCGATCATCGTGACCAGGCGATTCAGTTCGTCGGCTGAGAGGTTCGGCGAGCCCGCGTCGCGGCTGTTCGAGTAGGGCGCCAGCAACGCCGCGGTCCGGCTCTCGATCACGCCGTCGGCGTAGATCTTGACCGCGCCGGTCTTCAACGCCGGGTCGTCCCCGAACTGCTTTCGGACCTCCTCCATGCGATCGAGGTCTGCTTCGGTGGTGCCCGCCTGCGCCGAGAAGGCCAGATACGTCCTGACCTGCAGTTCGCCAGCCTGCCGGGCCTCGTCGTACAGCGCCATCTCGCCGGGATCGCCGCCCGCGTTCTGTACGCTCGTCACGCCAAAACGGTGCGCGTGCGCCACGGCGGTTCGCAGGGCCGCTCGCCGATCCTCGGCGGTAGCCTTCGGCATGATTCCGGTGACGAGGTCGGTGGCCGATTCCTTCAGATGACCCGTGGGCTCGCCGGTCTTCGGGTCTTTGACGACCACGCCATTGGGGGGATTCGGTGTGTCCTTGGTGATGCCGGCCATCGCCAGCGCTTTTGAGTTCACCCAGATGCTGTGGCCGTCGTAGCAGGTCATCACCGCGGGTCGGTCGGCGACGACGGCATCAAGCTGGGCTTTCGTCGGGGTGCCGCCCGGGAACGGCGAATAGAGCCAGCCACGGCCCTTCACCCAGGCGACATCCGGCTTGGCGGTGGCGAAATCACGAATGGCGTTCTGTACTTGCGGCAGGGTCGTCAGACCGGCGAGGTCGACGTCGCCCAGCGATTCACCGCCGCTCAGGAAGTGCACGTGCGAATCGTTGAACCCGGGCGTGACGCTGGCGCCGTGCGCGTCGATGACGCGGGTGCCAGGTCCACGCAGCGCCGCCAGGTCCTGGTCGGTTCCGACGCGGAGGATCTTGTTGCCGGCGACGGCCACGGCCTGCGCCATCGTGCCCTGCTCGTCGGCGGTGAACACCCGGCCGTTCACGATCATCAGGTCCGCGACTTCTCCCCCGGCCGGCGACGGTGCGGCACGACAGGACGCGGTCGCGAACGCCAGCAATGCGAGGCAGACCCCGGACGCCGCACGAACCCTCATGGACAATCTCCTTGTGTGAATCACGGCAGTCCTCACGTTTCAGCGGTCCACGACAGGGAGAACCACCTGGGATAGGTGCGCGCCATCGTGATGGACGCGAATGGTGGCGCGTTGCCGGCGGGACGACACGGTTTCGAGATCTCCCGTGTGCAGGTTGCGCGAAAAGTTGGGAAAGAAGCTCGCGGAGATCTGCGCCCGCACGCGATGCCCGCGCTTGAAGAGGTTGCTGGTGACCAGGTGGTCAAGCCGGAGCTCGTAGACCTGGCCGGGCTCGAGGAGTTGCCGCCCCTTTTCCAGATCCCGGTAACTGGCCCGCACCACGTCGAGTCCTGGGCTCATGAGGTTGTAGGCGGTGCCGTCAGGCGCGACGTCGAGCACGCGGACCCACAGGTCAGTGTCGCGGCAATCGCACGACAGATAGATGCGGGCGAGGATCGGGCCCGTGACCTCGGTATCGCGGTCAAGCGGCGGCGAATCGAAAGTGAGCACGTCACTGCGATCGGTGAGTCGCCGGTAGTCGTGCGCACCGGCCCCATCGTACGGATTGGTCACCGGGGCATCAGGGTCGGCGATGAACTCGCTGGGCGTCTTGGCGTCGGTTGGCGGTTCCGACCTGAGCGTGCCGAGCCGGGGAGCCGCGCCAGGCGAGGGGGACAAGTAATAGACGCGGGAGCGCGCCGGCGGCGGCCAGGCGCTGGCGGTCTTCCACCGGTTGTCGCCCATGACGAAGTAGCGCACGGCGGGATCCGGCGGCGTCTCCGGGCGGTCACCGCGCAGGTGACGGTCCATCCAGTCCAGGACCACCTCGTCGTAGGCAATCGCCGCCGCGGGGCCGAACTCGCGTTCGCCCGACTTGGTGCGAGCGGTAGCGTCCACGCCGTGCACCCAGGGACCAATTAGCAAGGCCGTGCCCGATGGTTGCCCGCCCCGCGCGCGCACCAGGCCGGTGAAGTTGGTCGTCGCTCCCTCCGGCCCGTAGTTGTCGTCGTGCCAGCCAGACAGGTTCAGCACGGCGGCTTGCGTGCGCGAGTACTTGCCGCGCAGCTCGGCAAAGTTCCAGAAGGGGTCGTCGGGCGGATGGTGCAGCCAGTCGAAGTAATAGGGCGCGACCTCGCGAAACTCCTCGAGACGATCGAGCGGTAGCGTGCCCGTCAACTTCCGCTCCACCGCCGGCCAGCCGGCGCGCGCGTCGGCCGAGGTCCTTGGCCCAGGCAGGTTCCTCCTGACGCGAACGTCCGGGGCGATGTTCTGCCAGATCCAGTACGCCCAGGACATGTCCCAGACGCCCCAGGTGTAGAAGAAGTTCTGGGGGGTCGAGAACGTCATGGCCGGGACCATGGCCTTCAAGTGCGGCGGCGCCTCGACGGCGGCCAGCCATTGCACCGCGCCGGGATAGGACAACCCGAACGTGCCGACGTTGCCGTCTGACCACGGCTGGCGCGCGGCCCATTCGATGGTGTCGAAGCCGTCGCGCCCTTCATTTTCGTAGGGCCGAAACTCCCCGTCCGACCGGTAGCGGCCTCGCACGTCCTGCACGACGACGGCGTAGCCCCGCTCGACCGCGCGGCTGAAGGTCGTCTCGTCGTCAAGTGCCGCATGCTTGCCGTACGGCGTGCGATAGACCAACGTGGGGAAGCGTCCCTGAGCGGGCGGACGCAAGACATCAGCGCGAAGGACGACGCCATCCCGCATCGGCACCGCCACATCAACTTCGCGCAGCATGGTCCGGCCGGCGGGCGTCGGCGTCTGGGCCGACAGCGTCAACGCGAAGAGGGTGGCGAACGCGACCTGGTAGCGGGCGATCGGGTGGTGGGTGAGGCGCATTTGACCTTTGAGCGGCAGCACGACCACGGCGTGTCACCGCGAAGTATACTCCCGCGATGCACGCCAGCATGGGCGCCTATCGCCGTGTGCTGCCGGACGGTCTGGTCATCGCCTCGGCACAGCCGGAACACGCCGGCCAACTCGAAGCGCTTCAGCGCGTGGTGTTTCCGACCTTGGCTGACGATCAGCGCTTCAAGGCCGCCCACTACCACAAGCACATTGAGTTGTTTCGGGCCGGGCAGTTGGTCGGGCTTGACGGCGATCGCGTGGTGGCGGCCACGGCGACCATCCGGCTGCATTTCGATTTCAACGACCGCACGCATACCTTTGCCGATGTCATCCAGGGCGGATGGCTGACGTCGCACGAGCCGGACGGCGACTGGCTGTACGGCGCCGACATCGGCGTGCACCCCGACTATCGCGGACGCGGGCTGGCGCAGGCGCTTTACGCCGCCCGCCAGGAACTGGTCTGGGCATTGGGGCTCAAGGGACAGGTGACGGCGGGCATGATGAGCGGATTTGGTGCCGTCAAGCACCGGATGAGCGCCGAGTCATACTATGAGGGGCTGGTGAGCGGCCGGATCAACGACCCCACGCTGTCGATGCAGCAGAAGGTGGGGTTCGAGTTCCGGGCGCTGCTCAAGGATTACTTGAGCGATCCAGTCTGCGACAACTACAGTGTGCTGATCGTGCTCGATGCGGCCAGGGACGTGCAGGGCGCCGTCCGGCCGGTCGCGCCCGCCAGGCAATTGAAGGAGAGAGTGATGTCATCGATTCAGCTGAAGACTGAAGTGCCCGGCCCGCGCAGCAAGGCGTTGCTCGCCCGCCGGCTCGCGGCGGTACCCACCGGCCTCGGCAAGGCGACCGACGTTGTCGTCGAGCGCGCCGAGGGCGCCCTCGTGCACGACGTGGATGGCAACACCTTCATCGACTTCGTCGGCGGCATCGGTGCGCTGGCGGTCGGCCACTGCCCACCTCCCGTCGTGCAGGCGATTCAGGCCGAGGCGGAAAAGCTGATCCACGTGGGCTCGCTCGTGGCGACCTACGAGTCGTACGTGAGGCTGTGCGAACTGCTCAACGAGATCACACCCGGGACGTTCGCCAAGAAGACGCTGCTCTCCAACAGCGGCGCCGAAGCGGTGGAAAACGCCGTGAAGGCGGCACGGGCATTTACCAAACGGCCTGGCATCATCTGCTTCGAGGGCGCGTACCACGGCCGCACGCTGCTGGCGGTGAGCCTGACGAGCAAGTACGGGCTGTTCAAGAAGGGCATGGGTCCGTTCGCGGGGGAAATCGTCCGCTTGCCGATGCCCAATGCCTACCGTGCTCCCGAAGGCATGACCGCGGAGGATTGCGTCACCTGGACCATTCACCAGCTCGAGCACGCTTTCACGGCACAGGTCGATCCGGCAGAAGTCGCGGCGATGATCATCGAGCCGGTGCAGGGCGAGGGCGGCTTCATCCCGGTGCCGCCGCGCGTCATGCGGCGGATGCGCGAGCTGTGCGATCAGCACGGCATCGTGCTGATCGCCGACGAGGTGCAGTGCGGCTTTGCGCGCACCGGCAAGTTGTTCGCGCTGGAGCACTACGACGTCGCCGCCGACATCGTCGTCACCGCCAAGTCGCTTGGCGCCGGCATGCCGGTGAGTGCCATCACCGGGCGGGCCGAGATCATGGATGCCACGCACCTCGGCGGCATGGGCGGCACGTACGGCGGCAATCCGCTGACCTGCGTCGCGGCGATCGCGGCCATCGAGATGATCCGTCAGCCGGCGTTCCTGGCCCGGGCTGAACAGATTGGCGCGACGCTGCGAGAAACCCTCGAGGGATGGAAGAGCCGTCATCCGCTGATTGGCGACGTGCGCGGCCTGGGCTCAATGCTGGTGATCGAACTGGTGAAAGACCGCGCGTCGAAGCAGCCGGCACCGGACGAGACCCTGGCCATCATCAAGGCGGCGTGCCAGAAAGGCGTGATCGCCATGCGAGCCGGCCTCTTCACCAACTGCATCCGGTTCCTGCCGCCACTGGTCATCACCGACGACCAACTGCGCGAGGGCCTCGGGGTGGTCGAGCAGGCGCTGACCGAGGTGGAGGCACGCGTCCTGACGCCTGCGGCTGCGGGCAGGTCCTGACGCGCCGGGCGGTGATGCGCGCCGATACGGCCGAGACGATTTTCCACAACGGCGTTGTGTGGACGGGAGTCGGCGGCGACCCGCGCGCGACGGCGCTCGCCGTGTCGGGTGGCCGCATCGTCGCCGTCGGCGACAGCCCCAGAGTGCTCGCGCTGCGAGGGCGCGGCACGCTAGTGGTGGATCTGGCCGGGCAGACCTTGATCCCGGGGTTCGTGGATGCCCACGCGCACATCTGGAAGATCGGCCATCTGCTGACCACGCTGCTCGACCTGCGTGGCGCGTCGAGCCTCACTGGTCTCGGTGCGCAGCTGCGCGAGCGGGCCAGCCGTCTCGCGCCCGGCGCCTGGCTGCAAGGACGCGGCTACAACGAGGCGCGGTTTCCTGACGGCCGGCCACCCACGCGGGCCGACCTCGACACGGTGGTCGCCGACCGGCCCGTCGTGCTGATGCGGACCTGCGCCCACATCGTCGTCTGCAATAGCGTGGCGCTCGAGCGGGCCGGCATCGCGCGCGACACGGCGACGCCGCCGGGCGGCGAGATCGATCGCGGCCCCGACGGTGAGCCGACCGGCGTGCTGCGCGAAGCGGCGATGGGGCTCGTGCTGCGCCACGTGCCGCCGCCGTCGGCCGCTGACTACGAGGCGATGGTCACCGCCGCCCTGCGGCATCAAGTGTCGCTCGGCATCACCAGCACCAACGACGCTGGCGTTGCGCCGGAGCTCCTCGACCGCTACCGGCAGATGGACCAGGACGGGCGGTTGCCGATCCGCATCAACGTGATGGCGCTGCGGCTGGTCGATGGCGTCGGCGCGGTACCGCTCCCCGCGCATCACCACCGGTCGGATCGACTGCGCATCGACACGGTGAAGTTCTTTGCCGACGGCGGTCTGAGCGGCGCCACGGCGGCGTTGAGCGTGCCCTACCGGCATGCCGACACGCGCGGCGTCCTGCGTTTCGAGTATGACGAATTTCTGGCGCTGGCCCGCGAGGCGCACCAGGCGGGCTGGCGGATTGCCACCCACGCCATTGGGGATGTCGCGATCGACCAGGTGCTGCGCGTCTACGAGGCGCTCCCTTTAACTCGCTCGCACTCGCTCAGGGCAGGTGGCCGCGGTGCGATGCGGCACCGCATCGAGCACTTCGGACTGCCAGGCGCCGATCATCTGGCACGGGCGGCCCGCCTCGGCGTGATTGCGGTTCCGCAGACGGTGTTCATCCACGCGCTTGGGCGCAACTTTCGGCAGTATCTGCCGGATGCCCTGTTGGCGCGCACCTACCCGGTGCGGTCGATGCTCGACGCCGGCGTGACGGTGGCGCTGTCGTCGGATGCGCCGGTGGTCGAAGATGATTCTCCGCTGCGCGGCATCCAGGCGGCGATGCTTCGTCGCGACGAGGACGGCCACGGGATTGCGGTGGGCGAGGCCATTTCGTTGGACGAGGCGCTCGACGCCTACACCCGGGGCGGCGCCATCGCATCGGGAGACGATGGGGAGCGCGGGTGCTTGCGCGAGGGGATGCTGGCGGACCTCGCGGTGTTGTCGGGCAACCTGCATGAGACGCCCGCCGAAGAGATCATTTCCCTGCGCGTGACGCAGACCTGGGTCGGCGGCGATCAGGCGTACTCGGGATAACCAACCATGACCTTCACTTATCAGCAGCACATCAACGGGGCCTGGACCGGCGCGGCCGGCGGCGGTACGTGGGACGTGATCAATCCCGCGACAGAGGAAGTGGTTCGCATCGTTCCGTTCGGCGGGCGCGAGGATTGCCACGCGGCGATCGAGGCGGCGGCGGGCGCTTTTCCGGGATGGTCTCGTCGCACGCCGTATGAGCGGGGCGCCATCCTGCAACGGGCGGCGGCCCGCATGCGCGAGGTGGCGAACGAGGGCGCCCACGCGATGGTGCTCGAGTGCGGCAAGCCGTTGGCGCAGGCTCGTGGCGAGTGGCTGGTCGCCGCCGATCTCTTCGACTGGTTCGCCGAAGAAGGCAAGCGCGCCTACGGCCGGACCATCCCCTCGCGGGTTGCCACCAAGCGGATGACCGTGCTGCGCCAGCCGCTCGGCGTGGTCGGCGTGATCACAGCGTGGAATTTTCCGGCCTACAACCCGGCGCGGGCGTGGGCGGCGGCGTTGGCCGCGGGGTGCACCGTGGTGGGCCGCCCGTCGGAGTTCACGCCGCTGACCGCGATGGCGATGACCGCGGTGCTGGTCGAGGCTGGGCTGCCCGCAGGCGTGCTGAATCTCGTCAACGGCGATCCCGAGGCGATGGGCCAGGCGATGCTGGACCATCCGGCGTGCCGGAAGATCAGCTTCACCGGCAGCGTCCGCGTCGGCAAGATCCTGATGGACGGCGCCTCGCGCACCGTCACGCGGCTCTCGCTCGAGCTCGGCGGCAACGCGCCGGTGATCGTGCTGCCTGACGTCGATCTCGAGCAGGTCGCCGCCGGCGCGATCGCCAGCAAGTTTCGCAACAACGGCCAGGTGTGCGTGTCGCCGCAGCGCTTCCTCGTGCACCGGCGCGTGGCCGAGGCGTTCGCCGACGACGTGGCGCGCCGCGCCGGCGAGTTGCGCCTGGGGAGCGGACTGGATGCCGCAGTGCAGGTGGGCCCGCTCATCAATGCCCGGCAGCGCGACCGCGTCGCTGCCCTGGTGGCCGGCGCGGCCGGCCAGGGCGTGGCGGTCCGTTCCGGCGGCCACATCCCCGCCGCCCTGCCGCACGGGTACTTCTTCGAGCCGACGGTGCTCTCGGGCGTCGCGGCCGACATGCCGGTGTTCCGCGAAGAGATCTTCGGACCGGTGATGCCCATCGTGACCTTCGACGAAGTGGACGAAGCGATCGCGCTGGCCAACCAGACGCCGTACGGCCTGGCCGCCTACATCTGGACCAACGACCTGCGAGCGTCGGTGAAGATCTCGGAGGCACTCGAGTTCGGCATGGTCGGTATCAACGAGTGGGCGCCGCACGCGACCGAGGCGCCGTTTGGCGGCTGGAAGCAGAGCGGCGTGGGCCACGAAAGTGGCAGCGAGGGGCTGTCGGAGTATCTCGAGACCAAGCTCGTCGCCATCGGCGGCCTGAGCTGACGATGTGGCGTCCGGCTTCAGCCGGACCCTGACCGGCCAAGCGAGGCGATCGCGGCATCGATCGCCGCGTGCAGCCGATCAACGATGATCTCGAGGTGCTGTTCCTCGATGATGAACGGCGGCGCGAGCAGGATGTGATCCCCGGCGACACCGTCGATGGTGCCGCCCATCGGGTAAGTCATCAGCCCCCTGGCCATGCCTTCGCGTTTGACACGGGCGTGCAACCGAGCAGCTGGGACGAACGGCGCCTTGGTGGCGCGATCCTCGACCAGTTCGACGGCGTGCAAGAGCCCGCGGCCCCTTATATCTCCGACATGCGGATGATCCGCGAAGCGGCTGGCCAGGCGCGCCGCCAGCGACTGGCCGCGCGCGCGCACGACGGCGAGCAACCCCTCGCGCTCGATCACCTGCTGCACGGCGAGCGCCGCCGCGCAGGCAACCGGGTGGCCGAGGTAGGTGTGGCCGTGCTGGAAGAAGCCGCTGCCGGCCGACATGGCATCGACGATCTTCTTGTGGGCCAGCACGGCGCCGATTGGCTGATAGCCGCCGCCGAGACCCTTCGCGATCGTCAACAGGTCGGGGACGACGCCCTCCTGTTCGCAGGCGTGCAGCGTGCCCGTGCGGCCCATGCCGCACATCACCTCGTCGAGGATCAGTAGCACACCGTGGCGGTCGCATACTTCCCTGATCGCCTTGAAGTAGCCGGGTGCCGGCGTCACGGCGCCCGCGGTCGCGCCGCCCACCGTCTCGGCGACAAACGCGATGACCCGCTGTTCGCCACACGCCGTTATCGTCGCGTCGAGTTCGGCGGCGAGCCGCGCGCCGTACGCCTCGGCCGTTTCATGGGCACGCTGGTCGCGGTAGGCGTAGCACGGCGCGACGTGCTTGACGTCGATCAGCAGCGGCGCGAACTGCCGGCGTCGCGCCTCGTGGCCGCCGACCGCAAGCGCGCCCAGCGTATTGCCGTGATAGCTCTGGCGGCGCGCGATGAACACGCCGCGCTCGGGCTGACCGATCTCGACGAAATACTGCCGGGCCATCTTGAGGGCAGCTTCAACGGCTTCGGAGCCGCCGCTCACGAAGTAGACGTGTTCCATCCCCGCCGGGGCGGTGCGCGCCAGCTGATCGGCGAGCGCCTCCGCCGGCGCCGAGGTGAAGAAGCTGGTGTGCGCGTAGGCCAGCCGATCGATCTGCGCGTGCATGGCCGCGGCCACTGCGGGATGGCCGTGGCCCAGGCACGACACGGCGGCGCCGCCGCAGGCATCGAGATACTGCTTCCCCGAAGCATCCGTGAGGTAAACGCCCTGGCCGGTGACGGCGACCGGCGGCGTGACCCGGAGGTGGCGATGAAGGATGTGGGTCACGGCTTCACGGTGGCGAGGATGCGATCGAGCGCGTCGTAAGGTGCGAACTCGGCATGCTCGTAGATGTTCCAGCCCGTGAACACCGCGATCAGCTGGTGCTCGGGCACGACGATCAGGCGCTGCCCGCCGTAGCCGAGCGCGGCGTAGGCATGCTTCGAGCCGTCGCCGTACGGGAGTACCCACCACTGGTTGCCGTACTTGCGCGAGCGCGGCTGGCCGGGACGCGTATCGACCAGCGGCATCGTCGACGCCTTGACCCAGCCTTCGGGCAGCAGACGGCGGCCATCCCACATGCCGTCATTCAAATACAGGTAGCCGATCTTCGCCAGGTCGCGCGCGGTGAGGTACAGCCCGCCCTCGGTGTCGGACAGGCCCTTCGGCGTGCGCTTCCAGTAGGTGTCGGTGATGCCGAGCGGCGCGAAGAGGTGCTCGGCGGCGTACTCATCCGCCTGCTTGCCGGTGACCTTCTTGATCAGCTGTGACAGCAGCTCGGTGGCACCGCTGTTGTAGACGAAGGTGGCGCCCGGGGCCGTGGCCATCGGCTGGTCGAGCACGAACTGGATCCAGTCGTCGCTCTTCTCCATGCCGGCGCAGCTGTTGGCCGGGTCGGTGTAGGCCACCGTGCTCTCGTCCCACTTGATGCCGGCCGTCATCGTCAGCAGGTGGTTGAGCGTGAGGTCGTCACGACGCGGGTCGGCGCCGGCGACGCGGAAATCGCCGGCGAAGTAGGGCATCACCCTGGCGTCGACGCCGGGCAGCTCGCCCCGGCCAATCGCGATTCCGATTAGCGCGGACGTCACGCTCTTGCTGACCGACTGCATGGTGTGCAGGGGCCCGTGTTGATAGAACGGGTGCCAGTCCGGATCGTAGTAGTTGTACGGACCGCGCACCGGGTCGCGGCCGGCAAACAGGGCATCGAAATCGTGGCGGTACGATTTGTCGATTACCACCTTGCCGTTGCGAATGACGAGCATGGCGGTGATCTGCCCGCGCGCGCCCGAGGCGAACTCGGCGTCGAGCGCGGCGAGCTTGGCGCCATCAAGCCCCTCGGCCTCCGGCGAAGACGCCGCCCAGGCCTTGGTCGGCCAGGGCGTGGCCGGCGGTGTCTCTGGTGCCGCCGCACACCCGGCCAGAACGACGACGATGCTTGCCACGACCACTTGCCTCAACATATTTGCGCTCCTTGCCGTCGCCCGGCCGGGGAACGGTACCACGAACGCGGCTACAATCGCCTCATCATGACCAACGACGACCGCCAGTTAGGCATGGGCTCCCCAATCACGCGCCGTGACTTCCTGAACGGCGTGGCCGTTGGCGTCGGTGCCGCGGCCGCGGGAGCGCTGTCTCCAGATTTCGCGACCCTGCTCGCCCAAGGCCAGGCCGGTGGGTATCCGCCGGCATTGACCGGCCTGCGCGGGTCGCACGCCGGCTCGTTCGAGGTCTTTCACTCGATGGCGAACGGCACTTTCTGGAAGACCGCGGCCGAGCCCCAGGTCACCGGTGAGGAGTACGACCTGGTGGTAGTCGGCGCCGGCATCAGCGGCCTGGCGGCCGCCCACTACTTCCGCAAGGCCCGGCCCGAGGCCCGCATCCTGCTGCTCGACAACCACGACGACTTCGGCGGCCACGCCAAGCGCAACGAGTTCACGCACAACGGCCGCACCTACATCGGCTACGGCGGCACGCAGTCGATCGACAGCCCGGCGCCGTACAGCGCGGTGTCGAAAGCGCTGGTCACCGAACTGGGCATCGACATGGCCCGTTACGACAAGGTGCTCGACTCGGGACTCTACAAGTCGCTGGGCCTGCGGTCGGCGACCTTCTTCGACCAGGAGACCTACGGCGCCGATCGCCTCGTCACCGGCGATCTCCGCGACGAGGCGTTCCAGGCGGCCGCGCCGCTCAGCGACACCGTCCGGCGCGATCTCAAGCGGCTGCTCACCGAGCGCTTCGATCCGATGCCGGGACTCAACTCGACGGAAAAGAAAGCGCGCCTGGCGCGGATGAGTTACACCGACTTTCTCACTAAGCTGTGGCAGCTCGATGCCGGCGTCGCGCGGCTCTACCAGACGCGCACCCACGGCCTGTTCGGCGTGGGCGTCGACGCGGTCCCGGCGCAGGATGCGTTTGGATTGGGCCTGCCGGGCTTCGCCGGCATGGGGCTCGACAATAAGCCTGGACCGGGCCAGAACTTCGACTCGATCCAGAGTGACGAGGCGCAGAACTACTACTTCCACTTTCCCGACGGCAACGCCACGATGGCGCGGCTGCTGGTTCGCCGGCTGATTCCCATCGCCATTCCGGGATCCACGCTGGACGATGTGGTGACGGCGCGCGCCGACTATTCGAAGCTCGACACGGCCGACACGCCGGTGCGGATTCGCTTGAGCAGCTCCGCGATGCGCGTGCGTCACGTCGGCGCTCCGGGTCCTAGTCAACGTGTCGAGGTCGCATACCTGCAAGGCGACAAGACCCTCAAGACCGTGTCGGCGCGCTCGGTCATCCTGGCCTGCTGGCACACGGCGATTCCGTCGATCTGCCCCGAGCTGCCGGCCGCGCAGAAGACGGCGCTCGACTACGCGATCAAAGTGCCGCTCGTCTACACCAACGTGTTCATCCGGAACTGGACCGCCTTTCAAAAACTGGGCGTGCAGCGCGTCTCGACACCCGGATTCTGGCACACCTCGGTCGGCCTCGACTTTCCCGTCAGCCTCGGGTCTTACAAGCATCAGACCAACCCAGCCGAGCCCATCGTGCTGCATTTGACGAAGTCGGCGTGCCGGCCCGGCTTGCCGGTGCGCGAACAGCACCGCGTGGGCCGCGCAGAGTTGCTCTCAACGTCGTTTGCCACCATCGAACGCAGCATTCGCGATCAACTGGGCCGCGCGCTTGGCGGTGGCGGGTTCGATCCGGCAGCAGACATTCTCGGCATTACCGTCAACCGCTGGCCGCATGGTTACGCCTACCAGTACAACTCACTGGCCGACGACTTCTGGGTAAACGGCGGCGAACAGCCCTGCGCCGTCGCGCGCAAGCCGCACGGGCGGATTGCCATCGCCAACGCCGACGCCGGCGCCTATTCCTACACCGACGCGGCCATCGACCACGCCCATCGCGCGGTCCAGGAACTGCTCGCGTAGTGTCTGTCGCGCCCCGGATCCCGCGGACGCTCGGCTTGACGGACTTGGTGCTGCTCGGCACCGTCGCGATCGTCAACGTCAACACCGTGCCACCGGTGGCGGGTTTCGGGCGGGCGACTTTGCTGTTGTGGGTGGTCGCCTTTGCCGCGTTCTTCATCCCGGAAGCGATCGCCGTGATGGCGCTGTCGCGCCGCTACCCGGGTGAAGGCGGCGTGTATCTGTGGGCCCGTCGTCACTTCGGCGACATTCACGGGTTCGTCTCAGGCTGGTGTTACTGGACCAACAACCTCTTTTACGTGCCCGTCCTGCTGGTGTATCTGGCCGGCGTGGTCGCCTTCGCCGGTGGCGCCAGCACCGCCGGGCTGGTTGACGACAAGTGGTTCGTCGCGACGGTTGCCTTTGGCTGGCTGGCGATCATCACCGTCGCCAACGTGCGGGGGATGGGTGTCGGCAAGTGGGTCCACAACATCGGCGGCATCGGCAGTGGCGTCACGGTAGTGCTGCTGGTGGTGGCCGCGATGGTGGCGCGCTGGCAGGGCGTGGCCGCGACACCGGCGGCCGTCGAGGGTTCGGCGCTCGACATGGTGAGCGGGCTGGGCGTGATGTGCTTTGCCTTCATTGGCATCGAGCTGGCGTCGACGATGTCGGATGAGATCCGGCATCCGGAGCGCGACATCCCGCGCGCGATCGCGATCGTCGGGGCGATTGCGATCGTGTCGTACCTGCTGGTCACCGACGCGTTGCTGGCGCTGGTGCCTTCCGGTGAGCTCGGTGCGATTCAGGGGGTGATGCAGGCAGTGTCGCGCGGCGCCGAGGCGGCCGGCGCCGGCTGGCTGGTGGCGCCGATTGCCGTGGTAATGGCCATCTCGATTGGCGGTGCCACGTCGGCGTGGTTCGCGGGTCCGGCGCGTATTCCGTTCGTGGCCGGGCTCGACAGCGCGTTGCCGGCGGCACTCGGCCGCCTGCATCCACGCTGGGGATCACCGCACGTCGCGCTCATCACCTGCGCGCTGCTGTCGGCGGGGCTCACCGCGTTGTCGTTGACCGGGTCGAGCGTCGCGGAGGCGTATCAGGTGCTATTGAGGGCCTCGGTGGTGATCAACCTGGTGCCGTTCGTCTATACGTTTCTCGTCCTGCTGACGCTCGACACGGCCCGCCCGTTCGAGCGCACAGCCGGGGCGGTCGGCGCGCTGGTGACCAGCGCGGGAATGATCACGGCGTTCCTGCCGGGCGACGATGTGACGAGCGTGGTGGTGTTCGAGTTGAAGATGGTGGCCGGCGTGGGCGGGCCGATTGCGATCGGGTTGTGGTTGTACTGGCGATCACACGGCCGGCTGCGGTCCTGAGCTTCGCTGTTTCTGCGACACCCTCGGTCGCGCAACATCGCAGTTTTTGCGACATCTGGCCGGACGCTGTGCGGATTCTCGCCTGATTAACGGCGGCATGCCGTTCGCAGTTGTACGGCCCATGCCGACCGAACGCACTTCCCCGCTGCCCGCACCGCCTCCCAAGCTGTTCGATCAGATCAGGACAGCCATACAGCTGCGCCACTACAGTCCGCGGACCGCGGAAACCTATGGGCAGCCGGTGTTCCTCGACCGGCCACGTGTCACTCCCTGTGCCATTCACTTGCCACGCATCTCTTGGAGTCTGGGTATGACATCCGAACGATTCAGGAGTTATTGGGCCATCGCGATGTCAGTACGACCATGATCTACACGCACGTGCTCAATCAGGGTGGGCGTGGCGTGCGGAGCCCCTTTGACCAACTGGCGCAGGGACTCGGGCGGCGGTGAGCTGGGCTATGCCGACCGGGAGCCGCGGGAATATCGAACTATGCTGATCGGCCTATCCCGGTCTTCAGCGAGGTGATCGCATTGCCAAAAGCAGCAGGTTCATGAAGTTCCAGTGCCGTGTTCCGGTGCCGTTGACCGGCCTGAACCCGGGGACTACACTGCGCCTGTCGTTTGAATAACGAAGTAGGCGGTTCAGCCGACTTCTTGTCAGACGGACGACAATACGGCCATTGACGCGCAGATGGATATTGGTGACGATGAGTCGTGGATTTCACGGTCATCGGCGAAATCGCGGAGATCGAGACATTCGCAATTGGCCGGCGCATTCACGAGTTGAAGCGTCTGCGAAAGAAGTACGGTCGGGGCCGTTGGCGGAAGCGCAAGGGCCTGGCTACTGTCCGGCTTTCGGACGGGGTCGTAGCGCAAGCGGAGTTGCATTGGTACGAGGCCACCGGTATCGGCCGTCGTGAACTGAAGATCAAGCGTTACCTCGATTAAGAGCCATGGCAAAACCACGTCGCCACTTCGCGGTCTGTGTTCGAAACGAAGGGTATGAAGTGTCGCTCGAACTCCGGAAGATCTACGAGGTTCTTCCTGACAAGGCAGCGGGACGCCACCGGCAGATTCGGGTCGTCGATGAATCCGGCGAAGACTATTTGTTTCCGGCTTCGTGGTTCGCGGCCATCGAATTGCCAACACCGATCAAGAGAGCGGTACTGGCAGCCGTCTAACATCCCAATGGAGCCGACGCCCTTGCCACGCCTACGCGTGTCTGCGGGCGCGGC
This sequence comes from Acidobacteriota bacterium, assembly GCA_030697165.1. Taxonomy (NCBI): domain Bacteria; kingdom Pseudomonadati; phylum Acidobacteriota; species Acidobacteriota bacterium. Next base: position 227,987 of record JAUYQQ010000002.1, read on the forward strand.
TCATTTGGCGCGTTAGACCGCTGAACCACCAGTGGTGAAGGATCCTCATATTGCGGGGCGTGGATGTCGTCGGCGCCCACGAGGAGGCACGATGAGGCGGTCGGCAGGAGCAGTTGTCGTCATCGTTCTTAGCGTTGCGCCGTTCGGCGCCCACGCGCAGGATCCGCTGGCGGCGCTCCGTGGATTGGCAGTGGGCACCCCGGTCATAGCCACGACGGTATCGGGCGTCCTGGTCGAGGGTGAGGCCAAGGCTGCGACCGCCGACCAATTCGTCGTTGTCACGAAGACCGGTGAGGAGCGGCAGATCGCGGTCGGAGAACTCCACACCGTGAGGGCGCTGAAACGTGATTCAGCCTGGCAGGGGCTCGTCGCTGGGGCTGCGCTCGGATTCAGCGGAGGTGCGGGACTTGGTGCCGCGTGGTTCCATGGAAGCGGGCGGTACGGAGCCAAACCTCCGGGCTACCGACGAGACTTCATCGTCGGATCGGGCGTGCTGGGCAGTGTGGTCGGTGCGCTCATTGGCTGGCGCGTTGACGCGGCACGGGTCCGCAGTTCAGTGGTCTACCAGGCGCCGTCAATTCGGTAGAGACACTCGTCATGGTTACTCATTGGGACCAGGACAAGATACACGCGGGTCTAACATGGCAGGCAGCCGACATCCGTGTGCGACTACGAGCCCGCTGCGGCTGATGCCCGACGTTAGCCGGACAACCACGACAGCTACGAAGCGGAGGCGTTCTTTGAACAATTCCCCACTCAGCACGAAGATTTCGCGGGTAATGCTTGGCGCCGGCTTGCTGGCGTTTGTCTATGTGTTGCTGACACCACGTGTGTTGCCTGACGTAATCTCGTCGGACACTGTGCCCAACGGCGCCATCGGCCCTGTGCGCGCGCTCGTGGGCATGCTGTTGGGTGCGATGTTGATGGTGGCTTGGTGCTTGCTGCGAGCGGTCATCCGGCGATCTCGAGCCGTTCAGTGACGCGACTGCCGTGTGATTCAGCTTCGGAGTCCGGGCCACAGGCGGTCAAGCCCGATGTTTCCAGTAGCCCGGACGCCGGCTCGAATGAGCCACGGCGATGATGTAGACATCGGCGGGCCGGATTCGATACGCGACGACGTAAGGAAACCCGCGCACTTTGAGTTGACGCGAAGGGAGCCGCCCCGCCGCGGCGACCCGACTTCCGGAAAAGACTCCACCAGTGCGAACGTGCCTGCGACGGCGTCGAACAACCGACCGCCCCAGCCCGAGCGACGTGCTTCGTGCCAGCGCACGGCCTCAGCCAGTTCCAGCGAGGCGGGCTCGCTGATCTGTAGCGGCGTCACCGGCCGAGCACGTCCCGTTCGATTCGGCGTTTGGCATCCGACCAGGGCTCCAGTCGGACCGTTCCCGCTTCGATGGCCTCGATACGACGTTCGATCTCGGCGTCCCAGGCGCTTTCTGCGTCCGCATCAACCGGTCCATCAAGGCTGGCGAGCAGCTCGGCGGCGACGTCCGCGCGTGCGCACGTCCACGTTCGGCGCGATCGTGACCATTGCAAGTTCTGGCTGTCTCCGGTCGAGTTGACGTGGAATCATGGCTGCAGCCCGCGCGAACTCAATGAGATTCGGCGTGTGGTCATCGAGAACGAGTCATCCATCATCGAGGCTTGGCATGAGCACTGCGGTCAGCGTTGAGAACCGAATCGGTCACATCGTGGTCACGGACGAGACGATCACTGCCCACCTCGTTGATGGTCGCGTCATCAGCGTGCCGCTGGCGTGGTCGTGGCGACTGTCAGACGCAACACCTGCCCAACGCGAGAATTGGGAACTCATCGGCGACGGCGCTGGCGTGCATTGGCCTGATGTCGACGAAGATCTAAGTGCGGACGGTCTTCTCAACGGTGCTCCCGCCCGTCGACCTCGACGCGGTGATGCTCAGTCATCACCGGCTAACAAGGCGCTGCATCCGACGAGCCGCGCTCGACAGAAACCCAAGCCGAAGCAGCGCTCCCGCGCGGCTCGCGGCTGAGCGCCGATCGTTAGCCGGACGGATTCGGCGACACCAAATAGCATTGCCACTTCCTGGCACCACCTCGACCGACGAGCGACACGATGCGTGGGTCCAAGCTGCCGAGCGCATCTGCCGTGAGCAGGTGAGCCAAGGCTGGCGCCACCAAGTGTTCAGGCTTGTGCGTGCTGTTTTCGACGAATCAACCGCTGTCAGATGAGGGTAGGGGTTCTTTTCAACCGGGTTGCCGAGAACTATGTCGACTCGGCATTGATGTGCTTGGAAAGGGGGCTCGACGTCGATGACGGCGGTCATCGTTTTTGCCTTCATGGGTTGAATGCGGTCCTGTTCCTGGCATCGGGTGGTACCGGGCAGATCCTCGTGGGAATCGCGCCGGAGTCGATGCCCAGTTCATTCCGCCCACCGAACGGCTGGCGTTTTCGTTGCGGCTACCAGGCGAGGTGGACCTGCCGGACATTTGGCCGGACCCGATGCCAGTAGTTGTCAACACCATTCGAGCGCATGACAACGCAGGGGTATTGGGAGAGAATCTTCCCGATCTCAAACTGTCCCCGGCCTGACAGGCGGTGCACCCGACGGCCGGTGAGCGATCTGGTATCCAGGAAGTCAATCCACCTGAAAGGCCTGCTGATGTTCCCCAATCGCCCGCTTGCCGCTTCGCTCGTCGCCGCCGTCCTGTTCGTCGCGGCGCCGGGTGCCCAGGACCGCACGGCAATGCCGCCTATTCGCGGCTTCTCGCCGGAGGGTTCGCTCGCCCAGCGAGCGACCGAGCGTCGCCTGCGAGAGCTGCCCAACGCCGAGTCAATCAAGGCATGGCACCGCTACTTCACGGCGAAGCCGCACCCGGCCACCTCTCCGCGTACCCTCGAGATCGCCAACTACATCGCCGCGCAATGGAAGGCGCAAGGGCTGGACGAGGTCGTGATCCGGAGGTACGACGTGCTGTCGTCCAATCCGAGAAGGATTCGCGCCGAACTCGTGGCGCCGATCCGGTACGTGCCGTCGCTGAGGGAGGATCCCTACCGGGAAGACCCGGACTCTTCCCAGAAGGCCATCAGCGGCGCGTGGCTGTCGTTCTCCGCGTCCGGCGACGTCACCGCGCCGGTGGTCTACGCCAACAGTGGGAATCCCGCCGATTACGACGTGCTGCGCCGCAACGGCATCGATCCCAGGGGCAAGATCGTGATCGTCCGCTACTCGAACCCTTACAGCTACCGCGGATTCAAGGCCCTCACCGCCGAGCGGGAAGGTGCGGCCGCGATGATTGTCTACTCGGACCCGCAGGAGGACGGCTACGTCAAGGGCGAGACGTTCCCCAAGGGCCCGTGGGGACCGGCGAGCCATTTTCAGCGCGGCGGCATCGCCTACGACTACCTGGTCCCCGGCGATCCGTTGACGCCGGGCTGGGCGTCCACGCCTGGCGCCAGGCGCATCCCGATTGGCGAGGCGGTGTCGGTGCCGAAGGTGATGGCCCTGCCGATGTCGTATCGCGACATTCAACCCATCCTTGAAAAGCTCGGCGGACCGCTGGCGCCGGCCGAGTGGAGGGGCGCCTTGCCGATTGAGTATCGACTCGGCGGCGAGGTGGCGCGCATGCGCCTGCAGATCGACATGCGGACCGACGTGCAGCCGAACTACGTGGTAGAGGGACGCATCACCGGCAGCGAGTTGCCCGACGAGTGGGTGGTGTTGGGCAACCATCACGATGCGTGGGTCTTTGGCGGCGTCGATCCCTCGAGCGGCACGGCGTCGATGATGGAGCTGACCAAGTCGCTCGGCCGACTCAAGCAGGAAGGCACGCGCCCCAAGCGGACGCTGGTGTTCTGCGCCTGGGACGGCGAGGAGGTCACGCTCACCGGGTCCACTGAATGGGGGGAGCAGTTTGCCGCTGAACTCAGGGAGAAGGCAGTCGCATACCTGAACGTCGATTCGTCGGCATCCGGACCGCGGCTCGAACTGTCGGCGGTGGGATCGCTGGCGCCGATGGTGGTGGACCTGACCAAGGAGCTCCGCGACCCGTCCGGCGTGTCGCTGTACGAGGCGTGGCGGCGCCCCGAAGGCGAGAGCGACGGCCCGAAGGAGGGCACGCTGCCGGACCAGGCGCTGGCCGTGACCAGGATCGGCAGCGGGTCGGACCACACCGTGTTCATCAATCACGTCGGCCTGCCGGTGGTCGAGATGGGGTTCACCGGGCCGTACGGCGTCTACCACTCCGCCTACGACAGCCACTACTGGATCAACCAGATCGGCGATCCCGGTTACCGCTACCACCAGTTGATGACCGAGCTCTGGGGCTCGCTGGCGCTGCGGCTCGCCAATGCCGAGATCCTGCCGCTCGATGTCGAGTCGTACGCCGCGTCGGTTCGGGATTTCGTCCGCCACCTCGACGCGATCACGGGCGTGCGCGAGCACCTCGACATCCCGCGACTCGTGGACGGGGTGAAGGCGCTGCGGACATCGGGCCGGAAGTTGAACCTTCGCCTGGAGTCGGCACTGGCGGCCGGCGGGCCGACGCGCGAAGTGGCCGGCCGGGTCAACCGCAGCCTGCGGCAGTTCGAGCAGAACTGGTTGCACGAGGCGGGCATTCCCGGCCGTCCGTGGTTCAAGCACCTGCTCTACGCCCCGCGCTACACCTATGCCGCCATGACCCTGCCGGGCATTACCGAAGCCGCCGAACAGGGCGACTGGCCGCGCGCGGCCGCCCAGCTCTCGCTCGTCGCCGACGCGCTGGCGCGCAACAGCGCGCTTGCCGACGCCGCGGCCGCCGAGTTGCCGGCTGGCGCCGCGCTCACCAGCCTCGAAGCCCGGCTGCGACAGGTGCGCGACGAGGTCGACGGCCGCATGGCCGTTTATGTCGAGAACGTGACGACCGGCGAACGCGTGGCGATCGATGCCGATTCGCCGTACGAGACCTTCAGCGTGATCAAGGTGCCGCTGATGGCGGCCGTGCTCGAGCGCGTGCGCGAAGGCCGGCTGTCGCTCTCGGATCGCATCACGCTGACGGCCGACCAGCGCCGGATCCCCTCGGGCGTGCTCTACGCCCTCGATGCCGGGCTCCAGCCGACCGTGAAGGACCTCCTCACGTTGATGATCATCATCAGCGACAACGAAGCCACCGACGCGCTGGGCGACCTGGTGGGCCGGGACGAGGTGACGCGCTTTATGGGGCGCCTGGGTCTGCCCAACACCATGATTCGGTTTTCCGATCTCGAATGGGATCGACTCTGGCTGTCGCAGTTGGATCCCTCCTATCGGGACGCCGGCGGCGATCGCACGGTCCAGTTTCCGTTTGCGAAGTATGGCGACGCCGCCGTTGGCGAGGCGTTTCGCAAGGTCATCGAGGACACCGGCCTCTACTTCGGCCGGAGCACGGCGCGGGAAACGGGGCGACTGTTCTCGCTAATGGCCAGGGGCGAACTGGTGTCACAGGATGCCTCGGCACTCATGGTGTCGATCCTCAAGCGTCAGCAGGTGAACAATCGCTTTCCGCGATACCTGGGCGCGGACGTCGAGGTGGCACACAAGACCGGTGATGGGCAGCCGTGGGTGGCCAACGATGCCGGCATCATGTGGGTCAAGGGGACGCCCATCGTGCTCGTGACCTTCGCCGGCCACCATCGCGGCACGACCGCGGAGATTCACGAGGCCGAGGCGCGCATCGCCGCCATCGTCGCCGACCACTTCGGCGGGACGGTCGACCGATCGGCGCTTCGTCCCTCGCCACCGCGGTGACCGCCAGACGATCGGAGGGCGGCTAGGGCGCGAGCCGGTTGTATTTCCGCAGCGCGCTGCGTAATCGGTCGTGCGGCAAGGCGTGCACGCGATTGCCGTCGCGTCCCACCATCGTCTCCGCCGCGACCACCGCATTGATGATGGCCTCTTCGGTGGCCTGAATCGCCCCCTGGAACAACGGGTCGATGGCGTCATTGGCGAGCATCGTCACCGCGGCCGTGGCCGGTTTCGCGTAGGCATCTGGATTGGCCGTTGAGAATGCCACGAAAATGTCGCCGGAACCGTTGCCGCCGGTGCCGCCGACGCGGGCCACGCCGAGCCCCGCGCGCTGCGCCAGCCGCCGCAGCTGGTGCGGCAGCAGCGGCGCGTTGGTGGCGATGACGACAATGATCGAGCCTGACTCGGGATTGTCACCCTGGACTGCGCGCGGACGCCCGGTCTCGGGCATCAGGTCAGGAATTTCTCGACCGACGGGCGCACCGGCCACGAGGAACTGCGGGCGCCGGCCGAAATTGGCTTGCACCAGGGCGCCGACCACGTAGTCGGCGCCGCCGGCCGTGACCACGCGCGAGGCGGTGCCGGTGCCACCCTTGAAGCCGAACGCGATCATGCCGGTGCCGCCGCCGACGTTGCCTTCAGGCACGGCGCCGGGCGTGGCGCCATCGAGCGCGGCCAACACGTGCTCGCGCTTGACGTGAAAACCCAAAATATCGTTCAGCGTGCCGTCGTAGGTTTCAGCCGCGATTGGCAAAGGCACGATGTCCGAGTAGCGAGCCATCCACTCCACCGCCGTGTCCCGAGCGACGCCGACGCTGTGCGTATTGGTGATGAGGATCGGCCCCTCGAGAAACCCGCCCTCGGTGATCCAGGTCGTGCCGGTCATCTCGCCGTTGCCGTTGAGCGTGTGCCACCCGGCGAACACGTTGTCGCCGGAGCGACCACGCGGCAGCACGGCGGTGACACCGGTGCGGACCGGGCCCTTCCCCCGCACGAGCGCGCCCTCACCAGTCACGATCGTGGCGAATCCGACCTCAACCCCCGTCACGTCGGTAATGGCGTTGCGCGACCCGGCGGTGCCCTCGAAGGGCACGCCGAGGTCGCGCGCGCGTGGCCGGACCGCGGCGTTCTGGCGCCGCACGAGGTCGGCCCAAGCGCGGGGCGCCCGCGCCGGCGCGCCCGCGCCGTCAACGACATTGGCATTCACGATCGCGAACGTCGTGGCCGACGGCGCCATCGCCGCGGGCCACGCGCGCGACATGGCGGCCAGGCCAAGCAGGAGCAGACCAAGCCTCAAGCCCCAGAGCCCACGGCTGAGGGACGCGGGCCGGGGCCGATCACGGTGCGTCGACGGTGTCAGCAAGGCGGGCAATCTCCTCGAGGGTGGTGACAAAACGCGTGAGAGCCTGTTCCAGGCGAGCCGTCTCGCGGGCGACCGCCGCGGCGTCGCCGACGCGAATCGCCTCGGCCAGCCCTGGCAGTGGCTGGCCCTCGTACAAAGAGTAGATGTTCCATCCGTAGATCACGTGCCGGTACCAGCGCGTCGCCGGGGGTTCCGACTCGTCCAACAACTGTTGCTCCAGCCGGACGAGCGCGTCGTTGAGCCGGCGCGCACGGACCGGATCGACCACACCCGCGGCGACATGTCGATCCAGCCGCGCTTCAATCGCAGACGCCGTAGTCATCGCCCGCGTGGCCAGGCCGCGGGCCGTCGCGAGGTCGGTGACCACTCGACGACGACCGGAATCATCGACCGCCCACCGAGCGGCGGTGTCGATGAACTCTTCCATCTTTCGCGCGTAGTGCGAATAGCGGAACGGGAGCAGTTCCGTCGACGCCAGGCGCATCACGGTCAGGCCGAGCACGCGCGCCAGGGTCTGGCCGACCTTGAAGCCGGGGTCGGTGTGCCGCTCCACGTACTGCCGCGTGTCGTAGTTGGAGTGATAGGGGCCGTAGCTCCCCTCGAAGTCGAACTCCATCTGCAAGGTGGGCAGTCCCAGGAAATCCTGGAACGCCACGAAGTCGGCGCCGCTGCCAAGCGCCGCCAGCTCCACTTCGTAGCCGTCGGGTCCGCGTCGGCGACGCTCCACCGGCTGTCGCTGCCATTGGTCGGCCCGCCAGCGGTCGTAGACCGAACCGCCGCCATCGTAGTGCGGCACCTCGCGCGTCACCTGCACGAGGAAGTCGCGGAGCGAGGGCGTGCCGCCGCCGTCGAAGCGGCCGCGCATCGACAGGTCGGTATTGATGTAGACGATGGCCTTCTCGCGCAGCTCGGCTTGCATCGCCTCGGCGTACTCCGTCGATCCGATCAGCCCGAACTCCTCCGCATCCCAGAAGGCAAAGACTATGGAACGCTCTGGCGTCCAGCCCGATCGCGCGAGGGCCGCGAGGCCGCGTGCCACCTCGAATGTCGGTGCCAGTCCCGTGCCGGGATCCATCCCGCCGAAACTCCACGCATCGTGATGGGTGCCGAGCACGATCCAGCGGTCGGGATCACGGCCGGTGATCTTCCCGATCACGTTGCGAATGGGCCGCCGGCTCGCCTCCATCTGCACGTCGAGCCGCACCGTCACCGGGCCCGGGCCCAGCCGATAGGTGAACGGCAGCCCGCCCTGGAACCCGGCCGGCACCGGTGGACCGGTCAGCTTCGACAGGATCTTCGACGCCTCCTTCCACGACAGCACCACCGCGGGGATCTTGGGAAGGGTCGGCACCGTGGCCGGATCGAGGGCCGGGGCGCCGCGCGTGGCGCCGACGCCGGGCGTTAGCGGATCGCCGTGCCAGAACCAGCTGTACTTGGCATTGCCGCTCTGCGACTGGAAATCGGCGCGCCAGGGGCCGTCGGGCCATTCCAGGCCGCGCGCATAGCCGTCATCCGCCGGATCGGAATAGATGATGATGCCCGCCGCGCCGGCGTGTTCCGCGGTGTGAACCTTCACGGCGCGGTGGCTGCGCGCGTAGCGCGCGATTACGATCTTGCCGCGCACGTCGACGCCGGCCGCGGCCAGGCTGGCGTAGTCGGGCGGCAGGCCGTAGTTCACGTAGACGACCGGTGCACTGACCGTGCCCGACGCGGAGTAGGCGACAAACGCCGGACCCAGTTCAGGATGCGCGCCGTCAGGATCGCGCGGATCGACGGGCTCGCGGACGGCCAGCGATTCGGCGCTCGGCGAGACGATGTCCACCGTCACCGACTTCGGCGTGGACAGGTGCACGAGGTAGTCGCGCACTTCGGTCTGCAAGCCCGCCGTGTCGAGCGCGCGTCGCACCCGCTCGGCCACCGCCATCGAGCGCGCCGATCCGGCGATGTGCGGATGCTCGGTGACCAGCTGGTGCATGGTGCTGATCGACTCGGTCGAGACGCCGCTCAGAAAGCGCTGTTCAACCGCCCGCATGGCGGCCGCCCGCGACGGCGATGCGCCGAGCGGGGCCGGCGGCGGCGCGGCGGCAGTTGACGCCACGGGTGACTGACGCGGCACGACGGGCAAGATCAGGCGTGACGGATGCGACGCGTCGTGAAGAATGGTCTGCGTTGCGCTGACCACCGCGGCGTCGTGACCGAAGACCCCGCCGGTGTTGGGGTTGCGGTCGAAACGGGGGAAATTGCTGCTCGATACCTCGAGGCGGATCCGGTGTCCGGCGCGAAACAGGTTGGACGTGGCGCCGAGGTCGATCGTAATCTCGGTGGGCTCGCCGGGCGTCAAGAGCGCCGGCGCCGTCTTGCCGGCCCGGTAGCGCGCGCGCATGATGCCGTCGGCGAGGGCCCGGGCCGTGCCGTCAGGAAACACATCCACCAATGTGCCGGTGAAGTCGGTGTCGCGCGCGCTCGACGCGATCCAGAGCGTGAGCGCGAGGGGACCGGTCACTTCGAGGTCGGCGGTCAGCGGCGAGCTGGTGTAGACGAGCACGTCGGGGCGCTGCTCGATCGTCCGCCGATCGATTGGCGCACGCGAGTAGCCGCCGCTCGAGCCCGTCGGCACCGGGTCCTTCGGGTCATAGGTGTATTGGTCCGGTGGCTCTTGACCCGGGGCCGCAAGGTCGAGGCGTCCATCCCCCGACAGCGTGGCTGCATGGCCGCCGCTGCGCAGGTAATAGGCGGTGGATCGGGTCCGCGCGAGGGGCCATTCCTGTTCGTCGCGCCACCGGTTTTCTCCCATGACGAACAGGCGCACCGGCGCCTGATCTGCGGGGTTGGTCCGGCTGAAGCCGGACGCCACACTGTTTCCGCTGGAGTCCGCATTGGCACCGTCGCGGAGCCAGTAGTCAAACCAGCTGAGCATGGCTTCGTCCGCGCTAAAACCGGCGTCCGGACCGAAATCGACATTCCCGATCGCCGTGGTGTCCTTGCTCGGTCGCGCGTGGGTCCAGGGGCCGACCACGAGGCGCTGGTAGCGGCGCGCGGTGTCGGTGGCCGCGCGCGCGCGCAGGCCCGTGAAGTTGCGTAGCGTGCCAGTGAGCAAGGTGTCGTACCAGCCGGTCAGGTGGAAGGCTGGCACAAGGAAACGGTCGTGACGAGACTCAATGTCGGAGGGATCCCAGAACGCGTCGGCGTCGGGGTGGGCGAGCATCTGCCGGTAACCGGGCGCAAAGCGATCCAGACCGAGTTCATTGAAGGAGCTGAGCGGCAGGTGCCACAACCATGACGATCTGAGCAGGGCCGACTGTTTCGGGTCCAGGCCGATTGGGTTGTCCCGGTCCTGGTCCGGCGCCAACTCCCGGCGCCGGACGTCGATCGCCTGGCCGAGATTCCACCCGAGCCCGTCACTGAGGTAGAACGCACCGCCCTGGAAGACCATGTCATGGCGGCGGCTGTAAGACGAGGCGGGAAACAGTGCCACGAGCGCCGGTGGCTGACGGGTCGCGGCCTGGAGTTGGGTCGTCGCCAGGTAGCTGCCGCCGAACATGCCGACGCGACCGTCGACGCCCGGCAGGGACGCGGCCCATTGCACTGAATCGTAGCCATCGTCAGCCTCATCGTGGGGACGGGCGACGCCGTCCGAGGTGTAGCGCCCCCGGGTGTCTTGCACGACCACGACGAACCCACGCGCCGCGATGGCGCTGAATCGCCGGGCCGAGTCGCGATCGTTCTTGGAGTAGGGCGTGCGCTGCAGCAGGGCGGGCAGTTTGGCGGGCCGGGACTGCAGTCCCGGCCGGGCCGCAGCAGGCCGGTAGACATCGGCACGAAGAACGATGCCGTCCCGCATGCGGGCGGGGACGTTCTTCTCGATGTGGACCTCAGGCGACACCTGTGCCGGAAGTGAGGCGGCGGCGAGCAGGAGCAGCGCCAGGACCGGTACGGCACGAATGACCATGAGAATCGGGACGTTAACCCCCGGCGCCCCGGGTGTCAATCCGCACCGGAATTGCCTGGGACGAACGCCGTCGTGTGGAATATCGCTCGTTGACACTGCAGCTCAACCGCTGGATAATCCGCCCGGATGTAATCCGGTGTAACTCAGGGACTGCCGTCGTCGACGGCAGTGACCTACGCGCGTGTGGAAACTGGATTGGGAGGATGCGATGCGGCAACGTATGGCCTGGGTCTTGATGATTGTCGGGCTATTAACCAGTCCGATGTCCGGGTGGGCCCAAACGACCACCGGCGTCATTCGTGGAGTGGTGACCGACGAGTCTGGCGCCGTGCTGCCGGGGGTCACCCTCACGCTAAGAGGGCGAGCCGTGCCGGGCGCGCCGACGACGGTGAGCAACGAGACGGGCGCCTATCGATTCCCGAACCTGCCGCCGGGGTCGTATGACATCACGGCGGAGCTCTCCGGTTTTACCACCAGCGCGCAGACCGGCATTCAGGTGTCGCTTGGCGGCACGGCCGAAGTCAGCGTGGCGCTCAAAGTCAGCACGCTGACCGAAACTGTGACCGTGGTCGCCCAGTCCCCGATCGTCGACTCGACCAGCTCGCAGGTCGCCACCAACTACTCTCGTGAGTGGGTCGAAAACGCACCGGTCCGCCGGTTCACCTTCTTCGACCTGATCAACGCCGCGCCTGGCGTGAGCCCGTCGACCTCCACCAGTTCACGGTCACAGTCGTTCGGATCGGCGACCAACGAGAACGTCTACCTGATCGACGGCACCGACTTCACCGCGCCGCTGACCGGCGCGGCTTGGCCGTGGCCCAACACCGACGCCATCGAAGAAGTGCAGGTGCTCTCGCTCGGCGCGCCCGCCGACTACGGCAACCTGGGCGGCGCGGTGTTCAACGTGGTGACGCGCCAGGGCAGCAATGACTTCCATGGCGACGCCAACTTCTACTTCCAGAATCAGAGCCTGACGGGCCGCAACACGACCGACAAGCAAGACAACAAGCTGCCCTACAACCGCGATGAGTTCAAGGACACCACCGTGCAGTTGGGCGGCCCGGTCATGAAGGACAAGTTCTGGTTCTTCGGGTCGTTCCAATACCAGAAGGACGCCGACTCGCAGCCCGGCACCGATCCGCAGTTCCCCGCGCGGTCGTCGGCCAAGCGCTACTTCTACAAGGTGAACTACCAGTTCAACCAGAGCCATCGGCTGCAGTTCCAGATGCACGACGACTTCTACCGCATCCCGGGCCGCGCCACCGCCACCACGGCGCCCAGCACTATTTCCATCGAGACCGGGCACAACCCATCGCCTGGCCTGCTGTGGACCTCGGTCGTTAACCCGACCACCGTGCTCGAAGCGCGCTACTCGGGCTTCTACGGTGTCGATCACGGCGACCCGCTCAACGGCGGATCGCGCGTGGCGCGCCGCTACCACGACCTCGACACCGGCCAGATTACCGGTGGCATTTACTCGTGGTACGACGGCAAGAGCGCCAAGACCGCGTTCTCGGCCAAGGTCACGAAATACGCCGATGCGTTCATGGGTGGCAGCCACGATTTCAAGCTGGGGGTGCAGTACAACGGCGGCCTCGGCGAGTACACCTACGGCCCCAACGACTACATTTACACGTACGGCTCGACGCCCGCGTATGGCTACACGCAGTTGCCGTACACCCAGGGCGGCCGCCTGCGGTCGATGGGCATCTTCGCCGACGATACTTACCAGGTCGGACGGGCGACGCTGAACGTGGGCCTCCGCTACGACGACAGCAAGGCCTACATCGCTGCGCAGGACCTCCTCGATGCGAGCGGCAAGCCCACAGGGGCACAGTCCCGGGCGGTCGACGAGGTCTTCCGATGGCGGGTCGTGTCGCCACGCATCGGCTTGAACTTCAAGGTGAACGAGCGCGGCTCGACGTTGCTCAAGGTGCACTACGGGCGCTATTACCGGGGCATCGTGACCGGAGAGTTCGACAACACCACGCCGTCGATCTCGCCCAGATACCTGTTCTCCGGCCTTTACAGTGCGGCCGGAGTCCCGCTCGACCAGGAACTGGTGTCCGACAACTCCAAGCTTTCGGTCGACCCTGACTTGAAGAACCCCTACACCGACCAGTTCATCGCTGCCTGGGAGCAGCAGGTGGGGTCCCACATCGGGTTATCAGTGAGCTACGTGCACAAGCGCAGCGAGCAGCAGACGGCGTTCCCGGACATCGGCGGCACCTACAGCCTGGTCGCATACACGGCGCCAGCGGGCGCCAGCGTGCCCCAGGTCTACCGCTTGACGAGCGGCGCCGATTCGCGACGCTTCCAGCTCAGGAACGACGACCGCATGTTCTCGCGCTACAACGGCGTAGCGTTTGAGATCAAGAAGCGCATGTCGAGCCGCTGGCAGGCCAACTTTGGCCTGACGCTGTCGAAGTCCACCGGCCGCCAGGGCTCGAGTTCGGCCCGCGCCACACCGCTCACGTCGCAGACCAGCACGGCCGGCATCTTCGGCCAGAACCCGAACGACTTCATCAACAGCGACGGCCGCCTCATTGGCGACCGGCCGGTGGTCTTGAAGACGCAGTTCCTGTATCAGATGCCGTGGGGGATCATGTCGTCGGTCAACTTCATGAGCCAGACCGGCAAGCCGGTCTACTCGGAGATTCGCGCGGCCACCAGCGCCACGGGCATTCCCGGGGCAAGCCGCATCATTGCCACGCCGAGCGACGGCGAGCTCCGCACCAAGACATGGCAGACCATCGACGCTCGCGTCGAGAAGTCATTTGACCTCGGCCGCGGCGCGGAGTTGGCCGTGTTCGGGGACTTCCTGAACCTGACCAACAGCGATGCCAACGAGAGCGTGCTCGACCGGCGCCTCGGCAACGCGAACTACAACGTGGCGTCACGGTTCATCCTGCCGCGCCGGCTGATGGTCGGCGGCAAGTTCCGGTTCTAGTCCGGAGCTGAACAGGAGATTAGGAGATCAGGAGAATCCAATCAGAAATTCTCTTGAACTCCTGAACTCCTGAAATTAGACCCAACCTACTGCCCGGGGCGCCGATACTCGGCACCTCGGGCAGTGATCTGTACGGCCAGGTCATGATCGCCCAGGGCCGTGGCCAGCGATGCCGCCTTGGCGTTGACCATCATGGCCTCGGCCCGCCGGCCGTTGGCCGCCAGCGCCGTCGCCAGCGTTTCCAGGGCCCGCGGATCGCGCTCGCCAGTGGCCGCGACGACCGCGCCGGCCAGTCGCAGCGCCAGCATCGCGTCTCGAGGCTCGATGACACGACCAGTCGCCAACAGTCGCGCCAGGTTGTGCGCAAGGCCGACGTCGTTCTGGTGCTTCGCCAACGCCGTTTCAAACACCGACCGCGCCTCGCGCGTCTGCCCCGACTGGAGTAGCAGCACGCCGAGCGCGCTCGGGACCGCCGGGTCGTCAACAACGCCCAGGCGTATTGCCTCTCGCAGGACCGGCAACGCCTCGCTGACGCGGCCAAGGCTGGCGAGCGCCATGCCCAGGCTGGCCTGCGAATGGGTTCGCTGAGGGTCGAGGGCGACGGCCTGCCGGTAGCGCTCGGCCGCCCCGGTCAAGTCGCCCCTGGCCGCCAGGTCGTTGCCCTGGCGTTCGAGACGCGCGGCATCAAGGCGATCCAGATTGGCCCTGGCGTCGGCGTGGTCGGGCCTGAGCGCGAGCACCTGTCGATACCGTACCGCCGCTTCTTCGTTGCGCCCTTCGGCGGCCAGCGCGGTCCCGAGGTTGTATAAGCCGACATCGTGAGTGGGATCGAGGGTCACGACGCGCGTCCAGAGCGACACCGAGTCGGACCACCATGCCAGGGCCTGCCGCGACGCCAGGGATGAAGCCACGGCCAACACCACGAAGGCGGTGGTCACCAGCCGGGCACGGCCCTGCCGTCGTGCGGCCCACCGCGCGGCGGCCCCCGCGACCACGATCGCCACGACGACGCCGGGCAGGTAGGTGTAGCGATCGGCAGTGACCTGGAGCCCGCTTGGCACCAGTCCCGCGGCCGGGGCCAGCAACGCCAGATACGCCACCCACGCCGCTGAGAGACCGGGCCACCGATGGCGCCAGGTCCAGGCGGCGAAGGATGCAGCCGCCAGAGACAGCAACGCCGCGACCAGCACACCGGAGTGCGCGACCGGCTCGATCGGCAGCACGGCGAGCGGCGTCAGCGCAATTGGCGCCGCGGTGTGCCACAGGTACACGAACGGGGCCGATGCCGCCGATTGCAGACGGTACAGCCACGGCGTGTCGTTCAACCCAGGGACGCGCGCCACGCTCTCGATCACGGCCGCCGCAATGGCCAGGACCGCGAACGGCGACACCCTGGCCAGGCTCGCGCGCCGGCCTCGCTTGAGGAGGCCGGCATCGACGGCCAGGAGCACGATCGGAAAGCCAAGGGCGACGGGTCGCGCCCCGAGTGACGCGGCATAGAGCATCAGTGACGCAACCCACCACGGCCAGGACGCATGGGGACCTTCCGTGACGGAAATGTGGTGTCCGGCTTTAGCCGGACCTTCCATGTATGCGAGCAGAGACGCCAGCATCAGGGCGAGCGCGAGCGTGTAGGGCAGCGCGCTGATCCACGCCACCGCCTCGACTCTCAGTGGGTGCAGACCATAGAGCAGGGCCGCGGCCAGGGCGGCCCTGTCGTGCCATGGTCCGGGCAGGTCCGGCGCCGATCGCGACAACACACGACGGCTCACGCCCCAGACCAGCGCGACGCAGACGAGATGCGCCAACACATTCGCGGCGTGAAACACCGTCGCGTCGAGGCCGGCGCGCGTCTTGAGGGCCGCCCACACCAGCCAACTGAGTGGCTGGTAATGCTCCATGTAGGTGGTCGTGAAGGCCCAGGTCGCGGCGCCTGGAAAGCCGAGCGATGGGTTTTGGACGATGACGGCCTGGTCGTCCCAGTTCAGGAAGGCAAAACCGGTGGCAGGCAGGAACGTCCAGACCACCGCCGCGGCCATCACGACAATCGAGACGACCCGGGCGGCCATTCAGCGCAGCTCTGCGAGCCTTTGCCGTGCGGCGGCAAACCGTGGGTCGAGTTCGAGCGTGCGCCTGAACTGCGCGGCCGCTTCGTCGCGCTGGTTCTGCCGGGCGAGGGCCAGGCCCAGATTGTAGGTGTACTGCGGGTTGGCGCGATCGCGCGTGGCCGCCTCACGAAAGGCCGCTTCGCCTCCGGACAAGTCGCCGCCGCCGGCGAGGATCATGCCGAGCGAATTCCAATACGACGCCGTTTCCGGATCGAGCGCGATGGCTTCGCGCAGCAAGCGGGCGGCGTCGACCGGTCGTCCCCCGTCGCGATACAGCTCGCCGAGCTTGACCCGCACGAGCGCATCGCGAGGCGCCATCTGCGCCACGCGCTCGTAGGCGCGCGCGGCGAGGCTCCGGTCACCCAGCTGCCGTCCCAGGTCGCCTTCGCGTTCGATCAGCCGGGGATCGTCCGGTGCGGCTTTCTGTCCGCGGCGGACCGCGGCCAGGGCCAGGGTGGCATTGCCGTCGGCGAGGTGCGCGTCGGCGAGTCCGAGGTAGGCGGCCGAGTAGGAGGGCAGTTTCTCGATGGCGCCCTCGTAGTGAGCGGCCGCCTCGCGCCACCGCTTCAACCCGGTCAAGGCGCGGGCGGCGTAGTAGTGGGCCTCGAAGCTGTCGATGCCGCGGCCGAAGAGTCCCCGGAAACGCTCGAGGCTGACGGCGTAGCGGCCTTCCCGCAGGTTGACCAGGCCCTCGCGCATCAGCGTATTGAGGGTCTGATACTCGTCGATCTTGTCCTTCGGGTCGGCGCCAGAAGCCTTGCTGGTCGAGGGGCCGCCACTACTCACGTAGCCGAGCGCGCCCAGCTTCTCGAGCAGGTCGGGTGGCACCGAGGCGACGCTGCCAGGATCGCGCACAGCCGCCTGCTCTTGGCGAAGCTGTTGCTCGATTCCCGCCCGGTAGGCGCGCGCTCGCGCCGGTTCCCGATCGACCAGGTTGTGCAGCTCACCCGGATCGCGATCGAGATCGTACAGCTCAGGCCGCGGCGCCAGGATGTACTTCCACCGGCCGTCGCGAAGCGCGCGCAGATCGCTCCACCCGTAGTGAATGAGCGGCGTGAGCGACTCGGCAAACGTCGGCTCATCGTCCAGGGGGGCGCCGCCAAGTGCCCCGGCCAGCGATCGGCCGGAGACGGCGGGCGTCGCCTCGGCCAGCCCCAGCAGTTCGAGCACGGTCGGCATCACGTCAACGGCTCGCGCCACGACGCCGAGCCTCGTGCCAGGAGTGATGCCGGGGCCGCGCGCGATGAACGGAACGCGGAGCGTTGTTTCGTAGACGAAGAACCCGTGCACCGCCTCGTCGTGCTCGCCCAGCCCTTCGCCGTGGTCGGCGGTGACCAGCAGCAGGGTGTCGTCACGCAGGCCCGCCGCGCCGAGCGCGGTGTCGAGTCGGCCCACCAACTCATCCGACCAGGCGACTTCGCCGTCGTACGGCCGATCGGCGTACTGCGACGCATACGGCTCAGGCGGCTCGTAGGGATCGTGCGGATCGTACAGGTGGACCCACCCGAAGCGCCGTTCGGGTCCCGGTTCGCCGAGCCAGGCCACGGCCTCGGCCACCGTCGCATCGCCGCGCTTCTGGATCGTGTTGAGGAACCGGGCGTCGTCTTCGCCGACCTCGAACTGGTCGGAGTAGTGCGCAAAGCCGCGGCCGAGACCCGACTGCTTCGACAGCACGATCGACGAGACAAAGGCGCCGGTGCGGAACCCGCGCTGCTGCAGGATCTCGGCGAGCACGGGCACGCCCTTGCCAAGCGGCGGGGACACGTTGTCGCGAATCCCGTGTTCGGCCGGGTACAGGCCGGTGAAGAGCGAGATGTGCGATGGACGCGTGATGGGCGAATGCGCCGACGCGTGAAGGGCCATCGCCCCTTCGCGAGCCAGACGGTCGAGATTCGGCGTGGCCACCGTCGGATTGCCGTAGACGCCGAGGCGATCGGCGCGGAGCGTATCAATGGTGACCACCAGCACGTGCCGGGCCGTGCGCGCGGCCGGCACTGCCGGTGGCGTGGGCGCACACCCGGCGCTGGCGGCGATCAGCGCCACGGCCACGACGAGTCGACTGCTCGGTGTCAAACTCACCGGCGCCCCGAGCTCCCGCCCCTGGCTTCGGCCCGCTTGCCGGCCGCCGCCTGGCGCGCCGCATCCGCGTCACGACCCTGGCGCGAGTAGATATCGGCAAGTACGTAGTGACCCAGGGGGACCATGGCGGGATCGGGCTTCGTCGCGAGTCCCCGGGTGGCCGCCTCCTCAGCGTCCTTCAGATTGCCGGCGTCCAGAAGCGCCTTGGCGAGGTACAGGAAGCCGGTGCCGAACTCAGGGTTCTTGTCGACTGCCGCGCGAAAATGCGTGAGGGCATCGGCGGGCCGCCCGCTGCGGGCGAGCAGCTTCGCCAGGTTGAAGTGGGGCTGGTACAGCTTGGGGCTGACCTTGATCTCGGCCTCGTAGGCGGACGCGGCGGCCTGCCACTCACCGCGTGCTTCGTGCACCAGGCCCAGGTCGTAGTGGGCCATGGATTGACCGGCGTTGATCTTGATTGCTTCGGCCAGCGCGGCCTGGGCGGCGTCGAGCTGTTTCAGCTCGATGCGCGCTTCGGCAATCTTGACCAGGAAGACCGCGCGATCGCCGAGGTCGAGGCCTTTCTCCAGCAGCGCGGCCGCGCCCGCGAAGTCTCGCTCGCCCATCGACAAGGTCGCCAGTTGGTAGAGCGCTTTCGCGCCACGCGGGTTGAGGTCGAACACGCGCTCGAAACCGGCGCGGGCTTCGTCCAGTTTGCCGGCCTGCCGGTAGGCCAGCGCCAGGCTCCACGCGGCGCCCTCGTGCTCCGGGTCGACGGCCAGCGCTTGCTGGTATGCCTTGATCGCGTCGGGAAGCCGGCCGGCCTTGGTGTGAAGGTTGCCGAGGATCGTGTGCGCTTCAATGACCTCGGGGTCGGCCTCGAGCACGCTGCGAACCTTGGCCATGGCGTCGTCCAGCCTGCCCTCGACCGAGTCGCTTCCGGCCAGCTTCAACAGGTTGTAAAGCCGGATCATGTCTTTGGGATCGCCTCGCGGCCGCTCGGCCAGCGCCGCCCGGCTGACGCTGGTCGCCACGTAGCCAAGCGCGCGCAGGCGCTCTTCCACCGCGGGATCGATCGCGCGAGGCGTCTGCGTGGGCGCGGCGGTGGCCGTTCGCGCGGCCATGTCGCGCAGGGCGCGCTCGAGCGCGTCGGCCATCCGGGGATTGGCAGCCGACAGATCGTTGGTCTCGCCCGGATCGGCCTGCGTATCGTAGAGTTCCCGGCGGGGCGCGGCGATGAACTTGTACTGGCCGTTGCGCACTGCGGTCAGCTCGCTCCAGCCGTAGTGCAAGCGCGGGTACCAGGTTTCGCTGAAGCCCAGCAGCTCCAGCGCTTCGCCCCGCGCCAGTGGCAGCAGGCTGACCCCCTGCACATCTGACGGCACCTCGGCGCCGACCAGATCCAGGATGGTCGGCATCACGTCGACGATGCGAACCTGGTCGGGCACGGCGCGAACTGGCACACCCGGCCCGGCCACCATCAACGGAATGCGCACGGCCGCGTCGTACACGAAGAAGCCGTGCTGCTGCTCGCCGTGTTCGCCGAGCGATTCGCCGTGGTCGGCGACGACGACGACGATGGTGTCATCGAGTCGCCCGCTCGCCTTGAGCGCATCGAGGAGCCGGCCGATCTGCGCATCGGTGAATGCGATCTCGGCGTCGTAGGCGCCCTGCATGGTGGCGGGAAAGCGCGATCGATACGGCTCGGGGGGCGTGTACGGGCTGTGGGGATCGTACAAGTGCACCCACGCCAGAAACGGACGGTCACTGTCTTCGGCGAGCCACGCCAGCGCGTGATCGACCACCTCGCTGCCTGGCCGCTGGGCGGCGTCGAGGCCGGCGGCCATCTCGTAATTCGACAGGTCGAACGCGTCAAAGTAGTGGTCGAACCCCTGCGCGATGCCCCACCGGCGGTCGAGCACGAAGGCGCCGACAAATCCCCCGGTGCGATAGCCGCCAGCTTGCAGCACCTCGGCGAGCGTAGTGATGGAGTCGTTCACATAGAAGCTGCCGTTGTCGCGCACGCCGTGAAACGTCGGGAAGGTGCCGGAGAGCAGCGAGGCGTGGGCCGGCAGCGTCAACGGCGCCACCGTGGCCGCCTGCTCGAACCGCAGGCCACGCGCGGCCAGGGCGTCGAGCACCGGAGTGGACGCGGCCTGGTAGCCGTAGCTGCCCAGCCGGTCGGCTCGCAGCGTATCGACGCTGATGAGCAGCACGGACGCCGGACCGCGGCTCGACGCGCCGCCGAACCAGCCCTGTTGCCAGCCGAACCAGCCGGCAGCGAGACCGGCCAGGATGGCCAGCACTGCAAGGACCCTGCGCATGCCGCTATGGTATCAGCGGCGCTGCCGCGGCTGCCCGCCTCTCACTTCACGGCCAGCGCATGAGCGCTGGCGGGTCACATCGCCGCGCGAAGCATCGTCAGCCCAATCACGAGCAACACGGCGCCGAGAACCGCCCGCAAGA
This sequence comes from Acidobacteriota bacterium, assembly GCA_030697165.1. Classification (NCBI taxonomy): domain Bacteria; kingdom Pseudomonadati; phylum Acidobacteriota; species Acidobacteriota bacterium. The sequence continues at coordinate 248,619 of JAUYQQ010000002.1, forward strand.
CGGCGTGCGGCACCCGCGATGAGACCGCCGCGCCGACGAGCGCGGCCGGGATCGACCCCGCCAGCAGGTTGCCCAGCAGGGCCAGATCGATCCCGCCGAGCGCGAGGTGCCCGACGCCGGCACAAAGCGCCAGCGGAATGGCGTGGGCAATATCGCTGGCCACCAGGCGTGGCGGCGCCAGCCGTGGGTACAGGTGCACCAGCATGACCACACCCAGCGCGCCGGCGCCAATCGATGTGAGGGTCACCATGACGCCGAGGAGGGCGCCTGCCGCGACGGTCGCCGCCGCCGGCCATTCGATGGCGGCCGATGATGGCGCCGATGCGGAGAGCCGGGCGCCGGGCGCCCGCAACGGCTGGCCCACCAGCAGGCTGACGGCGGTCACTGACACCGCGATCGCAATCGCCGCCTTTACCAGCGCTACCGCGCCATCGTTGGCCTGCCAGTTGGCCAGCCACAGCAGCGTGAGCAGCGATGCCGGGAGGCTGCCCAGCCAGAGGTGCGTCACCACCGGCCAGTCGATCAATCGCTGTCGCACGTGAAGTCCGGACACGGCGAGCTTGGTGATCGCGGCAAACCAAAGATCGGTGCCGACCGCAACCAGGGGCGCCGTACCGAAACCCAGCAAGAGAATCGGCGTCATCAGCGCACCGCCGCCGACGCCGGTCATCCCGACCACCAAGCCGGTCAGGGCACCGGCCGCGACCTGCCACGCGTCGATGGTCACGGCAGGCGCGCGAACACCTGTTCGGCGCACTCCTCGGGCGAGCGCCCGGTGGTGACCAGGTGGATCTCCGGCGATTCCGGCGGTTGGTACGGGCTGTCGATGCCGGTGAAGTTTGGCAGCGCTCCGCTGCGCGCCTTCGCATACAGCCCCTTCGGATCGCGCCGTTCGCATTCCTCGATCGGGGTGTCGACGAACACCTCCACGAACGCTCCGTCTGCGAACCGGTCTCGCGCCGCTCGCCGCTCGGCGCGGAAGGGAGAGATGAACGCGACCAGCACCATCAGCCCGGCATCCACCATCAGGCGGGCGACCTCGGCGACGCGCCGGATGTTCTCGGCCCGATCCGCCTCGGTGAATCCCAGGTCGCGATTGAGTCCGTGCCGGATGTTGTCGCCGTCGAGCAGATAGGTGTGGCGGCCCGCCGCATGCAGGCGTTGCTCGAGGCGGTTGGCGATCGACGACTTTCCGGAGCCCGAGAGGCCCGTGAACCACACGCAGCACGGTTGCTGCTGCTTCAAGGCCGCCCGCGCCGGCCCCGTGACCTCGAGCGCCTGCCAGTGCAGGTTCGCGGCGCGGCGCAGCGCGAACTCGATCATGCCGGCGCCCACGGTTTCGAAGGTGAGCAAGTCGATCAGGATGAAGGCGCCCAGCGTGCGATTGACGGAATAGGGTTCAAACACGAGGGGCTGCGCGGTCGACAGGTTGACCACGCCGATCTCGTTCAGCGCCAGCGTCTTCGCCGCCAGGTGGGCATCACTGCCGATGTCGAGGCGATGCTTGATGGCGGTCACGGTCGCGCGCATTTCCTTTGAGTACGCCTTGAGCAGGTACGAACGGCCTGGAATGAGGTCGTGAGATCCCATCCACAACAGCCGGGCCTCGAACTGATCGGCCACGGCGGGCGCGGCCGTGGCGGCCGCGATCACGTCGCCCCGGCTGACGTCCACCTCGTCGCCTAGCGTCAGGGTGACGGAGTCGCCGGCTTCGGCCCGGGCCCGCTCGCCACCCCACATCACGATGCCCTTGACGCGGGTTTCCACGCCGGAGGGCAGCACGCGCACGCGGTCGCCCGGATGCACGGCGCCTGCGCAGACCCGTCCGGCCGCGCCACGAAAATCGGGGCCGGGACGATTGATCCACTGCACCGGCATCCGGAACGGCCCGGACGAAGGCGGACCGGTCACCTCGATGGTCTCGAGGTAGGAGATCACGGTGGGCCCGTGGTACCAAGGCATGCGCGCGCTCGGCGCGACGAGGTGATCGCCCTCGAGCGCGGAGATTGGGATTGGCCTGACGCTGGTGATGCCGCACGCGGCCGCGAACGGCGCGTAGGCGTCGACGATGGCTTCGAAGACCTCCCGCGAATAGTCCACCAGGTCCATCTTGTTGACCGCGAGCAGGACGTGCCGGATGCCCATGAGCGCGACGATGCGGGTGTGGCGCCGGGTCTGGGTGAGCAGGCCTTTGCGCGCATCGACCAGGATCACCGCCAGGTCGGCGGTGGATGCGCCGGTGGCCATGTTCCGCGTGTACTGCTCGTGGCCGGGCGTGTCGGCGACGATGAACCGCCGGGCGGGGGTGGAGAAGAAGCGGTAGGCGACGTCGATGGTGATGCCTTGCTCTCGCTCGGCCTGCAGTCCATCCACCAGCAGCGCGAAGTCGACGCGGCTGCCCTGCGTACCGAACTTGCGCGAATCGGCCTCGAGCGCCCGCGTCTGGTCGTCGAAGACCGCGCGCGATTCGTGCAGCAGCCGGCCGATCAGGGTCGACTTGCCGTCATCCACGCTGCCGCACGTGATCAGCCGAAGCAGGGGGAGGCTCAGAAGTATCCCTCCCGTTTCTTCTTCTCCATGGATGACGGTTGGTCGCTGTCGATCAGCCGGCCCTGTCGCTCGGAAAACGCCGCCGCCACCGTCTCGGCGATGATCGCCGCGATCGTGGTGGCGCGGCTCTCGATGGCGCCGCTCAACGGGTAGCACCCCAGCGTTCGGAACCGCACCCATCGGCGTTCGGGCTGCTCGCCGGGTGCGAGCGGAAACCGCTCGTCGTCCACCATCACGAGAGTCCCGCCGCGATGCACGACCGGCCGTTCGGCGGCGAAGTAGAGGGGGACCACCGGAATGGCCTCGCGCTCGAGGTAGCGCCAGACGTCGATCTCGGTCCAGTTCGACAGCGGGAACACCCGCATCGACTCACCGGGGCGGATGCGCATGTTGTAGATGGCCCAGAGTTCCGGGCGCTGCGCCTTCGGATCCCACCGGTGGCCCGCCGCCCGGAACGAGCAAATGCGCTCCTTGGCCCGCGAGGCCTCCTCGTCGCGGCGGGCGCCGCCAAAGATGACGTCGAAGCGGTGGGCATCGAGCGCCTGCCTGAGGGCCTCGGTCTTCATCACGTCGGTGTAGGGGCCCGAGCCGTGCGTAAAGGGATTCACCCCGGCGGCCAGGCCGGCCTCATTGCGGTGCACGAGGAGGCGCATGCCGGCTTCGCGCATCACGCGTTCGCGGTGCGCGTACATGTCCCGGAATTTCCACGTGGTGTCGACATGCAGCAAGGGAAACGGCGGTGGCGAGGGATGGAACGCCTTGCGGGCCAGGTGCAGCAGCACCGACGAATCCTTGCCGATGGAATACAGCAGGACCGGTCGCTCGGCGCCGGCCACGGCTTCACGCAGGATCTCGATGCTCTCCGATTCCAGGACGTCGAGCGTCATCGACCCCTCATCATGGCACGACTGCGGTGCGGGTCACAGTTCATGGGCCACTCGATAGTCATGGATCTTCCGCGCCCAGACCCAGAGGAGGATGGTGCCGGTGACGATCAGCCCCAGCGACAGGCCCACCCAGAGGCCCCACACCCCCCAGCCGATCACGAAGCAGAGCGTATAGCTCACGGGCAACCCCAGCAACCAGTGCGCCGCCAGGTTGACGAGCATGGGTGTGCGCGTGTCGCCGATTCCCCGCAGCGTGCCGGTGATCACGCCCTGGAGACCGTCGAAGAGCTGAAACACGGCGGCGAGATAAAGCAGTGACGTGCCCGCGCTGAGCACTGCCGGGTCGGTGCTGAAGAGCCCGATCAACGTGCGCGGGATGGCGACAAACAACGCGCCCGAACTCAGCATGAACACGACGCCCAGCATGATGGCGGTCCATCCAGCGGCTGCCGCGCGCACGGGATCGCCCGCGCCGACCGCATGGCCAACGCGGACGGCGCCGGCCGAGCCCACGCCGAGCGGGATCATGAACGCGATGCCGGCCAGGTTGAGCGCGATCTGGTGCGACGCCGCCGAGATGGGATCGAGCGTGCCGGCGAGGGCGGTGGCCAGGGCGAACACCCCGACCTCCGCGAGCACCTGCGAGGCGGCCGGCAGACCGAGCTTGAGCAACCGCTTGAGCCGCGCGGGATCAACAAGGCGAGGCACCTTCCACAGGCTCTCGTGCCCATGCCGCGAGTCGGCCCACCAGATCGCGACCAGCAACGCCGCAAACATGTAGATGCGCGACAGCAGCGTCGCCCAGGCCGCGCCGGCCACCTCGAGACGCGGGAACCCGAGGTTGCCGTAGATCAGCAGCCAGTCCATGACGGCATTGAAGACGTTCGCCGAGATCAGCGCGAACATCACCGGCTTCACCAGGTGCATGCCCTGCAGGTAGCGCCGGCAAGCGGCGTAGCCCAGCAGGAACGGGGTGCTCCAGATCAGCACGATGAAGTACGACTGGAGCGGCGGCGCCACGGCGGGGTGAAAGCCGAGCGACGGAATCGAATACGCCAGCACGCCGCAGGCCAGCATGATCGGGATGGTCATCAGGGCGGCGAGGGTCAGGCCATCGAACAGCCAGCGGTGGCAGTCGCGGATGTCACGGGCGCCGAACGCCTGCGACACCAGCGTGTCGAGGCCGAGCAGCACGCCCATGCCGAACACCGCGAACGCAATGTGCATGGCCGCGCCGACGCCGACGGCGCTGATCGCCTCGGGACCGAGCGGCCCGACCATCAAGGTGTCGACCACGCCCATGGCCATCCAGCCAAGCTCGGCCATCACCACCGGGGCGGCGAGGCGGAGCATGGGAGCCAGTTCTGAGCGAAGGGACGCGCGCACGGGAATCTGCAAGCTTACGGTAGGATCGGCTCCGGAGCCAGTCATGCAGATGCGCGTTGCCGTCACCCTCGCCACCTTGTTCATTGCCGCCGCTTCGCTGTCGGCCGACACCTGGCCGCATTGGCGCGGACCGGCGGCCAGCGGGATTGCGACCGGTCCTATTCCGGCGACGTGGAGCGCCACGCAGAACGTGGCCTGGTCAACGCCGCTCGAGGGCACGGGCGTGTCATCACCGGTGGTGTCGGCCAACCGCGTGTTCGTTACGTCGCAGGCCGGCGACGGCCGCCGCCAGGACGGCCGCCACCCGACCCTGGCGCAAGGCGTCGATCCTGCCGCTGCGGGCGAGGGCACTCTTGCGCGACGGACCAAACGTGACGCGGTGGCCTTTATCGTCGAGGCGTTCGACCGCGCCAGCGGCAAGCGGCTGTGGATCCACGAGACGCCGGCCGAGGGCGAGCTGCCGCCCGTGCACGACAAGCACAACCTGTCGAGCGCCAGCCCGGTGACCGACGGCGAGCGCGTCTACGCGTGGTTTGGCACCGGCCAGCTGGTCGCCCTCGACGTCTCGGGCAAGCAGCTGTGGCAGCGCAACCTCGCGCGCGACTACGCGCCCTTCGAGATCAACTGGGGGCACGCCAGCTCGCCGGTCCTGTTCAACGACTCGCTGATCCTGCTCTGTTACCACGAGCAGCTGTCGTATCTGCTGGCCCTCGACAAGCGCACCGGCGCGGTGAAGTGGAAAGTCGACCAGCCCGCCGGCAACGCCTCGTGGAGCTCACCGGTGGTGATCACCGGTCCCTCGGGACCTGAACTGATCGTCAACTCCAGCACCGGCGTGGAATCGTTCAACCCGGCGACCGGCGCGTCACTGTGGCACTACCCCGAGGTCAACCGCTTTCCGATCCCGGTGGCGATGGAAGACAAGGGCATGCTGTACCTCAGCCGCGGCTATCGCAGCAGCCCGTACATGGCGATTCGGTTGGGTGGCAAGGGCGACATCACCGCCAGCCATGTCGCCTGGCGCGTGCCGACGGGCGGACCGTACGTGTCGTCGCTCATTCACTACCAGGGCGTGGTCTACATGAGCGGCGAGAACGGGATCCTGTCCGCTGTGGATGCCGCAACCGGCCAGCGCCTGTGGCAGGAAAGGGTCGGCGGCGTCTTCACCGCGTCGCCGATCGCCGGCGACGGCAAGGTCTACTTCGTCAGCGAGACGGGCGAGACGATCGTGCTCAAGGCCGGCCGGACCTTCGAGGTGCTGTCGCGCAACAAGCTCGACGGCCACTTCGTCGCGTCACCGGCCGCCGCGGCAGGCAGGCTCTATCTGCGCGCGGACGACCGTATCTACGCTGTCGGACAGTAATTGGCCACAGAGGACACAGAGGACACCGAGAAAGTCTTTCTAAATGCAGGCACACGGTTGCTATCGCGTATCTTGCATTTCGAAGAAGTGTTTCTCTGTGTCCTCTGTGGCAGATTTCCTTTTAGGGTGTCGGCAGGGGCGGCATCTTGTCTTTCGGCAGGCGGGGCAGCATCTCGTCGCGCATCGCCAGGTGGTACACCGCCGCCGCAATCACCATCGCCGACTGCCTCGCATCGTCTTCAATAACGCGCTCGTAGGTGTCGAGGTTGGTGTGCCACGTGTGCGAGTTGTACTCGATTGGATCCTGCTGGATGCCGATGCCGGGCAGGCCCGCTTCATTGAACGACGTCGAGTCCGTGCCGCCGCGGCGGCGGCTCTGCGTGGCGTTGACGCCGAAGAAGCCGTTGTCTTCGAAAGACTTGGTCGCCTGGCGCAGAATCGCGGCCGCTTCGGCCGGACCGAACACCGACATGCCGCGGGCGCGCCCGGTGCCTGAATCGATGTTGAAGTAGCCGGCGAAGTTGGCGTGCCCCGGCTTCGGATTCTCGACCATGCCGAAGTGTTCCTTCACGTAAGCCTGCGAGCCGAGCAAGCCCTGCTCCTCGCCGCCCCACAGGGCAACCCGAATGGTGCGGCGCGGCTTCACGCCGATGGCGTTCAGGATGCGGATGGCCTCGAGCATGGTCGCGCAGCCAATCGCGTTGTCGGTGGCGCCGGTCGCCGAGTGCCACGAGTCGATGTGGCCGCCCAGCATCACTATTTCGTGCGCCTTGTCGGTGCCAGGAATTTCGGCGACGACGTTGTACTGCGTGGCGCCTTCGGGGTAGCTGCGATTGACAATGTTCATCTCGAGTTCGACGGTGGCGCCGCCGGCCATCAACCGCGAGAGGCGGCCGTAGTCTTCGTTGCGCATCACCACCGTGGGCACGGCCTTGGCGATGTCGAAGGTGCGGTTGTTGAAGGCGCGGATCTGGCCGTGCTCACGGCCGGCGTCGTTGACGCGGCCGGCGGCACCGGCCGCGACCAGGAACTGATCCAGTTGCTCGGCGACCTGGGCGGCCGGCACGATGTTGGGATTGGCCGGACCGCCCGGGCCACCGCCGCCGGGGAAGCCGCCGCCGGTGGGGTTGACCGGATCGTACTGCGCGCGCACGTCGTTATCTTCGCGGCGCTTCGGCGGCGTGAGGATGGCGACGCGCACGTCCGCGGCCGCGCCCACCATCACGAACTTGCCCTTCACCTTCGCGCGGTGGTCGTCAAAGAACCTCGTCAGCACGTCCTTGGTTGGCTGGTTCGGGACGATCAACTGCACGGCCTGCGCGGTGACGGCGCCGGCGGTGCCAGGCGTCCACGCCAGCGCTTCGGCTACCAGCGAGTCTTTCACCGGAGCGGTCACGTGGACCGACAGCTTTTCGTTCGCCCAGCCGGGATGCCCGAAGTTCCACGGCTCGAGCTTGGCGTTCTTCAAGCCCCACTTGGTCGTTTCCGCGACGACCCATTCCTGCGAGGCCTTCAGGTTGGGCGAGCCGGTCAGGCGCGGCCCGTAGACGTCGGTCAGAAAGTGCAGGGTGCGGAGAATCTGGGAGTTGTCCGTGGCTTCGCGGCGAATCTTCCACTGGATGTCTTTGTCGATCTTCTCTTGCGCGGTTGGTGTGACAACCGACAGGGCCGCGATGGCAAACGTCAGGGCAAATGTGAGGTAACGCATGGCCGCCATTTTAGTTCGGCTGACCGCCTTCGCGTTGCGCTTCGGCGGGTCAAGAACCCGGACGCCACATTGACTCCCGACGCCCGACTCCCGACTCTCCGCCTTCGCAGCCAACGGCTGCTTCGGCGCGACCTCGCCGTAGCTCGCCAGGCGAGCGCAGGCGGGCCGGCAAGTTACAATCGTTAGGTTATGCAGATTGCGAAACCCGCCATCCTGAAGCCGGGCCTCACCCTTGATACCTTGCCCACGCCGCGTCCTGCCGACTTGGCCGGCAGCGACGCCAGCCGGAGCATTCGCGGCACGGCGCTGATCCTCTGGGATCCCAGGAAGCCCGGCAAGAAACTCGACGCCATTGATACCGACCAAATCACGCCGGCGGCCGACTGCGTCTCGGAAAGCCTGGAGACGCTCGATGAACGCTGGAAGGCCGGCTCGTTTCGCTACCTGATGCCCGACTTCCGCGCCCGCGTCCACAAGGGCGAGACGTTCGTGATTGCCGGTGACCGGTTCGCGATTGGCAGCTCGCGCGAGATGTCGCCGGCCGGCCTCAAGGCGATCGCTGAAGAGGTCGGCCTCGAGATGGTGATCATCTGCGGCCACAACATGGGCGACATCTTCCGCCGCAACTCGTTCAACCTCGGCCTGCACGTCGTGCAAAGTCCCGAGGCGGTGGCCGATGCGAAAGACGGCGACGCGTTCACGTTCGAAACCGGCTCGCGCCAGATCGTCAACCTCACGCAGGGCAGGACCTACACGCCGGTGCCGCTCAGCGCAAAGGAAGACGAGATTCGGCAGAGCGGCGGCATCTTCGCTGTCGGCCGCCGCGAGTTCCGCTCGTCGGTCGAGCGCACACCCGAGGTGATCTTTCCGGACGCGACGCTCGCGCGCACCATGTCCACCACCGCGCAGATCGTGTGGGCGCACCGGGTGGACAAGGACGCAGAGGTCGCGCCGGGCGCGACGCTGCGGGTGTACGCCGATCTGCTGCCGGCGTCCGACGGCACGGCGCCGTTCTCGATCCACACCTTCAACCAGATCACCGGCGGCAGTTCGATCCTGCCGCGCCAGGCCGCCGTCGCCAACGATCACTTCGTCTTCACCGGCAAGCCAGACGATGACAAGCAGACGGGGATTGGGCGGCAGTTCGCGGCGTTTCACGACATCAAGAAGCCGTACTACGCCACGCCCGGCGACGGCATCTTCCACTTCTATTTTCCCGAGCAGGGTCTGGTCGTGCCGGGGCAGTTCATTCCCGGCGCCGACTCGCACAGCCGCGCCTATGGCGCGTACGGCGCCGTCGGCATGGGCGTCGGCTCGACCACGCTCGGCTTCGGCTGGTCCACCGGCTACATCTACTTCACGATGGCGAAGGAACGGCGCGTGACGTTCCGCGGCAAGCTGAGCCCGTGGGTGACCGGCAAGGACATCGTGCTCGAGTTGCTACGCCGGTGGGGCGCCAGGCAGTCGCAGGGCATGTCGGTGGAACTGGTGGACGCCGACAAGCAGCTGCCGATCGCGTTCCGCAACACCATTGCGAACATGATGGCCGAGGCTGAAGCGCTGAACGGCATTTTCGCTCCGGACGACATCACCTATGCCTGGTACAAGGCCAAGGGCATGACCGAGCTGCCGTATCCGAAGTTCGGCTGCGGGCCCGACGCGAGCTTCGAGATCGATGAGGAACTCGTGCTGAACGAGATCACGCCAATGATTGCCAAGCCGTTCAGCCCGGGCAACGCGTTCCCGGCCGAAGAGGTCGCGCGCGAGCGGATCGAGTTCGACAAGGCGATGATCGGTTCGTGCACCAACGGCAGCTACGACGACCTGCTGTCGGCGGCGCTGGTGCTGGTCGCGGCGCGCGCGAAGGGACTGACGAAGGTCCAGAAAGAACTGGTGGTGTTCCCCGGCTCCGGCGGCGTCAAGCTGCTGATCGAGCGGCCGGATCCGCGGCTGGGCGGCGAGTCGATCGCCGATGTCTTCCGCAACGTCGGCGGCCAGATCCGCGCGTCGTGGTGCGGACCCTGCTTCGGGCAGGGCAGCGATGCCCTCGAGAAGGGCCAGCGCGCGATCACCTCGTTCAATCGCAACTGGCAGAACCGGATGGGACTGGGCGGCGAAGGCTATCTCGCCTCGCCATCGGTGGTGGCAGCGTCGGCGCTGGCGGGCTACATGGCGCCGCCGACCGAACTCGGGTTGCTCTGGGATCCCGAAAAGTACGGCGTGTAAGAAGGTCCCTTCCTCACCGATGGGCGTAACGCCTTTAGGCGGACCGAAAGGACGGTTCGCAGCGGACCGGGAAGTTCACCGAGTTGGCGACGAAGCACAGGTGGTGCGCTTTCTCGTGAAGTTGCGCCGCCAGCGCCGCATCGCTGCCCGCCTGGAGCGTCGCCAGCGGACGCAGGATCACTTCCGTGAAGTGACCGCCCGTCTCCTTCACTTCGACCATCGTCCCCACCGCGTCATCCACGTACTCAGTCACCACGACGCCGGCCTCGGCGCAGAGGTGGAGATACCAGAGCATGTGGCACGACGACAGCGACATGACCAGCAGTTCTTCAGGGTTGTAGCGCGTGGCGTCGCCGCGGAACGCGGGGTCTGACGAACCAGGAATCACCGGTTTGCCCGGGACCGAATACTCGTGGGTCCGCTCGTAGCCCTTGTAGTGCGCGGTCCCCGTGCCGGTGTTGCCCGTCCAGGTCATGCGAATGGGGTAAAGGTGGGCCATCCCCCCGATTATCTGGCGAAACGCCTTCCAAGCCCCAGGCCCCAAGCCCCAACCCATTTGCAATAAGCTAGGGCGCGTGAAACCTGTCGTTGCGCTGCTGGCGCTCGGCCTGGCCTCGTTTTCAACGGCCGAGCAAACAACGCCGCTCGGCGCGCTGCTCACGCGCGTGGCCGCAGAGTTCCCAGGGACCGCCGGCATCTGGGTGAAGCACCTCACCACCGGCGAGGCCGCGGGCGTGCGTGACGAAGAACTGCTGAACAGCGCCAGCGTCATCAAGATCCCGGTCCTGGTGCTGGCGTTCCAGATGGCCGAGCGCGGCGAGATCAAGCTGGACGAGCGCGTCACCGTCCGCAAAGAAGACATCCGCGGCGGCTCCGGCATCTTCCGACACCACGACGCCGGCCTGCAGCCGACCTTTCGCGACGTCCTGCTGCAGATGATCATCACCAGCGACAACACCGCCACCGACCTGGCGATCGCCAGGGTGGGCGGCGTCGCGCGCGTCAACGCGTGGCTGAAGGAACAGGGGTACGGCGAGGGCTTGAAGCTGACGCAGACCACCGGCGAGCTGTTCGCGAAGTACAACGCGCTCAAGCCGACCGATGATCGTAATGGCAAGACCAATAGCGATCGATCGTACTGGCTGGGTGAAATCAGCGCCCGGGCGACCGGCCAGATGCTCGAGGCGATCGAGAAGAAGACCATCGCCTCGGCGGCCAGTTGCGACGAGATGTTGCGAATGCTGCGCGCCCAGCTGGCCGGGCAGCGCCGCCTGAATCACTATCTCTCGGTGCCCGTCGCGCACAAGACCGGCGATTTCCCGCCGGTGCTGGCCAACGATGTCGGCATCATCTACGCGCGTTCCGGACCGATCGTCGTGTCGTTTCTGGGCAACGCGATTACCGGCAACTACGGCGAGGCCGAAGACCGCATCGGCCGCTTCGCGCAACAGCTAGTGGAGTATTTCGACAAATGAGCAGGCGTCTTGTCTTTAGTGTTCTGGCTCTGTGTTCTCTGTGTCCTCTGTGGCTGACATCCGCGGCAGCGCAGGAACCGGCTCTGTGGCCTGGCGCGAAGTACGACCCGGCCATCCCGACCATCAAGCAGGTGCTGGGGCACGACCACGGCGAGGTAATCACGCCGCCGGAAGGCGTTGCCCAGTATCTGCAGGCGCTGCAGAAGGCCGCGCCCACCCGCTCGCGGCTGATCGAGTACGCGCGCAGTTGGGAAGGGCGTCCGTTGTGGCTGATGGTGATCGGCAGCGCCGATCGCATTGCGAAGCTCGAACAGGTGAAGGCCGACCTGCAGCGCTTTGCCGATCCGCGCGGCGTGGCGCCGGCCGAATCCGACCGACTGGCCCGCGAGCTTCCGGTCGTGGTGTGGCTGGTGCACGGCGTGCACGGCAACGAAATCTCTTCGTCCGACGCGGCGCTGGCCGAGGCGTATCACCTGCTGGCGTCCCAGGGCGACGCCGGCGTGGACGCGGTCACGCGCGATGCGCTGGTGCTGATCGACCCGATGCAGAATCCGGATGGCCGCGCCCGGTTCGTGGCCCAGAACCTGCTGGGACGCGCCGCCACGCCCGATGCCGCGCCATACAGTGCCGAGCATGACGAGCCGTGGCCCGGCGGGCGCAGCAACCACTACCTGTTCGACATGAACCGCGACTGGTTCGCCCAGTCGCAGCCCGAGACGCGCGGCCGCATCAAGATCGGGCTGGAGTACGTGCCGCAGGTCACCGTGGACCTGCACGAGATGGGCGGCGACAACAGCTACTACTTCGCGCCGCCGGCCGACCCGCTGAATCCGCACATTACCAAGAGCCAGATCGCGGCGTGGGAACTGCTCGGTCGCGCCAACGGCGCCCGCTTCGACGAGCGCGGCTGGGCGTACTACATCCGCGAGGTCTACGACGCGTTCTATCCGGGCTACGGCGATTCGTGGCCGACCTTCCAGGGCTCGATCGGCATGACCTACGAACAAGCGTCGGCCCGCGGCCTGGCCTTTGCCCGGAGCGACGGCGACACGCTGACTTACCGCGACGGCGTGATGCATCACTTCAACGCCGCCATCACTACCGCGATCACCGCGGCCCGCAACCGCGAGCGCCTGATGCGCGATTACCTCGAGTACCGGCGCAGCGCCGTGGCCGAGGGCGAGAAGGGGCCGGTACGCGAGTACCTGATCGTGCCGGGACACGATCCGTCGCGTGCCGAGCTGCTGGCCCGTAACCTGGCGACGCAGGGCATTGAAGTCCGCCGCGCCGAGGAACCGATCAAGCTGGCCTCGCGCACGTTGCCCGCCGGCACCTTCATCGTCTCCAACGCGCAGCCGACCGCGCGCATGGCGCGCAACCTGCTGGATCCAAAAACCGACATGCCGGCCGAGTTCGTCCGCAAGCAGGAAGAGCGCCGCAAGATGCGCCTGAACGACCAGATCTACGACATCACCGCGTGGAACCTGCCGATGCTGTTCGACGTTGAGCTGGTCACCAGCCCCACCGCGGTGGCCGTCAAGACGACGGCCATGCCCTCGCAGTACGACGCGCCCATGCCGGCGCGGACGCTGGCTGCGGCCAAGGTCGGCTACCTGATGCCGTGGGGATCGGGCGCGGCGGCGGTCGCGGCTGACGCCTTGAAACAGGGCCTCAAGATCCGGAGCGTCGGCGGCGCGTTCACGCACAACGGCCGGCGCTACCCGATTGGCACCGCCTTCTTCCGCAACATCGAGAATCCGGCTGACCTCAACGCGAAGCTCACGGCGCTGGCGCGGCGTCACAGCGTCGACCTGGTGCCGATCGATTCATCGTGGGTGGACGAAGGAACCTCGCTCGGCAGCAACGACGTGCAGGCGCTGAAGGCGCCGAAAGTGCTGCTGGTCTGGGACACGCCCACGAGCACGCTGTCGGCCGGGTGGACGCGGTACACGCTCGAGCGGCGCTTCGGCCAGGACGTGACCGCCGTGCGGACCAGCTCGCTCGGCCGTGCCAACTTCAACGACTACGACGTCATCGTGATGCCGTCGGGCAACTTTGCCGGCACCATCAACGAGGCCGTGCTGAACCGCGTGAAGGACTGGCTGCGCAGTGGCGGCACGCTGGTCACCATGGCCGAAGCCACCAGGTGGGCGACGGGCGCCAACGTCGGCCTGCTGGAGACGACGGGGCTGCTGAAAGACGGGCGGCCCGACATCCCGCCGCCCAGTGGCGCGGGTGCCTCAGGTGCCTCGGGTGCCTCAGGTGCTGCGCCCAAGCCGGGCGAGGCGTTCGATTACGACAAGGCGATCCAGCCCGATCGTGAGCGGCCGGCGTCGCAGCCCGGTGCCATCCTGCGCGTGACGCTCGACACCAATCACTGGCTGACGGCCGGCAGCGATGCCGAGACGCAGGTGATGATCGAAGGCAACCGGGTGTTCGCGCCGCTCAAGTTGAACAGCGGCCGCAACGTCGGCATCTACGCGACCAAGGACCAGCTGATCGCCTCGGGCCTGATCTGGCCCGAAGCCCAGGACATCCTCGTGCAGAAGGCGTTCCTCATGCACCAGCCCTTCGGACAAGGCCACGTGATCGGCTTTGCCGAGGATCCGAACTATCGTGCGTTCACGGAATCCACGATGTTGTTGTTTATGAACGCGGTGTTGTTGGGGCCGGGATATTAGAATGCGTCGCATGGAAACACGGAAACACGGAAACACGGAAACTCATTTTATGACGACCGGAATTCGACGCCTCCGCGCAGTGGCCTTTGGAGCCCTGGCTCCGTGTTTCTGTGCTTGCGTGCTTCTGTGGATGTATCTGGCGGCCGCGCCTGCCGCGCAGACTGCGCAGTACTATCCACCCGCGGGGACCTGGGAAAAGAAGGCTCCTGCGGAGTTGGGACTGGACCCCGCCAGGCTGGCCGAGGCCGTCGCCTGGGCGCAGACCCGCGAGTCGCGGCGCGAGATGGACTTCTCGGACCAGGAGAAGATCTTCGGCACCCTGCTCGGTTCGGTCCCGACCAAGCGCGCCACGACCAACGGCCTGGTCATCTACAAGGGCTACGTGGTCGCCGAGTTCGGCGATTCGACCTGGGTCGATCCGACCTACTCGGTGGCCAAGAGCATGATGGCGACGGTCGCCGGCATCGCCATCCGCGACGGCAAGATCGCCAACCTCGACGCGCCGGTCGGCGCCACCGTCAAGGACGGCGGCTACGACTCGCCGCGCAACGCGCAGGTCACCTGGAAGATGCACCTCCAGCAGGAAACCGAATGGGAAGGCGCGATGTTCGGCAAGAACCACGACTTCGTCGGCGCCGAGGCATTCGGCGACGGCGAACGCAAGCCTCGCGAACTGAAGCGGCCCGGTACGTTCTACGAGTACAACGACGTTCGCATCAACCGCCTCGGCATGTCGTTGCTGCAGACGTTCCGCAAGCCCGTGCCCGAGGTGTTCCGCGACGAGGTGATGGACGTGATCGGCGGCTCCAACTCGTGGAAGTGGGTGCCGTACCACAACAGCTACGTCACCATCGACGGCCGGAAGATGCCGTCGGTCAGCGGCGGCACGCGCTGGGGCGGCGGCGTGTGGATCAACTCGTGGGACATGGCGCGCTTCGGCTACCTGTGGCTGCGCGGCGGCAAGTGGGGCGACCAGCAGATCCTGCCGCCGGCGTTCGTCAAGGCCGCGGTGTCGCCGAGCGCGAACGGTCCTGACTACGGCTACCTGTGGTGGCTGAACACGGCGGGCAAGAACTATCCGGGCCTGCCCGCAAACGTGTACGGCGCCCGCGGCGCCGGCAGCAACACCATCCTGATCTCTCCCGATCACGACCTGGTGGTGGTGTGGCGCTGGCACGCCGGCAACGAAGGGGAGTTCGCCAAGCGCATCATCGCCGCCATCAAATAGGGCAGCCCGGCGCGACGGACCCGGAAACTCCATTCCGTGTCCGTCTACCTCGGTATGCCAGGCGTTGCACACCTTGCTGGCGTTCGCGCGCGGGTCGCCGCTGCCAGCCCGGCAGTTGGTCTAGAATCGCCGCTTGGACCCGGGCAGCGATCCGTCCGCGACCTCTACCATCCAGCTCGTGGCCATGGCCAAGAGCGGCGACGCCGAGGCGTTGAGCCGGCTGCTCGACCGGTTTTTGCCCCGGCTGACGCGCTGGGCCTCGGGCCGGTTGCCGCGCTGGGTGCGTGACCTGTCAGATACGGACGACCTCGTGCAAGACACGCTGGTGCGAACCGTGCGCTCCCTGAATACCTTCGAAATGCGGGGTGAAGGCGCCTTCCAGGCGTACCTGCGGCAGGCGATCCTCAATCGCGTCAAAGACGAGGCGCGCGGCCGGGCGCGCCGTCCGCACCGCGATGAGCTCGATGACGACCTCCTCTTCAGCGGCGCCAGCCCGCTCGAGGCGACCATTGGGCAACAGACGATGGAGCGCTACGAGCGCGCGCTGCGGTTGCTCGAACCCGAAGCGCGGGAGGCGGTCATCGCGCGTGTCGAGATGGGGTGTTCGTACCAGGAGATCGCCGACTTGATTGGTAAGCCGTCGCCCGACGCCGCCCGCATGACGGTCAGCCGCGCCATCCTGCGCCTCGCCCAGGTCATGAAGAATGAAGCCTGACCCCTTGATCGACACCGCCGGCCGGGTCGCCGATTTTGCCGGCGTCGACTGGGACGCGGCATTCGCCGGCCTCTCGGCCGACGACCGCGCGGTGGCCGATCAGCTCGTGGCCGTGTCCCAGGTCGCCGCGGCGCACCGCCAGCTGCACGACCTGTTGCCGGGCGATCCGTCGAGCCCGGCCGACGACCGGCCGGTCGCCTCGCGCTGGGGGCATCTCGAGCTGCTCGAGCAGGTGGGCCGCGGCTCGTTCGGCATTGTCTACCGCGCCCTCGACACCCATCTTCATCGCGAGGTCGCGCTCAAGCTGTTCCCGCGGTCCTCGCAGCCGGCCACGGTGATCGAAGAGGGCCGGCGCCTGGCGCGGGTGCGGCACCCGAACGTCGTCACGGTGTTTGGCGCCGACGTGCACGAGGGCCTGCCGGGCATTTGGATGGAGTTCGTCCGCGGCAAGCGGCTGGACCTGCTGGTCAAGGAGCAGGGGCGCTTCGGCGCGCACGAGGCCGCCTTGATCGGCCGCGATTTGTGCCGCGCGCTGGCGGCCATTCACGCCGCCGGCCTGGTGCATCGGGATGTCAAGGCGCAGAACGTGATGCGCGAGGCGGGCGGCCGCATTGTCTTGATGGACCTCGGCGCCAGCTCGGTGTTGTTGCCGGGTGATGCCGTCGCCGATCAGACCGGCACGCCGCTCTACATGGCGCCCGAGGTGCTGGCCGGCACGCCAGCGACACCGGAGAGTGACGTCTACAGCCTTGGCGTCACCCTGTTTTATCTGGCGACCGGGCAGTTTCCGATCGCCGCCGCCTCGTTGGCGGCGCTGCGCCAGGCGCACCTCGATCGGAGCGGCCGGAACCTGCTCGATGTGCGAGCGGACCTGGCCCCGGAGTTCGTTCGCGCCGTCTCTCGCGCCGTCGAGCATGACCCGGCGCGGCGCACGCGAACGGCCGGCGAGTTCGAGGCTGACCTGTCGGACGTCCTCTCGACCAGCGTGGCGACCGCCGCCGACCCGGTGACGACCGGCCGGGGCTGGCGCGGCCTGGTGCTCTGGCTGGCCGCCGCGCTTGCCGTCGTGCTGAGCGGGGCGGCGATCACCCGGTTCACCTCGGTCGAACCAAGCGACACCTCCATCGCCGTCCTGCCAATCCTCAACCGGACCGGAAACCCGGACCTCGACTACCTGACCACCGGGATGACCGAACTGCTGATTTCCAACCTCGCCAGGATTCGCTCGTTGCGGGTGCCGTCCTACGACGCCGTCCGCAATCTGTCGCCAACGGCGGAGACCGACGGCCAGGCGTCCCGCCTCGGGGTCCGTCTCCTGCTGGCGGGATCGCTTGACCAGGTCAATGACGCGTTCCGGTTGAACGTGCGCCTGTCAGAGCCGGCCACCGGAAAGACCATCTGGGGCGACGAAATCATTCGCGATCGCGCCGGCATCATCAGTGCCCAAACCGAAATTTCCAGGCTGGTGGCCACGCGCCTGATGCTGGATCTGTCGCCCGGCGAACGGCGCGCCCTGGCGGAACGTGTGCTCAATCCCGAGGCCCAGGACGCCTACGTCCGCGGCCTGGTGGAGACCACCATTGCGTTTGACGATCGCCGGGCCGCATTGGCAGCTTCCCTGTTCAAGCGGGCGATCGAACTGGAGCCCACCTTTGCCGAGGCCTGGGCGGAACTGGCGTTGATCGAGCATCGACTCGCCGACCTGTCGGCGTTGCCGGAGCGGGCGCCCCGAATCGAGCACGCCCGGGAACTGGCCCGTCGGTCGCTCTCGCTTGACCCCGAACTGCCGGTCGGGTTGACCGCGTTGGCCACGGTCCAGTTCTACTTCGATTGGGACTTGCCGTTGGCGGAGGAAACCTATCGGCAGGCGATTGCGTCCAGTCCGAGTTACGCACTGGCGCGCCAGCGGCTCGCGATGCTGCTGGCGGCGCAAGGACGATTCGCCGAGTCCATCGCCATGGGCCTGGAGGCGAGGGAGCGCGAGCCCCTGATCGCCAATCGCACGACCTCCGTGGCCACCCTGTATTACTATGCGCGCGATTTCGCGCAGGCGGAATCTGAGATGCGACGGGCCCTGTCCCTCTCGCCCGGCTACGGGGTCGCCCATTTTGGGTTGGGACGGATCTACAGCGCCCGCGGCTTGTTTGATGCGGCGATTGCCGAAATCCAGCAGGCGCTCGCGCAAAGCCGGAACGTCGGGTGGCTGTCCGAACTGGCGCGGGTCTACCTGTCGGCCGGACGCCAGGACGACGCCGGCGCCGTGATGCAGGAACTGGAAACCAGGCGGCGCGCGGGCGAGACCCCCGGGCCCGACAGCCTGGCGTACCTGGCCGTTGCCGAGGGGCGTTTCGACGACGCCCTGGCGATCCTCGAAGAGGCGGTGGCCCAGCGTTCGACGAATGCGTTGTGGCTTGGAGTGGACCCTCGAGTCGATCCGTTGAGGACCGATCCGAGATTCGGTGAACTGTTGCGCCGGGCAGGACTCGGCGCACAACCCTAGGGAGCAGGCATGGCAGAGAAGCCCGTTGAGATTGTCAGTGTTGACAACAAGGAACTGCAGGACGAAATTCAGCTCCGCATCGATCGCCTCGAGCTCCTCCGGATGAAGCTGGAGTCCGGAAATCTCTCGCTCACGGTGAAGCCGGCCGATGGGCATCCGGCGAACACGGAACATAACGAGGCCAACACATTGGCGAAGGTGGAGGCCGCGATCGCCAGGCTGACAGAGGCTCGTGAGGCCGTTAGAGCCACTTGTGGCTGGCAGGGCTTGTTCTGCCTGTTCGAAGTGGAGTGACCGACTTGGAGCGCAATGGCGTGGACGAACGCTTTCGGCGTTCGTCCACGTTGACGCTGCACTGGGAGGGGGCAGGGCTTCAGGCGACCAATTGGATGACTCACAGTGTGACGCCTCTGCCGACGCTCTGCGTGCCGATGCTGGAAGCGTTGACGGATTGGCGATCGGCGCCAGAGGTGCTCGCCGGCTGCCCGGAACTGGGCTCCCTCGAATCGACCACGCAACTGCTGACGCTGCTCGCCGATGCCTCGATCCTCGATCGCACCACCGATCCGATCCGGGATCTCAGCGTCTGGGCGCCCTGGAGTCCGGAGGCCGTGGCGTTCCACTTCGCGACCAAGGATGGCTCGTATCCAGACGACCTGATCGCGTACGAGCAGGTGCTGCGGGCCAAGGCGGTGGTCGAGCCACCACCACCCGCGTGCAAGAAGATCGCCGGGAGTCGAACTCGCCTGGCATCAAAGGACCTGGCCACGCCGGTCACGAAGACCCTGCATGAACGCCGGACGTGGCGCAACTTCGGCGCCGGCAGCCTTCAGCGCGAGGCGCTCGAAGCACTGTTGTTCCATACGTGGGGCGTGCAGGCGTGGGGCAACGTGCCGGGGCAAAGCCGCGTGCCGCTGAAGACCTCGCCTTCGGGCGGTGCGCGGCACTCCATCGAGGCGTACGTCGCGGTTCTGGACGTCAACGGGCTCGAGCCTGGCTGGTATCACTACGATGCGGAAGCGCATGAACTGGTGGGTGTGCGCAGCGGATGTCAGCCCGCCGAACTGGTGCATTGCCTGGCCGGTCAGAACTACTTTCGTGGGGCGGCTGCGGCGATCGTCATGTGCCCGGTGTTTGCCCGCGCCATGTGGCGTTACCCGTTCAGCCGCGTGTATCGGGCCGTGTTGATCGAGGCCGGCCATCTTGGGCAGTCCTTTTGTCTGCTGGCGACAGAGATGGGCCTGGCGCCCTTTTGCACCATGGCGTTTCGCGAGGCGGAGATCGAATCCATACTGGGCCTCGATGGCGTGACCGAATGTCCCATCTATGTTGTTGGCGTTGGCATCCAGGCCGCCGACCGGCGCCGGCACCCGGGCGGAATGTCGGAGTGAGGTGAGATGGCCATTCGCGTTGAGCTGATCCTGTTCTCAGGCATTCGCAATCCGGCGTGGATGCTGAATACCGATGACCTGCCGTTATTCAAGACGGCGCTGGGGCAGCTACAGGGCGGGGCCTTCGACCTCAACGTGTCGGTCGAGTTCGCGCCGCCCGCGTCGGGCTATCGTGGATTCGATGTACGCGGCAGTGGCGAGGATAGTGAGATCTCGCTTCACGTCTGGAGCGCCCGCGCCTTGTCGGGAACAAGCCTGTTCTGGGACACTGCGGGATTACTTGAATCCTGGCTGTACGGCACCGCGCCGCTCGCCATCAAGATGTCGCTCGGCCTGACATTCGCCCAATTGTCGAGTACCCCAGCGGCGACCCACACCATCGCCGGCATCGCAAGCGGCCCGGCGGAAATCGTCTGCCCTGACGCTCCCACGTACCCTGTTTCGCCGAGTTTCTGGGATACCCACAGAAAGAGCAACAACTGCTACAACTACGCGAACGACGTCGTGTTTGGGCAGTCCATGACGGGTGCCATGCCTGGGGGGTTGACGACGTGGGCGGACGCGGCTGAAATGCGCCGCGCCGCCGAATACGACAACCTGGTCTGGGACGGCATGCGCCCGCCAACGGTGTGCACGGGTGACGCAAACACCCATCTGCTCGCGATCTGCCTGCGATCAAAAATGGGCATTTACCAGGACTTTCACTGTCTCCGGCTCGATGATTCCGGGGTGTGGTCCCAGAAGGATGGCCCCGATCCGGTCGATCAAGTCGATGGCAGTAGACTCGTCATCCGCAACATCCGCAGCGCCGTATTCAACCAACCGATGACGCTGGTGGGATTCTTCTGGTCCCCGCCCGCCCGCAGCCTCAGGCCATAGCGGCCGCCTGCGCCGGTGCGTTACCTGGGTCGTGACGGTATTCGCGGGTGCCTAGGCGTGGCCGAAGTGGGCATGCCGGCGCCCGGCGCCGGTGCGCATCCTGGCCGGTGGCGCACGGCGTCGTCGCGAAGAGCCGCGAGTCGAGGCCATCGGCCACCACCTCGCGCGCCTCGCCACGCGAGACACCGGCGCGCTCGAGCTCGCCGCGCAGCTGGCTGAGAATGCGCTCGTAGGTCCGATACAGGCGCTTTTGATCCTGTCCCACCGTGAATGCGATCTGGCTGACCGGCTGGCCGGTGGCGTAGCGCAACATCAGCAGCCGGCGGTCGTCGGCGCTCAACTGGCGCAGCGTGTCGAGCAGCGCGCGCGACACCGTCGCCGAGCGCGCCTTCCTGGCGTTGGCCAGTGCCTGCTCCTCCGGATTAGGTTCCTTCGATGCCGTCTCCAGCACGAGCTCGAGCGGTTCTTCGCGAACGCGCCGGCCGCTGGCCGGGTGTCCACCGGCGCGCAGCCGGGCGACCAGCGCCGCCACGCCGGCGTGGCCGCGCGTGGCCACCGCGTGAACCGGATAGCCATCGCGGAGGATTCGTCGCTCGGCCTCGACCACTTCCGCACCGGCGCGCCGCGCGTCGGTGGACGCGCGCCACCGCCCCCAACGGCTATTGCGGTAGTCCAACAGGATCCGCTTGATCACGATTCGGATGAAGATCGGAAACGTGCAGTCGCCGCGGAATGCCGCCACCTTGCGGCTGTCGGCTTCGAGCAGCTTCATCCAGGCATACGACTCGAAATCGCCGCGATCCTGGACCGGCAGGCGCGCGCTCCAGGCGACGGCGCGAACGGTGGCTTGAATCAGTTCGAATTGGGACTCAACCAGGCTGCGGCCTGGTACGGCTGGGCAAGTGACCGACGGTTGGGGGGCCATCTGAACTCTCCTCACCCCCCAAAACGCCGAACCGCGACGAACCGAACAGTTGGTGCTTGCCTGAGGCTACCAACCCGCGCCGCGCGAGTTGACCCGCGCTGCGCGCATCGCATCGACCACGGTGAATCCCAGCCTGCGGGCCTTCCGGTACGTCCTGAAAAACGACAGCAGTCGTCGGATCATCTAAAGTTGCGGCCAGTATAAGACTTCAATGAACGAACACGCGGACCCATCTGCACACTCTGACATATCGGCCAGACCGCCTCCCACCATCAATGGACGCACCGGTCCCGCGGTTTCCGCGATACCCTACTGCCGCCATGCGTGTCCTGCCACAGACGCCGCTCGATTGGGTGCTGCTCGCGGTTGCCGCCGCCACCGGTGTGATCATTGCGGTGGCGTTGCAGGATTTCTTTCTCGACTCGCGAGTCAATAGCCCCAGAATTCGCGCCTTGCAGGACGTCGGCGTCGGCTTGGCCGTGATCCACGTCGGCGGCATTCTTCTGCTCGGATCGGTGAGCCCGCGGTGGGCCGCGGCCGGTATTGCCATGTATATGGGCGCGACGCTGTTGTTCCTGGCCGCCCTCGAATCGGCGCGCCGCGTGAAGTTGCCGCGCACTCTGGTCGACGAGCCCATGCCAAGGGCGCTCATCACCACGGGTCCCTTCGCCGTCGTGCGGCACCCGTTCTATATCGCGTACTCGCTGGCGTGGCTGGCCGCGCCGGTCGCGACCCACGGCCCGGTCATCACGATTTCGGGCCTGCTGGCGGTGGGCCTGTATGTGTTCGCGGCGCGGCGCGAGGAACGCCGGCTCGAAGCGCACTTTGGCGACGCCTATCGAGTCTACCGCGCGAAGGCAGGCGGGGTGCTGCCGTCGATTCCAGGCCTGGTCCGTTTCTTCCGCTGAACCGCCGATTGCACACAATATTCGTGCTGGCGTGGGGGTACGCGCCAATCCGGCATTAAGCTTGCTGAGCGCCCCGTGTCAGCACAATTTCCCGATACCCTGCTCGAGTGGGCCCTGGCCGTCGTCGGCGGCTCCACCCTGATCGTGTTTGCCGTCGCGCTGCAGAATTTCTTTGTGCAACCGCCGACGCTCTCGCGGCCCCAGCGCTTGTTCCAGGACCTGAGCGTGTTGGTTGGCCTCACCCATGGCTTCGCCCTGCTCGTGCTGAACACCGCCACCGACCTGTGGGCGGGCGTGGGCATCGGCATGTATTCCGTGTCGCTGGCGCTGTTCCTGAGCGCGATCGAGGCGGCGCGGCGCACGCCGATGACGCGCACGTTCGTCTACGAGCCCAAGTGCGACATTATTCTCCAGACCGGTCCGTACCGGGTGATTCGCCACCCCATCTACCTCTCGTACGCGCTGGCCTGGTTAGCGGCGCCCGTGGCGATGCACAGCGTGGCGCTTGGGGTGACCGCCGTGATCATGATCGGGTGCTATGTCGCGTCGGCGCGAGAGGAAGAGCGCCGGCTCGCGACCGGGAAGCGCGCCGCCGAGTACGAGCAGTACCGCGCCCGCACCTGGCGGATGATTCCCTTCCTGTTTTAGTTCGTCCCAGCCTTTTTCGCGCTCCTGTTGACATTCGACAAGAGCCGGGCGCATTCTTCTATCGAATGCCGACAAGACTCGACCTGCTCCAGGGCACGCTCGACCTTCTCATCCTGAAGACGCTGGCGCTTGGGCCCCAACACGGATGGGGGATCTCGCAGCGCATCCAGCAGATTTCCGACAACGTGTTGCGCGTCAACCAGGGCTCGCTCTATCCGGCACTGCAGCGCCTCGAGACCGCCGGCTGGATCGACTCCGAGTGGAGCACGTCCGAGAATAACCGCCAGGCCAAGTTCTACCAGCTCACCCGCACCGGCGCCCGGCAGCTCAGGGACGAGACCGAGCAGTGGGAGCGAATGACCGGCGCGGTGGCGAAGATCCTCGCCAGCGAGGCATAGGAAACGTATGTGGAAACGCCTGCCGGCCCTGTGGCGCGGCCAACAACTCGATCGCGGCCTGAACGCCGAGATGCGGTTCCACATCGAGATGGAAACCGAGAAGAACATCTCGCTCGGCTTCAGCCCGGACGAGGCGCGCACGCGCGCGTTCAGGAGTTTTGGACCCATGGAAAAGCACAAGGAAGAAACCCGCGACGCCCGCGGCGTGAGCTGGCTCGAGACGCTGGTCGCCGACCTGCGTTACGGGGCCCGCGCGCTGGTCAAGCGCCCCGGTTATGCCGCCCTGGCGGTCATCACCCTCGGCCTCGGCATTGGCGCCAACACCGCCATCTTCAGCGTGATTAACGGCGTGCTGCTCAAGCCGTTGCCGTACGAGAACGGCGATCGGCTGGTGGTGCTGCAGCAGTCGCGGCCGCTCTCGGGCCAGCCCACGGTCGGCGTGGCCATCGCCGAGTACTACGACTACCGCGAACGCGCCACCAACGTGTTCGACGGTCTGGTCGAGTACCACCAGATGAACTTCGACCTGATCAATCGCGGCGAACCCGATCGCGTTGACACCGGCGTCGTCTCGGCCAACTTCTTCGACCTGCTGGGGATCAAGCCGATCATCGGCCGCACCTTCGCTGCCACCGACGATGTCGAGGGCGCCGAGGCCGTGCTGGTGCTGAGCCACACCTACTGGCGCACCAAGTTCGGCGGCGACCCCAACATCGTCGGCCAGGTGTTCGAGATGAACGATCGGCCGCACCGCGTAATTGGCGTGCTGCCCAACGTGCCGCACTACCCGCAGGAGAACGACGTCTACATGCCGGTGCTGGCGTGCCCGTTTCGAGCCAATGGCGAACGGCAGATGGCGCAGAACCGCCGCGCCTTCGCCGCGCTGAACGTGTTCGGCCGTCTCAAGCCGGGGCTCGATCCCGGGGCGGCGGCCAGCGCGGTCGGCGCGATCTGCCACACCTTCACGCAGGACCACCGGCAGGTCTACCGGCCCGAGACGTCCGGCTTCCGCGCCACCACCGTGCCGGTGCGCGACGCGCTCACCAGCGGCGCCCGCGAGTTGCTGCTGATCCTGCTCGGCATCACCGGGCTGGTGCTGCTGATCGCGTGCGCCAACGTCGCCAACCTCACGCTGGCGCGCATGCTCGGCCGCGACCGCGAACTGGCCATGCGCGCGGCCCTTGGCGCCGGACGCGGGCGGCTGGTGCGCCAGCTGCTCACCGAAAGCATGCTGCTCGGCGTCTGTGGCGGCCTTGTCGGGGTCGGCTTCGCGTGGGTGACGATCGGGATGTTGACCACGTTCGTCGGCCGGTTCACGTCGCGGACCGGGGAGGTCACGCTCGATCCGGTGGTGCTGGTGTTTACGCTGGGCGTGTCGGTGCTGACGGGATTGCTGTTTGGCACGCTGCCGGCGGTCGGTAGTCGTGTCGACCTGGTGGCGGCGTTGAAGCAGGGCGGTGGCCAGGCCGGCGACGCCGGCGGCCGTCGCCGCATCCAGGGCGCGCTGATCGTGGCGCAGGTGGCGGTGTCGGTGATGTTGCTCGTGGGCGCCGGCCTGCTGCTGGCCAGCTTCTATCGGCTGCAGCGGGTCGAGACCGGCTACCGGTCGGACGGCGTGCTGTCGGCACAGATCTACGGCAACTTCTCGCGGTATCCGAACGTGAACGAACTGCGCAAGCTCTACCTGCCGGTGCTCGAGCGGCTGCAGGCCGCCCCCGGGGTCAGCAGCGCGGCGATCACCAATGCGGTGCCGCTCGGCGGTGGCGCGCCCGGCACCATCCGTTTCGACATCGAAGGCCGCGTCAGCGACGACCCTGAGCGGCGTCCGACCATGGATGTGCGCGTCGCCAGCGACCAGTATTTCAACACCATTGGCATTCCCCTCGTCAGCGGCCGCGCGTTCAACCCACTCGACACCGACCAATCACTGAGCGTCGTCGTCATCAACCGCGCGATGGCGCGGTACTGGGAAGGCGCCGACCCGGTTGGCAGCCGCATCTCGGTTGATCGCGGTCAGAACTGGTTCACCGTCGTCGGCGTCGTCGGTGACGTGAAGCAGTTCGGCCTGGCCCAGGAAACCGTGGCGCAGGTCTATCAGCCGCTGGCGCAGACGCGCCAGGGTTTCGCGGGCCAGGTGCTGGTACGCACCGCCGGCAATCCGGCGGCCTTTGGCAATACGCTGCGCAGCGTCATCCACTCGGTCGATCCGAACCAGCCGGTCGAAGAGGTGCAGACGCTGGACGATCTGCGTTCCGAGGCGCTGGCCGCCCCGCGCCTCACGGCGACGCTGCTCGCGGTGTTTGCGGCGCTGGCGCTGCTCGTGACGCTCGCCGGCATCGGCGGCGTGATTGCCACGTCGGTGACCGAGCGCACCAAGGAGTTCGGCCTGCGCATGGCGCTTGGGGCGCGGCGGGAGAGCGTGCTGATCATGGTGCTGCGCCAGGGCTTGACGCTGGTCGTGATTGGCCTGGTGATTGGCATTGCCGGTGCGCTGGCCGGCGGCCGGGTGCTGTCGTCATACCTCTACCAGACCGCCCCGCGCGACCCGCTGATCTTTGCGGCCGTGGCCGTCGTGTTCGTGCTGGCGGGCGGGCTGGCGTGCCTGATCCCGGCGCGCAAGGCGACCACGGTCGACCCGTTAATCGCCCTGCGCGCGGAATAGGGCCACAGGGGACACAGAGGACACCGAGATTCGTTTCTAATACCGCGGTCCGGTATTTAGAAAAACATCCTCTGTGTCTGTGTCCTCTGTGGCCAACTACTTGGCGTCTAGCTGCTCGATGGTGGCCGTCGAAGGCGGCCGGGTTTTCTGCAGCCGCGCCGCGACGGCCTCGGCACCCTTCATCACCCGCAGCACGTTCAGGCCGAGCAGCTTCTTGAGGTCGTCGTCCGAGTAGCCGCGCCTGAGCAGCTCCGCGGTGAGATCCGGGTACTTCGAGACGTCCTCGAGGCCGAGGATGACCGAGCTGATGCCGTCGAAGTCGCCGCCGATGCCCACGTGATCCATACCGGCGACCTTGCGAATGTGATCGATGTGGTCGGCCACCTGCGCGAGCGTGGCCCGCGGTGCGGGGCCCTCGGCCCTTTTTGCGTCGTGATCGGCCACCGCCTGCGAGATGAACTGGGGCACGAATGTCACCATCACCACGCCCCCGTTCTTGGCGGTCAGCTGCAGCACGTTGTCGGGCACGTTGCGCGGCACGTTGCACAGCGCCTTGGCCGACGAGTGCGAGAAGATCACCGGCGCCTCGCTCACCCGCAGGGCATCTTCCATGGTCCCGGGCGACACGTGGCTCAGGTCCACCAGCATCCCCATCCGGTTCATCTCGCGGATCACCTCCTCGCCGAACTTCGACAGGCCGCCGAGCACCGGCGTGTCGGTGCTGGCGTCGGCCCAGGGCAGGTTGGCGGAGTGGGTGATGGTCATGTATCGGGCGCCGAGCGCGTAGAACATGCGCAGCGTCGCCAGCGAGTTGTCGATCGAGTGCCCGCCTTCCATGCCGATCAGCGAGCCGATGCGGCCGGCCTTGAACGAGCGCTCGATGTCGGCCGCGGTATACGCCATCTCGAAGGTCTCGGGCCAGCGCTTCGTCATGCGGTGCACGATGTCGATCTGCTCGAGCGTGGCCCGCACCGCTTCCTTGCCCTGCATGCTCGACGGCACGTACACCGACCAGAATTGCCCGCCGACCCCGCCTTCTCGCAGGCGCGGGATATCGGTATGCAACGACGGCACCGGCTTGGAGATCTCGGCCTTGCTGAAGTCGCGCCCGGGATCGAGTCCGCGCAGCGCCCAGGGGTAATCGTTGTGGCCGTCGATGAGCGGCACCTGCTTGTGCAAGGCCCTGGCCCGTGCCAGGAGATCTCCCTGGGCCGAGGTGTGGCTGGTGGCCATGACGACGACCGCGAGCAGAGCGACGAAGGGCGAGTATCTGGGCATAGACGCCATCCTGCCACAATCCGCGCCGCCCTGATCCCTGTTCCCCGATCCCCGATCCCCGATCCCCGATCCCCGATCCCTGATCCCTGATCCCTGATCCCTGATTCAGATGCGCAGCAAGGTGTCGCGCAGGACCCGCGCCTGGATGCGGCTGACTGACAGCGTCTGTCCGTTCACCATCTGCACCTGGTAGGTCCCGCCCGGCATCGGGCTGACCTTCTGGATCTGATCCACTGCCGCCAGCGTGCCGCGGCTGAGACGCACGAACCGCCGCGGGTCGAGCCGCGCTTCGAGCGCGTGCAGGCGGTGCGAGATGGTGAAGCGCTCGTTGGTCGCGGTGGTGAGGTGGAGCAGGTCGCCCTCGGCGACCACCGACGCGATCTGCCGCACCGGCAGGATCACCGTTTCCTCGCGCCGCCGCACCGGGATGCGCTCGAGATACGTCGGGCGCACGGCCGTGTCGAGCGCCGCCGACGCGGCCGCCAGTCCCTGGGCGCGCTCGGGTTCGCTCGCGCCAGCGCGCGTCCGCGCCCGATCGAGGGTGGTCGCGAGCCGGTCGCGATCCACCGGTTTCAGCAGGTAGTCGACGGCGTTCAACTCGAACGCCTGCACCGCGAACTCGTCGTACGCCGTGACGAAGGCAATCGACGGCGTCGCCCCGGCCGTCACCAGCCGCGCCACGTCGAGCCCGCCGGCCTCCGGCATGTTGAGATCGAGCAGCGCCAGGTCGGGTTTCAGGGTCTCGATCAGGTCGATGGCATCGGTGCCATTCGCCGCCTCGCCCACCACCTCGACATCCGGGAAGGTCTTGAGCAGGTTGATCAGGAAGCGGCGGGCCGGCCGCTCATCGTCGGCCAGTACGACCCGCAACAGCTTGGGCATCTCGATCGTCCTTTTCCAGTTCGGCAGCCGTGGCGAGTGGCACCACGAGCTCGGCGACCGTGCCGCGGCCGGCCTCGGCGGCCAGTGTCAACGTCGCACTCGCGCCGTAGTGCCCCGCCAGCCGGCGCCTGACGTTATCGACGCCCACCTTCGCCCCTGGCGGGATCGTGGGCCGGCCGAGGTCGCGCAAGGCTCCTGGGTGCAGCGGCGCGCCGGTGTTGCGAACCACGATGTGCAGCCGTTCGACGCCATCGACCGCATCGAGCAGGGCCGCCACTTCGACGTCGCCGCCGGTGGTGCTCGGTGCGACGCCGTGCTTGATCGCGTTCTCCACGAGCGGCTGGACCACGAGCGCCGGAATGCGCAAGTGCCGCAAGGCCTGCGGCACGTTCACGTGCACGCGCAGGCGTTCTTCGAAGCGTTCGTGCTCGATCTTCAGGTAGTGCTCGACCAGTTCGATCTCGCGGCCCAGGGTAGTGAAGTCGCCCTCGGACCGCAACACGCCACGCAGGAGCGCCGTCAGCTGCATCAGCGTGTTCATGGCGCGTGGCGGCGCCGATTCGATCAGGTAGCCGATGGTGGTGAGCGCGTTGAACAGGAAGTGCGGATTGACCTGCGCGCGCAGCGCCTTCAGCTCGGCTTCGGCAGTCAGCTTCTGCATCTCCTCTTCGCGCAGCTGCACCTCGTAGCGCTCGTGCGTGAGCCGGATCTGGTCGATGCGCCGCGCCGCGGTGGCCACCACCGTCTCGACCAGCGCCAGGTCGTCCGACAGCAGCCGCCGGCCGCCGGTGAGCTCGCCGACGTTGACGACGTAGCGGGGCAGGTCGGTCGTCGGCACCAGCGCCTGCGTGGTCCGTGGCAGACCGCCGCCGGCCGCGGCGCCGTCCTCCCCCCACCACACGCGCCGCGCATCAAGCGCCGGCGCCAGCCGCTCGGCCACCATCTCGAGCACACCGTCGATGCTATTGCGCGCCTGCAGCGCCTGCCCGATGCCTGCCGCAAGCGCGGCGTAGTCGGTGCGGCCGAGCAGCGAGTGATCGACAAAGCGAACAATGAGCCGGTGCAGCCAGGGCGAGACGAGCGAGGTCGCGACCCATAGCGCCATCAACAGGCTGGCGGCCAGCGGGCCGGCCGGCAGCAGCGTCGCCAGGCTGTAGCCCGCGAAGGCGATCGCGACGAGCGCGATTAGCGTGAGCGCGCGCTTCAGGAACAAGTCGGCGAGCGCGAAGCGGTAGTCCTGGTAGAGGATGGCGAACGCCAGGGGAATGGCGGCGTGGTGGCCGACGAGCTCCACCGCCCAGCCGTCGGCCGCCGCGTGGAAGCGGCCCAGGTGCGAGGCCGACACGGCGAACAGCGCCAGCGCCAACACCCACAGCACCCGCTGGCCATTCGCCTGCGCCCGCGTGAGTACGCCGAGCGCCAGGATGATCAGGCCGTAGCAAATAGTCAGGATCAGAAAGGCGAGTGACGAAGGTTCCGGATTGCCGGTGATCACCGTCTGCAGGTGCAGCACCGAGGCAACGATGCTGCAGCCGTAGGCGATCACGGTCAGGACGACGCCGCGCGGCAGCGCGCGGGCGACCGAATGCACAACGACGGCGGCCAGCAGGCCGAGCGCCGGGAACGCGATCGCCCACAGGCCAATCGACTCGTTGAAATAGCCCAGCCGCGGCAGGGAATACGCGGCCAGTTCGCCGAGGTTCCAGATCAGGCCGAGCACGCCAGTCGCGAGCGGCAGGTACGGTGGGGGAGGGTGGTCCTGAACCTTGGCGCCAGGCGTACCGCGCAGCACCAGCGCCAGCAGCATGGCGTACAGCGCCGTGCCGGTGACGAAGCCGACCAGGTTGAGTACCTCCGCCGCGTTCGGCGCGATCACGGATCGATTCTAGCCTAGCGCGACGGGAGGAACTGGCCGGCGACCGGGTAGTGGTCAGAGCCGTAGCGGTCGTCGGCACGGCGCGCCTGGGCCTGCCAGCTCCCGGCGAGCCGGAAGAACAGGTAGTCGAGCCGTCCCATCAGATGGGTCCGGCGGCCATCTTCGGCGGCCAGGCTGGTGGACCATTCCCGCGCCAACGCGTATGCGCCTTCATCGTCGCCGTTTCTGATCGTGTTGAAGTCGCCGCCAAGCACCACACCCGCCGATGGGGCGGCGCCGGCCACGGCCTGGGTCGCCAGGACCGACAGGATGGCGCGCACCTGCGCGGGCCGCGGGTTGTGGAACAGCCACAACGTCCGTGGCGAACTCACCGGTTCCAGGTGCGCGCTCCACAACTGCAGACGCTCGTGGCCGCGCCGGGTGCGAACCGCCACCGTGGCTCCGGCGACGACCCGCCGCTGACGCGCGAGCGGGAGCTCCAACGCCTGCGGTGCGCTCAGCGGTTCGGTGGAGACGACCGCGCTTCCGCGATCTTCGGGCATCTCGGGCCCGTTCCGCATCGACGGGACGTACCAGACCGCCAGCCCCAGGGACACGGCCTCGGCGATCGCGTCCGGTCCATGCGGATCGCGGGGCACGATCCCAAACGCCGCCCGCCCGTCCTCGGGAAAGGGCGGCACGTCCGCTCCCCGGCGATACGCCTCCTGGATCAGCAGCACGAAGTGATCGACGGGGGCGCCGCCGGTCAGCGCGCCGGAACGCAACGCGCGCACCAGCTCCGGCAGCCGGCCTTCGACCAGGTGGGCGTTCCAGGTCACCACCACGAGATCTTCGAGGGCCGGGGGGGCGTCCGATTTGGGTGAGCCGGGCTGCGGCACGAGGATGGGCGGTCCTACTGCGCGGCACCAGCGGTCCAGTTGGAAGGCATCACCTGTGGGGCCTGGATGCCACGCCACCGCCTGGCCGTCGACCTGTGCCAGCCGTGCCACGCACGGTGAAGCGGAGCGCTCAGAAACGGCAGCGGTTCGGCAACCGGACGAGACGGCGAGACAGGCGCACGCGAGAGCCAGCGAGAAGACGCGCATTCGGTACAATGGCGTCTGCATGTCGCGTACCACTGATGCCACCCGCCTCACCGGGCTCGCCAGCCGTTTCGCCGCGTTTGTCGCCGAACGCCATCCCTTCGCCCTGAAGTTCGCCCTCGAGGCGTTCGACGCCTCGGGCATCGGCGACATCAAGAGTCGCGACGCCGTGAAGCTCGACGCGGCTCGGCCCCCGTTTCGGCGCGCGCTGACGAAGTCGCTGTACGACCAGATCGCGGCACCGGAGGGCATTGCCGAGACCACCCCGGGCACCTCGGCCATCAAGCGGCTCGAGCAGGCGCGGGCTGAAGTGGTGGACGCGTGCGACGGGTTCTTGCGGCGGGCCGCGATCGAGGCGTCGCTGACCAAGGCCGAGCGCAAGGAAATTCTCAAGGGGATGTGCCTCACGCGTAGCGTCGACAATCGCCTGAAGCAGTTCTTCATGGGCGGCGAGGTGCGCTGGGGCGACATGGCGTTCCAGGGCAAGGGCTTCCGCTCGCTGGGACAAGAGGCGATTTATGCCGGCGCCATTCGCCTGCACCGCGGCGCGAGCTACCGCAAGGCCGACGGCACCTGGGGCGGCGACGTGCTGGCGCCGGTGATTCGCGATCTCGGCATGACGCTGGCGATGCGTCACGACGAAGAGGCCGTGGCCATGGTGTTGCGTGCCCAGATGGGCAAGTCGGGACCGCCCATGGACGGCAAGGACCTGCACACCGGCGACTTCGAGTGGGGCGTGCTGCCGGCCGCGGCGCCGCTCGCCGTGGGCTCGCTGACCATGGCCGGCATGGCCATGGCCTTCGCGCTCGAGAAGAGTAATCGCATCGCGCTGTCGTTCATTGGCGAAGGCGGCTCGTCGCTGGGCGAATGGCACGAGGCCATCAACGCGTGCGCGGCGGCCAAGCTGCCGGCCGTTTTCTGCCTGCAGAACAACCAGACGGCGCTGTCGACGCCGGTGCGCGACAACTCCGCGACCCGCGTGTTCGCCGACAAGGCGGCCGGCTACGGCATTCCCGGCGTGACCATCGACGGCACCGACCCGGACGAGGTCGCCGCCGCCTTCACCTGGGCCGCCGAGCGCGCGCGCGCCGGCGAAGGCGTCACGCTGATCGAAGTGGTGGCGATGCGGATGTGCGGCCACGCGCACCATGACGACATGCTGTACCTCGGCAAGGATCAGCCGCCGTCGTGGGAATATCACCAGCTGTTCGAGACCGGCTACGCCAACCGCGAGTTGTACGAGTACTGGGCCAAGCGCGATCCCATTCCGATGTACGCGCGCCGCCTCGAGAGCGAAGGCGTGATCAAGGCCGGCGAGCTCGACGCGATCAAGGCCTGGGCCGACGAGCTGGTCGGCCGCCAGGCACAGCTCGTGATCGACGCGCCGTGGCCGCGCCCGGAAATGGCCGGCGTCGGGGTGCATTACGACGAAGCGCCGCGCGAGCGCATCGAGGTGCTGGAGCCGGCGCTCCGGCTGGCGGTGCCCACCATCGCCGCGCTGCCGGCGCTCGAGCCGGGGCTGCCATTCGACAAGAAGGGCAACACCTTTCTCGAAGCGGTGATGCTCGGCGTCGGCGATGCGCTCGCGGCCGATCCGCGCGTGTTCGTCTACGGCGAAGACGTCGGCGGGCACTACGGCAACGCGTTCCTGCTGTTGCGCCCGTTACTGAAGGACTACGGCAGCCGCATCCGCAACTCGCCGCTGGCCGAAGGCGCGGTGCTCGGCGTCTGCGTCGGCGCGGCGCTGGCCGGGCAGCGGCCGATCGGCGAGATGCAGTTCAACGACTTCGTGGCTACCGGCTTCAATCAACTGGTCAACAACGCCGCGAAGATTCGCTACCGGTGGGGCGGCAGCGTGCCCATGGTCGTGCGCATGCCGTGGGGCGGGTTGCGCCATGCCGGCCCGTACCACAGCCAGAACACCGAGCCGTGGTTCTACCGCACGCCCGGCCTCAAGATCGTCGTCCCCTCAACCCCGGAAGATGCCCGCGCCCTGATGGCGGCGGCGGTGGCGGATCCGGATCCGGTGCTGTTCTACGAGCACATCGCGCTCTACCGCGATCCGCGCGTCAAGCAGGCCTTGCCCGCCGACGCTCCCGCGCCGTGCCCGATCGGGAAGGCAGCGCTACGGAGGGCGGGCGCGGACCTGGTGATGATTTCGTACGGGGCCTACGTGCACCACTGCATGCGCGTGGCCGAGAAGCTGGCGGCGGAAGGCATTGAAGCGTCGGTGCTCGACCTGCGCAGCCTGGCGCCGCTCGATCGCGAGGCCATTCTCGCCGTGACGCGGCACTGCAACCGGGTGCTGATCGTGCACGAGGATTCGCGCACGGGAGGCATTGGCGAAAGCCTGGCGGCGATCATCCAGGAAGAGGCATTCGAAGCGCTCGATGCCCCCATCCGGATCCTCGGCGCGCTCGACACGCCCGTCCCGTATTCACCGCCGCTCGAAGAGGTGTTCCTGGTCAGCGAGCAGGAAATCCAGGCCGCCGCGAAGTTGTTGGTCAGCTATTAAGGTTGTCGGTCAGCGATAATGGAGGGCGGGGGCTTCAGCCCCCGCCGTGTAGTGGAGAGGTACCCATGACTCGAGCCCGCGTTTTTGCGTTCATCCTCCTGGTGGCGGCCGCCACCACCTCCGTCAGCGCCGACGTCCGCACCGACCAACGCGTCAAGTTCCAGTTGGGTGGCGCCATCGGCAAGCTGGTCAACATGTTTGGCGGCAAGGGCGCGCGCGAGGGCGTGACGTCAACCGTGGCCGTCAAGGGCGACCGCAAGGCCACCATGTCGGACTCGACCGGTCAGATCATCGACCTGGCCGAGGAGAAGATCTACGACCTCGACCTCAAGAAGAAAACCTACAAGGTCACCACCTTCGCGGAGCTGCGCCAGCAGCTGGAAGAGGCGAAGCGCGAGGCCGAGAAGAACGCCCGCGAGCAGGCCAACGAGCCCGAGGAGCCGACCGAGAAGGATCCCAACGCGAAAGAATACGAGGTCGACTTCGAGATCAAGAACACGGCCGAGACGCGCACCATCAACGGCTTCGACACCACCAAGAGCGTGATCACCGTCACCGTTCGGGAAAAGGGCAAGACCCTCGATCAGTCGGGTGGCGTGGTGATGGTCACCGACACGTGGCTGACCCCCAACGCCCCGTCAACGAAGGAACTGACCGACTTCGATATGCGCTATGCCCAGAAACTCTATGGCCCGGCCGTCGCCGGCGCCTCCGCGCAGGACATGGCCATGGCGATGGCGATGTATCCACAGATCAAGCCGGCGTTCGACAAGATGCAGGCGGAAGGCGGCAAGCTTTCGGGGACGGCGATCCTGACCGAAACCAAGGTCGAGTCGGTGCCGCCCGGCACCGCGAACCAGGCAGCCGCAGCGCCGCCACCGCCCGAGGAGCCCAGGAAGCGAGGCCTCGGCGGCATGCTCGGCGGTTTGAAGAAGATGACGCAGGGCGCCGAGAAGGGCAGCAGCACACCCGCGCGCGCGGTCATCATGACGACGTCGGTGGAAATGCTGAAGTTGACGACCGACGTCGATGCCGCGTCGGTCGCGTTGCCTGCGGGCTTTTCCCAGTCGAAGTAAGCCGCCGGCCGGCGGCCTACTTCTTCTTGGCGGTGAAGTCGGCCTGGCCCATGCCGAAATCGAGCATGCCGGTGATCGAGTCACCCTCGACCTCGCCGTTCACCTTGATCTCGAGCGGGCCCTGCGGACCGTCGACACTGAACATCAGCGCCAGCGTCTTGCCCTTGAGCGTGCCCTTCACCGGGACCGTGCCCTGGGGGCTTTCGATGGTGCCGGTAACTTCCTCGCCCGCCTGCGCCAGGGTGGCGGCGGCGGTAATCGGGCCCTGCGGACCGTTGATGCTGAGGTCCCACGCGCCGGTCACCGAACCCTGCGCGCGCGGCGCGACCCCGAGAACGACTGCGAACGCCACCGCCAACGACAGAACTCGGAACATGTAAGCCTCCAGGAAAGTGGTCGAACGAGCCTAGCAGATCAATCGGTCAAGCGGACGGCGATTTCGCCGTCCGCCACGCGAACCTCGTGACGCGACACGCCCACCCGCGGGTCTTGCACCATGGTCCCGGTCGCAATCTCAAACGACCACCCGTGCCACGGGCAGGTCACTACTCCCCG
Organism: Acidobacteriota bacterium; assembly: GCA_030697165.1. Lineage (NCBI taxonomy): Bacteria > Pseudomonadati > Acidobacteriota > Acidobacteriota bacterium. Next base: position 284,413 of record JAUYQQ010000002.1, read on the forward strand.
GGCGATCGGCCCCTCGCAGAGCGGCCCGCCGCGGTGCAGGCACATGTTGTCGAGGGCGTGGAAGGTGTCGCCCAGCCGGAACACCGCCACGTGGCGGCCGCCGACCACCACCATCTTGCCCGCGCCCGGGGTGAAGTCGGCCACCCGGCCGACGTTCACGAACTCTGTCATCGCCGCGTGGCCGGGCCTGAAGGCCCGGCCCTCCTGGCACTCACTTCCTGGCTGCCGGCGTGAGCGAGGTTTCGCGCTTCTCGCCGCCGCGCATGTAAACGACCTTCGCCGGCTGGCCGATCTTGAGCAACTCCAGCGCGAAGGTGTAGTCGTAGATGTTGGTGATCGACTGCCCGGCAATCTCGATCACGACGTCGCCCTTGGCCAGCCCGGCCTGCTCCGCGGGTCCGCCGCCGATCACGCCGCCCAGCAACAGGCCCTTCACGTCGGACGCGTAGTCGGGGATGGTGCCGGTGAACAACCGCATGCCCGCGCGCCCGCCGGTCTCGGTCTTCCGTTCGACCTTGGTGAACAGCGGCACTTCCGCCGAGTCCATCAGCCGCCGCACGATCCCGCCCGCCAGCTCGCCGACCCGGACCAGGTCCTCGTAGTTGATCTTGTCGGCGGTGTCGCTGGGCCGGTGGTACTCCGGGTGCGCGCCCGTGAAGAAGGTGAGGCACGCCACGCCGGCGGTGTTGAAGCTGCCAACGTCGGTCGGTTGGTAGGGATCTTCCTGCAGCACCAGGTCGAACCCGGCCGCGATGTTCGCCTGCTCGAGCAGCCGCGGCCACATCGCGCTGGTGCCGGTGGCCTGCACCGTCAGCTTGTTGTCGGCCACGCGGCCGACCATGTCGAAGTTGAGATACGCCGCGTGGGCGTCGAGCGGCACGGGCGGCGTGGTCACGTAGGCATTCGACCCGAGCAGGCCGAGCTCTTCGCCCGACCAGAAGGCGAGCAGCAGGTGGCGCTTGCGCGGCTGCTGGCTGAACGCCTCGCCGATGGCGAGCACCGTCGCCGTGCCCGAGGCGTTGTCGTCGGCACCGTGGTGCACCTGGTTCACTTCGTCCTTGCTGGCGAGCGAATTGCCGGCGCCGCCGCGGCCGAGATGATCGTAGTGCGCGCCGACCGCGACCCACGGCTTGGCGACGCCGGTCACCGGCGCGGTCGCGGGCAGGTACGCGACCACGTTGTTGCCGGTCTGCTGCTCGCGAATCACGTTGGCCTTGAGCGTCACCGTGATGCCGGGAATGGCGAAGCCCGACACGTGCGGGTTGCCGCTGTCGAATTCCTTCTGCACCGCGTCGAGCGACTTGCCCGCCGCCGTCATGATCGGCGCAATGGCCTCGCCGCTGACGCTCGCGGCGGCAATGCCCGAGCCGGCAATCGCCGTGTCGAAGCTCATGGGCACGACCGCGCCGGCATTAGGCGAGCGCGGGCCGGTGACGACGATCATGCCCTTGGCGCCGCGCTGGCGCGCCGCCTGGGCCTTGTAGCGCAGGTCCGAGTAGCGCGCCAGGATCGCGCGGGTCTTCTGGTCCGCGTCTTCCGGGAAGTAACGGAGCACGACCACGATCTTGTCCTTGACCTCGAGGCCCACGTAGCTGTCGTAGCCGAAGTTCTGCGCTTCGGGCACGACCAGGCCATAGCCGGCAAACACGACGCGTCCCGACGCCTCGGCGTTGTCAGAAAACGACAGCGCCTGCACGCTGGCCGCGCCCGTGACCGTCTGCGCCGTCCCGCCGTCGTTGGTGATGGTGAGCGTGGTGCCACCGTCCTTCGAGCCGGCGGTGAACGTGAACGGGATGCGGAAATCGGTGAGCCCGGGCAGCGGCTGGGCGCCCATGCGCTTCAGCTCGCTGATGAGGTAGTCGCCGGCCAGCTTCTCGCCGGGCGAACCGGTGAAGCGGCCCTCGAACTTCGGCGAGGCCAGCGTTTCAACATGCACCTGGGTGCGCGACTTGACGGCGGTGGCCGTCTGCGCGTGGGGCGCGGTCCCGAGAACGCCTGTGGCCCAGACCAGAACGACAACTTGAATGGCTTTTCGCATGATGCTTCTCCGTCCGCCGGGACTAAAGTCCCGGCCTTCTGGCACTACTTCTTCGCTGGAGGTGTCCGCGGCGGCGCGGCTTTCAACGCTGCCATCGCCGCCTGGTGATTCCACTGTGCGAGATAAATCTGCCCGGCCGAGCCCGTGCCGCCGCCGCGGCTCGACGTGAACGCGATTTGTGTGCCGTCCGGCGACGGCACCGGCAGCCCGTCGAAGCCGTCGGTATAGGTAATGCGCACCGGCTCCCTGGCGCCGTCCTTGTCGACGATGAAGACCTCGAAGTTCTCGAAGCCCAGCTTGTTCGAGGCGAACATGAAGTACTCGCCTGACGGATGCTCGTACGGCGCCCAACTCATGGCGCCGAAGTCGGTGATCTGCTTCTTGTCGCTGCCGTCCATCTTCATCGTCCAGACATTGGCCACCAGCCCGTTCTCCTCGAAATGGCGCCACACGATGCGGCCATCCCTGGTGAAGAACGTGCCGCCGTCGTAGCCGGCCCAGTCGGTCAGCCGCTTCTGCTCCGAACCGTCGGCCTTCATGACGTAGACCTCGGCGAAGTACGAGGCGTCGAGCTCGAGCTGCTTCTGTTCGGCGGCCGACAGTGTGCGGTTGTAGGCATCGCGCATCGACGAGAACACGATCCACTGGCCATCGGGCGAGTAGCCGCCTTCGGCGTCGTAGCCCTTGGCCGTGGTCAGTTGCTTCATGGCGCCGGTCTTCTCGTCATAGGCGAAGATGTCCATCTCGGGGTCGTAATCCCACGCATACCGCCGCTGCTTGCCCGAGGCGCGGAAGTCGAGCTCGTCCTTCTGATACTGCAGCGACTTGGGATCGAGGTGCGTCGAGCCGAACATGATTTCGCTGCTGCCGGGCCGGAAGAACGCGCAGGTCGTCTTGCCCACGCCGGGCGAGATGCGCTTGGTCTCGCCGGTCGCGAAGTCGAGCACGAAAATCTGGTAGAACGGGTTGGCCGGGTCGCGTTCGCTCTGGAACACCAGCTTCTTGCCGTCGGGCGACCAGTAGCCCTCGCCGGCGCGCTTGCCGTCCACGGTCAGGCGGCGTACCCGGCTCAGGAACGACCGCTCTTCCGACGGCGCCTGGCTGGCTACCGGCACGGTCGACCACAGCAATACGGCCGCCGCGCACACGGATACCGTGGAAATCACTCTATTCGTCAAGGCGTTTGGCATTTGGTCCCCACAAACCGGAGGCCTTCATTCTACTGGCCCCGGGGTGGCAGGGCGAAACCGGACTTGTCTGGCCTAGAATCGGGCTATGAAACCTCGGCTGTGGCTGGGCTTGGCGGCGTTGGCGGTGACATCGGTGGGGGCCGCGCCCGGCGATGTGAAGATGATCGAGGTGACCGGCGAGGGCGCCAAGTACTGGTCGCGATGGCGCGGGCCGTCCGGGCAGGGCCAGGTGCCCGCCGGGCAATACACCGACCGCTGGTCGGCCACGACCGGCGTGCAGTGGAAGGTCGCCGTACCCGGCAGCGGCAACTCGTCGCCCATCGTCTGGGGCGATCGCATCTTCCTGACCACCGCGCGCGACCAGGGCCAGCGCCTGTCGATGCTGGCGTTCGCGCGCAAGGACGGCGCGAAGCTGTGGGAAACCGACATCCCGCAGAACGGCGTCGAGTATCCGCACGCAAAAAACGGCTACGCCTCGGCGACCCCGGCGACTGACGGCCAGCTGGTCTACGCCTCGTTCGGCCGCCACGGCCTCGTCGCGTTCGACTTTGGCGGCAAGATTGTGTGGCACCGCAAGTTCGGCATCATCGACAACTACCACGGCCCGGCCGGGTCGCCGGTGCTCTACAAGGACCGGGTGTTCATTTACCAGGATGCCAACCCGGCACCGGGGCAGCGCGCGTTCGTCGGCGCCTTCGACAAGAAGACCGGCAAGACCATTTGGGAGACGCCGCGCAGCGAGACCGTCGGGTGGGGCACCGCCGTCGTGCTCAACACCGGCGAGCGCGACGAACTGGTGGTGAGCAGCCAGCGCCGCGTCGCCGCTTACGATCCGGCGTCTGGCAAGGAGCTGTGGACCGTGCGCGGCATGACCTTCGAGGTTATTCCCACCCCGGTGGTCGCTCATGGCCTGGTGATCGCCTCGTCTGGACGCGCGGGTCCGACGATCGCGATTCGTCCCGGCGGCAGCGGCGACGTGACCGCCACCCACGTGGCGTGGAACTCGCCCAAGGGCTCACCTTTCGTGCCATCGGGTATCGTCGTGGATGATCTGCTGTATCTCATCAACGACATGCAGAGCATTCTCACGGTCTACGAAGCGGCCACGGGCACGCTCGTCTACCAGGAGCGCCTGGGCGTGGCGCAGCGCGAGGGGTTCTCGGCGTCGCCAGTGCACGTGAACGGCAAGATCTTTTTCACGAATGACGATGGGCAGACCTTCGTGGTGCAGAAGGGGCGCAAGTTCAACCTGCTGCACGTCAACGAGATGGGCGCGCGGACGCTCGCGTCGCCGGCGCTGGTCGATGGCACGTGGTACTGGCGAACGGATCAGGCGTTGATCGCGATTCGCTGATTGGTGGAGGCAACCCCTTCTCTGGGGTTGCCTGTCCCCTATTTCATCTGCACGGTGAGGTCGGCCGGCTTGCCGGCCGCGACCGTGATCTTCTGCGGCGCGCCCTTCAGCGCCTCGTGCCAAACCCGCAACTCATAGGTGCCCGGCGGCACGTTGTCGATCGTGAACCGGCCGTCGGCGGCGGTGACGGCGGCGGCCTGGTCGGTCACGATCACCCAGCCGCGCATCCAGGGGTGGGTGTTGCAGCCCAGGCGCACGGTGCCCGCCGCGCCAATCGGCTTCGTGATGGTCAGGCCCGGGATTGGCAGCGCGACGTTGAACAGCGTCCGCCCGTTCTCCAGTTGCGCGTTCGTGGTGTGAAGCACGGGGTCGTTGCTGGTCGTCTTGAGGTTGCCGTTGGGCCGCATAATTTCCACGCGCGGTGCAAAGGCGCACTTGTCGTTGGTGACCATCGTTTCCGCGGGCGCGGACCCTTTTACACCCGTCAAGACGACGACGGCGTTGGCGAGGCGGCCTTGGGCGTCAACGACAATGGCGTGGTCGGGCAGTTCGTTGCCGCACACTTTCTGATCGATCGTCACGCGGACGGGCGCCAGCCCTTTCGCCGAGGTCGTAATCGTGCCCGTGACGCTGCCGGTTTGTGCCCACGCCGGCGCCGCTAGCGTGCCGCACGAAATGGCTCCAAGTATTCCCAGAGTAAGTAACCGACCCATGACACAACTTTCTCGCCGCGGTACTTGACCGGAATCGACACGCCGAGCGACGCGGCCAGTGCGCCCGTGCCGGTGAGGCCCTTGCGAACCTGCGGAGTGATCCATAGTTCCCGATTCTCGCCGTTCAGCTCTACGCCGTTCAACTCGACGCCGAGCGTCCAGGTATTTGGTGCGGCGCTGGTGTCGCGGCCGAGGTACAGGTTGTAGAGATACGCGCGGTCCACCAGCGTGTCCACGGGCAGTTCGACTTTGGCGCTCGCCTGGACGTACCAGTCGCCCAGCATGGTGCCGGCGGCGACATACGGCTCGAAAACCACCGTGCCCTTGCCGAACTCTTTGTAGACCTGTCCGGTGGGCAGCGTGGCTTCGAGGCCGAATGAGAAAATCCGAGGCGTGGTGCTGCTGGCGTAGGCAGCGTACTTAAAGGCCACCGCCACGTCGCCGATCTCCGAGTCGCGTGCGGTTTGGAAGTCCCAGTTGTAGAACGGAATGGCGACTTCGTACATCGCCCGCCGGCCCACGCGGCGTTCGTAGACCGCGACGAGGCTCAAGTCGGTGGCCGACGCCGATTGCGGCTCTGACTCGTGGCTGACAGCCGGCAGCAACAGAAACTCGTTCTCGGGGAACGCCTTCTCCGTGATGATCGGCCGGGGAAAATTGTTGTTGCCGCTCGGCCAGCGGGTTTCCTTGCAGAAGCTGCGCATGTGCGTAACGAATCCGGAGATCTGTTCAGGCGACAGCGAATCTTCGAAGCCAGGCATCTCGGGCGAGAGACCCACGCCCGGTCCCCCCTTGGCGATGGCGCGTTCCCAATCGGCGTCGGGTTCTGGCGAGGTGACGCGGCAATCGGTAAAGTCCATCGGCTCGACCGTGATGGTCGGCTCCTTCACCTTGCCGCTGCCATCGTCGGCATGGCAGCGCGCGCACCAGGCGCCCCACATTTCAGGGATGGTCGTAGGCCCGCCGGCCGGCAACTGGTTTGCCAGAACCAGCGTGCCGGCGAGAAGCAGTGACGTCAACGACCGAACTATGCCTGATCAGATGGCGAATCGCCAGCGGTGCCGTGTTCGTCAGAACGCGCCGACGGTCGAGCCCAGAATGAGGACGACGGCCAGGGCCGCGAGCGGGCCGACGACCGAGACCATGAAGATGTCCAGGTACGACTCGCGGTGACTCAGGCGGCAGATGCCGAGCAGCGTGATCACGGCGCCGTTGTGCGGCAGCGAGTCCAAGCCTCCGGAAGCGATTGCCGCCACGCGGTGCAGCAACTCCGGGCTGATGCCGGCCGCGGCGCCGGCCTCGGCGTAGGTCTTTCCCAGCATGCCGAGCGCGAGGCTCAGGCCGCCGGCCGCCGAGCCGGTGATGCCGGCCATGATGTTCACGGCCACCGCCTCCGAGACCAGCACGTTGGAGGAGATCGCCATCACCGCCGCCTGCACCGTGGCAAACGCCGCCAGCGACGCGATCACCGCGCCGTAGCCAATCTCTGACGCGGTGTTGAAAATCGGCAGCAGCGAGCTCATCGTGCCCTGGTTCACCGACCCTTTCAGGTCCCGCCACCGCGGCCAGTGCAGCGCGATGGCGACGAGGATGGCGAGTCCGAGCGAGGCGACGAGCGCCCAGATGCCACGGACGTCATTCACGCCGACGCCGCCGAACCGCGGCTCGGCGAGGTACGCGAGGTCCATGGCCGGAATGACCCACCACGTCATCGCCAGGTTCACCAGCAGCACGATCGCCAGCGGGATCAGCGCGATCATCAGGGGCGGCTGATGCGGACTCTGCGAGAGGTCGAGGTCGTGTGGATGATCGCCGTACCCCTCGCCGGCGGCCACGGCCCGGCGCGCCCGGCCGTTCAGCCACCACATGCCGACCACCAGCATCACCACGCCGGCGACGCTGCCAAGCCCCGGCGCCGCAAAGGCATCGGTGCCGAAGAACGGCATCGGGATAGCGTTCTGGATCGACGGCGTGCCCGGCATGCCGCTGAGCGTGAACGTGGCGCCGCCGAGCAGGATCGCCCCCGGAATCAAACGCTTGGGCGTGTTCGCGGCGCGAAACAACTCCACCGCCACCGGGTAGGCCGCAAACACCACAACGAACACCGACACGCCGCCGTAGGTCAGGATGCCGCAGGCCAGCACGATCGCCAGCAGCGACTGCGAGGGGCCGAGCCTGGCCACGATCGCTCGGGCGATGCTGGTGGCCGAACCGGAGTCGCTCATCAGGCGGCCGAAGATCGCGCCGAGCAGGAACAGCGGGAAGTACTTCGCCACGAACCCGCCGAGGCTGACCATGAACACCTGCGTGTAGATCGCCAGCATGCGCGGGTCGCCGCCCATGAGCGCGGCCAGCAGCGACAACAGCGGCGCCAGCACCAGCACGTTGATCCCGCGGTAGGCGAGATACATCAGCAGAACCAGGGACAGGAGGATGCCGGCTACGCCAATCATGCGCGCCGAGGATGTCCCGCCGGCCGCGAAAGTGCAAGGAATTCGAGACGGGCCGGCGGACTGTCACAGATGGCCCGGGCGCCGGTCGCGCCCAGCTGAAGGCGCCAGGTCTGGCGCTCGATCGGCTCGCGCGACGTGAAGGTGGCGCAGGTCAGCAGCGCGACGTTCTGTCCACCGTTTGGATCGCGAACCGAACGATAGCGAAGGGCCTGCACGCCGGCCGCGCGCGCGACGTCCGCCAATGCCTGGCACGGTTCGTAGTTGCTCGGATCCGACAGCGCCGCATCTTCATCGAAGGGAGGCTCGGTCAGGTCGAGTCCTGCCCGCGCGCGGTACCGCACCGCGAACGCCGTGTGCTCGGCGGCGTTGGCGGGCCACGGCGTGCCGGGCGACTCGGCGAAGAACAACAGCCGATGAAATGCGACCTCCGCCATGGCGGTGGCCGGCGACTGCGAGGCGTAGAACACCCCGGGCGTCATCCCGGCCCGGCGAAACCGTGAGCCTCGCGGGTAGGGTGCGCCATAGCGAAACGGCGTGGCCAGCAGGTAATGAAGGTGGCGACACTCGGATGGGACCGGCGGCTTGTGCGCCTCGAGCAGTCGCTCGAGCAGGGCCTGCTCGGCCAGCGTATCCACCAGCTTCATGGTCGAGACGACATGTTGGGCTTCGACCACGCGCCAGCAGCGGCCGCCGAGGCCGCGCGTGCTAGACGAGAGCTCGGCGGGCGTCCAGGTAGCCAACGACGTTCACGAGGCCGGTCAGTGACTGGATCAAGACCGCCGGGGAGCCCCCGAGCGTCGTGTGCTCGTTTTTCAACCAGGCCCGCGCCACTGCCTCGTCGCCTCCGACAATGGCATCGAGCGCGCGGAAGAGCCGGAGGAAAAGGATGGCCACTTCAAAGGTCTTGTCCGCCGGCCGCAACTCGTAGGCGCCCGAGCCCATTCGCGAAACGCTCGCTTCGGAGAGTCCCAGGATCTTTGCCAGCGACTTGTTCGAAACTTCAAGCGCGCCGGCAGCGCGAATGACGGCCTTGGTCACGACGGCCCCCTGCGCAGGGCTGGGCTCGGCCGAACTCGACAGGCTTAACATGTTTCTGTAGAAATAATATTGTATTCTTATTTCAAAAGCAAATACACCATCTGACTCCAGCCAGGGTCGGCCCACGCGGCCTCGCTTGGGCGGCCAGTCCGTTCATAGGCCGGAAACGACCATTCACCGGTCCACAGGCGTCGGCAGGCGGGAACTGGTAGCGGAGCGGCGCCGGCGAGGCTAGCGTAGGAAGGTCATGATCCGTCTGTCAGCTGCTCTTGTCATCGGCGCCCTGGTCGTTACGGCCGTCATCGCCCCCACCGCCTCTGCGCAAACCGGCACCACCCTCCGCGGCCGGGTCACGCAAGGTCTGACCAACCTGCCCATGCCCGGAGCCCTCGTCGTCATCGACGAGTTGCGCCGCGAGGTGCGTGCCGACGAGGACGGCAACTACGTGTTCGAAGCGGTGCCGCCCGGGCAGTACCACGTGGGCGTGCGGGCCGAGGGCTACACGACCAGGCGGACCGAGGTCACCGTGGGCACCACGCCGGCGACCCTGAATCTGTCGATCGATTTCGACCTGCACTTTGCCGAGATCCTGTCGGTCAGCCCCCACGCGCGGCCGCAGTTCGAGTCGTATCAGCCGACCTCGGTGCTGGCCGGCCAGGATCTGGCCAAGCAACTGGAGTCGACGATTGGCGCCACGCTGGCGGAGTCGCCGGGCGTGGCCATGCGTTCCCTGGGTCCCGGCCCGGCGCGGCCGGTGATCCGCGGTCTCGACGGCGACCGCGTCGTCGTGCTCGAAGACGGCCAGCGCATGGGCGACCTGTCCAGCCAGTCGGCGGACCACGGCGTGCCGATCAATCCAGCCGCGGCCAAGCGGATCGAAGTGGTGCGCGGCCCGGCCACGCTGCTGTACGGCGCCAATGCGATTGGCGGCCTCGTCAACGTGATCACCGATCAGATTCCAACCGAGAAGACCACCAAAACCACGGGCGACTTTACCCTGGACTTGGGCAGCAACGGCGGCCAGGCCGGGGGCGCCGGCGACGTGCACGTCGGCAATGGCACGTTCGCCTTCCACTTCGGCGGCGCCAGCCGCCGCTCGGGGAACATCTCAACGCCCGAAGGCGAGGTCGACAACTCCCAGTCGCGCATGGCCATGGGCCAGGTCGGTGGCGCGTGGACCGGCGACAACTCCTATGTGGGTGCCAGCTACGGCTACGACGACACCAGCTACGGCATTCCGGTCGTGGAAGATGGCCAGATCAGCCTGACGCCGAAGCGCCACGCGTTCAGCGCGCGGGCGGGCGCGTCGGAGATGGGCGGATGGCTGCAGTCATACCGCGCCACCGTGGGCGTGCGTCGCTACGAGCACTCCGAGGTGGAAGGTGACGAGGTCGGCACCACCTTCAACAACGACTCGGTCGAGGGCGAGGTGCTGCTGTCGCATCGTCCCACCGGCCGCCTGGTTGGCAGCCTCGGCGGATGGTTTCTCGATCGCGCCTTCAAGGCCACCGGCGCCGAGGCGCTGTCGCCACCGGTTGACCAGCGGAGCCTGGCGGCATTCCTGTACGAAGAAGTGAAGTGGTCGCACGCGACGCTGCAGTTTGGCGGACGTGTCGATCAAACGAATTACGAGCCTGGCGGGGTGCTGCCGGCGCGTGACTTCACGGAGTGGTCGGGCTCGCTCGGCCTGCTGATTCAGCCGGAGGCGGCCAGCGATAACTTCGTGATTGCCGCCAGCCTCGCCCGCGCGGCCCGCGCTCCGGCCCTCGAGGAGTTGTACTTCTTCGGTCCGCACCCTGGTAACTTCTCGTTCGAGATCGGCAATCCCGACCTCGAGGCCGAGCAGGGCCTCGGTTTCGACCTGTCGCTGCGTGGTCGGTCAGACCGCTTCGAGGCTGAACTCACGTTTTTCCGTAACGACATCGCGAACTACGTGTTTCGCAATCCGGTGAGCGAAGAAGAGTTCGAGGAACGCGAGGACGAGTTTGACGAGCGTTTCGGGATCGCAGACGAGGCAGGCGGCGAGGGCGGCCACGACCACGGCGAGTTCCCCTTCGTCGAGTTCGTCGGCCGCGACAGCGTGCTGATGGGCGTCGAAGCGCACCTCGATCTCAAGCTGTCGAGCCTGTTCACCCTCGAATCGACCGCTGACTGGGTGACCGGAGAGTTGAAGGACACTGGCGAGCCGCTGCCGCGGATTCCGCCGTTCCGGGTGACGACGGGTTTGAAGTACCAGAAGAATGCCTTCCAATTAGGCGGCAGCTTCACCGTGGCATCGGACCAGACCCGCGTCTACGGCGAAGAGACACCGACCGGCGGTTACCTGACAGCGCGTTTCTACAGCTCGTATTCGATCGCCCGCGGCGGTGCCCTGCACACCTTCACGGCGCGTTTGGACAATGCCGCGAACGAGTCGTACCGCAATCACCTGAACTACTTGAAGGACCAGTTGCTCGAAGCCGGCCGCAGTTTCAAGGTCGTCTACACGCTGGGCTTCTAACCGGGTAACGCTACTGCTTTAATGCGGCCACGCCCGCCAGGGCCACCTGCGCGTCCTGCTGCGAGGTGACGCCACTGACGCCGACGGCGCCGATCACGCGTCCACCGAGCATCACCGGCACGCCACCCTCGAGCGGCGTCAAACCCTCGATCGCCAGCATCACCGTGCGACCGCCCGCGACCGCGTCTTCAAGCGCCTTGGTCGGCCGCTTCATGCGCGCCGCGGTGCGCGCTTTGCCGATGGCGATGTCGATGCTGCCCACCTGGGTGTCATCCACCTTGTGGAAAGCAATCAGGTTGCCGGACTCGTCGACGACGGCGATCGCGACCGTCCACTTGTTCTTCAAGGCTTCGGCCTCGGCGGCGGCAAGGATTGCCTTGGCGCCATCAAGGGTGATGACCTTGCGATCGGCGGTTTGTGCCTGGGCTGCTGCCGCGCTGATGATCAGGGCGAGGGCGACAACGACGGGAGTGAATCGAAACATGTGAGCTCCATCTGCAAGCGGCCAATGGCCAGTGGAACGCCATTATCGCCCACCTGCGCCCCCAGGCTTGCCGCGCCGGCTGGAAGTAGGTAAAATACCTACTTCGTGGGAGGTACCATGAGCAAAGCCGTTTCGGCTGCGACCGCGAACCGAGATTTCTCCGCGCTCCTGCGCAAAGTGCGCGGCGGCGCGACGTTTACCGTCACGTCGCATGGGCGGCCCGTGGCTCGCATTGTGCCGGTGGCCGCCGGAGCTACCGTGGCTCGGTCGGCGCGCAAGACTTTGTTCGATCGCCTGGCCGCCGCCCGCCCGGTCAACGCTGGTCGCTGGACGCGTGACGAACTGTACGAGGACGAGCGATGAACGTGGCCGTGGACACGAACGTCCTCGCCTATGCCGAAGGTGTCAACGGCGCGAAGCATCGCGACGCCGCGCTGGGCCTGCTGCAGGCGCTGCCTCCGGAATCCACCCTGGTGCCGGTGCAGGCGCTCGGCGAGCTGTTCACGGTTCTGGTCCGCAAGGCCGGCAAGTCTCGATCGGTTGCCGCGGCCGCGGTGCTCAGCTGGGGTGATGCGTTTCCCCTGATCGAGACCTCGAACGACGTGTTACTGGCGGCCACCGATCTCGCCGATGCGCACCAACTGAGCCTGTGGGACGCGATCATGCTGTCGGCGGCCGCCGACGCGCGGTGCCGGCTGTTGTTGTCCGAGGATCTCCAGGAAGGCTTCACCTGGCGCGGGGTGACCGTCACCAATCCGTTCGCCCCGCGGCGTCATCCACTGCTCGACGCCCTGGTCAGCGCCTGACCGGGCGGCCCGCGTCAGCACGTCAGGGCGTGAACGCCGCTGTGCCGAACGGATACAGCCGGCCGAGCGGCGCGTGTTCGTACCGCAACGCACCGAGCCGGGTCGTGCCGAACCAGTCGCCCGGCGCGTCGACGATCAGAATCGTCTTGGCGTAGCCGTTGTCGTCGAAGCCGCGGCGGAAATGGGCGCGGCTCTTGAGCACGAACACGTCGAAGCGATCGGGCTCGAGATCGGCAAAGCGCAGTTGTTCGGGCATCGTGATCTGCTGATATGCCGGTGTCAGAATCAGCACGTTGCCGGCGCCGAAATCGATTACGGCCACGCGCTCGTAGCCCCAACGCGCGCCTTTCCACCTGAGCGTGCCGCTGATCCGGACTGGCGGCCCAGAAGGCTCACCCGTGTAGCCGCCCACCTCGCGTTCGAAGCGTGCGCCGGGCTGCAGGTCTGCCGCGAAGATGGCCTCGAGGGCGGGGGCGTCGGTCAGCGCCGCGTACAGCACCTTGCCGACACCGCGGTCCACCAGGGCCTTGAGCGTCCAGGTGCCGTCGCCCGGACGGTCCCAGTAGTCCGCCAGCACCACCGGCGTCGCGCCGCTCTGGATCGCCGCTTCCGTACGGCGCACCGCGTCGGCGGGCAGCGGGTAGCTTTGCGGCGCTGCATAGCGCTCCCTGAGGCGCCAGATGAGCGAGGCCACGTCATTGGCCGCCTCGTTGGCGAGCCGCGCATCGCCGTTGGTCATGACCTGAACCGTCGTGCCGATGTCGGGCACGTCGGACCACGGAAACCCGAGGAACACGCTGACGAAGACCCCGGGATACTGATCCTCCCACCGACGCGCGCGCGCCATGATGTCCAGGACCGGCGCAGCGCCGGTCCACTGCAGCACGGTCGCGGTGACCACCGGCACCGTTTTCGTGACGCGCACCGGCTGGTACTCGCCGCGCATGACCCGCCGCAGGTAGATGGCGGCGCGCTCGCCCTGGTACCACGAGTCGTAGTGGGGAAAATGCTTGGTGACAAACGAGCCCTCCGCCACCTCGAGGAACGCCTCGTCTTCGTTGCCATGCAGGTCGAACGCGCCGACGATTGGTACGTTCGGCCCGACGACCTCGCGGAAGCGGCGCGCGATCTCCGCTTCCGGCCGCGGCACCTCGCGCACCGCCATCGCCCCGTGCAGCGCGAGATAGACGCCATCGACCGGCATCGCCGCCCGCAGGTCGTCGAGCATCAGCCCAAGGAAATGATCGAAGGCCTCCTTCGTCGTCCAGGCGCGCGACGAGCCGCCGAACGCTTCGCCGGGTGAGGTCAGGCCAACCAGGTCGAGGTCGCCAAATTCACGTGCCATCCGCACGAAGCCCTGCACGTACGAATCATCGTCGTCGAGCAGCGCCGCACCGCCAAAAGGCGCGCGGATGCGGGTCCAATCCTCGATGCCGAGGTCGCCGCCCGGGCAGAACGTGCAGGTCTCATGCTGAAAGCGCGCGACCGCCACTTTGAAGCGCTGCGGCTCGGTGCCGCCCGCCTCTCGCCCGGCCTCTGGTTGACACGCCACGGCGCCGACCAGGGCGAGCATCAGGACAACGAAACGAAATGATCGCGGCACGCTAGTACCGCCAGCTCTTCAAGTCCGCACCGGCCGGCGCGGTCTTCAGCATCCGCTCGATGGCCTTGGGGATGAACATCTGGTGATAGCGCAGGCGCGACAGCGCGTTCGGCCGCGTCTGATCGCCGTTCCAGCAGTGCTCGGCGCGATCGCCGTAGTCCACTTCGCCGCCGTACGGCGGCGAGGTCGTACTCTTCAGGAACTCCTCGACCAGGTAGACGGCGTTGTTCAAGTAGTAGTTGTCCATGTCACCGACATAGATGTGGAGTTTCCCCTGCAGCTTCGCGCCAAGTCCCTTGTCCCAGTCGCGCCGCAGGATGTAGGAGAGATCGTAGTGGTCCCGCCAGTACTCGGCGACCGTCCGATCGATCGCGCCCGTGCGCCGGTCCCAGATGCGCGCGGGATACCCGTCGGGGCCGGCCGGTGAGTAGGTCGCCTCCCAGACGTCCCACTGCTGGCCCGACCGCGTCTTGGTGCCGAGCACCAGCTCGAGCTGGTTCATCTCCTCGAGGGTCGCGTCGACGTGCCCGAGGTAATTGCGTCGCCCCGGCCGGGGCGTGCGCTTCCAGTCGCTGTCGATGTAGTAGGCGTTCGTGTCCTCGTAGAGATTGACGACCGTGAAGGCGCGGAAGTCGATCGGATCGGGACACGCGATGTAGGCGCCGTTGAAGTCGTCGGGATAGAACACCTGTGCGGCCATTGCCTCCCAGCCGCCGGTCGAGCCGCCATACATGAACCGCGACCATCCCTGCCCGAGGCCGCGATACTTCTGTTCGAGGTAGGGAATGAGCTCGCGCACGATGGCGTCGCCGTATGGGCCCTGGTTGGCGGAGTTGACCGCGTAGCTGTCGTCGTAAAACGGCGTTGGATGCTGGATCTCGATCACGATCGCGCGCGGGAAGTTCGGTCCGGTCCACTCACGGTAGAAGTCGTAGGCGTGCTGCTGCTGGATGCGGTTGTAGCCCTCGAGGCGAAACCGCGCCGCAAAATCAGGCTTCAGGTTCGGATCGGGTGGCGTCTCCCGGAAGCCGGTGAACGTGTACGGAAAGTGGCCGTGATAGACGAACAGCGGATAGCGCGCGCCGGGGTTCGCCTCCCATCCCTCTGGCAGCAGCACGTTCGCGCCCAGGTGCATCGGGCGGCCCCAGAACTTCGTCAGCCGCTCGCTCTGAATCCGCTCATGCCGAATGTACTTGGTGTCGGCGGGCGGCGGAATAGGCGGGATCACCTGGTCGAGCACGACCTCGATGGCACCCCCACGCGCCGGATCGACGACGAGGCGCGCGGGCGTGGAGTAGAGATTGCCGGGCGCGCGATTCCACTGCTGCCCCTCGCCGCGGTCCATCGGGAGCTTGACCGTGTGCCCGTCGGCCCGGCGAAACGTTTCGTAGCGGTGCAGCAGTGCCTGCACGGTGTAGGTCCCGGCCGGAATGTTCGCGAGGCTGGCAACCGGAAAGCCGAACACGCCCTCGTCCATCACCTGCGGCGTGCTGCCGCTCCAGCCATCCACATCGATGCCAAACACCGGCTGGGCGGTGGGTCCGTCCGACACCTGGAAGCGCGGTTCATCGCCTTCGCGCTTCGACAGCATGAGCAGCAAGCGGCCATCCAAGGGGGCGCTCGCGCGGTGCGGCGCGGCGATTGTGATCTGCACGCGCAGCGGTCCGCCGCCCTGCGCGACGAGCAGCGGCGAGCCGGCCAGCCACAGCCCGGCGGCCGCAGCGAGAAACGAGAGTAAACGGCGATGGAGGTACGGGCCCATTGGCGGAGTATAGACCCATCCGCGACCATGGGAACTTCATGGTCAATCAAGGTCACCCGCCAGGGCGCCAGTCGATCAGCGCGGCGGCAACGGTCGCCCCGCCTGCAGTTCGCGCACCATGCGGTCGTCGCCGGTCAGCTCCCAGTAGATCAGCGACGGCGGGATCATGCCGGCCTGGTTGATCTCGTCCATCACGCGCTGCAGCGTGAAGGCGTCGCCCAGCTGGCGCGCGCGTTCGGCGATGATCTCCTCCATCAACCGGCCCCCCGTGATGTAGCTGGCGCCGTAGCCGGGCTGTCGCAGGTAGAGGTGTTGTTCGAAGCCCAGCAGCGGATCGCGCCGCATCCAGCCGCGCGGGGTCCAGTTGACGTGGATGTCGGCGGCCTGCGCCATGGTCAGGTCGTTGGCGTGCGCGTAGAGGTTGCCGAGGCCGCGCGCCGCGCGCGTGATCAGCATGATCCAGACAATCTCGCGCGACCGCGGCGACTCGTCGTACAAGCCCGCGTGCATCATCCACTCTTCCATCGCCGTCGCCGTGCCCTCGGCACGGCTCATCCACACGTTGTAGAGCAGCGCCTGGCGGCGAATCGGGTTGGCATGCGGCGCCATCCGGATGCGCATGTTGTCCCACCAGTGATACAGGTGCGTCCACAGCGGAATGGGGTCGCGCTGGGTCGCCTGCATGAAGAAGTTGCGATTGGCCTCGGCCGCGAACGGCGCCGTCCGCTCGCGCATGGCGTGCTCCATCCACGGCTCCATGGTCAGGATGCGGTTGTCGGCCATCCACTTCAGGTAACGCGGAATCGCCTTCTCCTGCAGCGCGGCGTACGCCTCAGGCGTGTCGGCCACCGGCAGCGGTGGCAGGTTCCGGTTGCGGTTCTCTTCGAGCCGCAGCGACGCGTGCCCGCGCGCCAGTTCGCGACGCAGGATCGTGACCTCGTCCTCCCACGACAGCGGCGCCAGCAGCACGTTACGCAGATACCAGGTGTACTGCTCCTTGCCGATGCCGGAAGGCCCCGTCTTCTTCGGCGCCTCGGTTCGCAGCCAGTCGGCGAAGCTGTCGGTGGCGGCCCGGGCCGCTTCTGCCGCGCTCGCCAGCGCCCCATCACTTGCCGGCACGCGCATGGCCAGAGTCCGTAACGCCGCGCTTTGATCTTCGAAAGCCCGCACGCCGCCGACCCACAGGTCTTTGGCATTGGCCGCCGCGAGGTTCTCGCGAGCCGCGGCCAGCAACGGTGCCACGGTTCGCAGCTTCGTCGCCAGCTCGGCCGACTGCGCGGCAGAGAGCGGCTGAACGACGTCGAGACCGGTGCGCGGCCAGATCGGATAGTCGTACAGCTTGAGCGCGCCGTGGATCACCGGCCCTTCCTTGGCCGGCGTGTCGCTTTCGCTGGTGACGATCGAGGCGTAGTACGCGGGATCGCGCGCGAACGGCTGCAGCACCCGCAGGTGATACTCGAGCCCGTTCATCTCGGCGCGCACCAGGTGGTGATCGACCTGTTGGGGGATCGACCAGCCCGCCTGGTTGATTGCCTGCAGCCGCGCTTGCAGCTTGCCCAGTTCGGCCAGCCGGCGGGCATTGGTGGCCGGCGAGTAGTCGGGAATGCCGCCGTTCACGCGCGGCGGCTCTTCGAAAGCCCGCCAGTCGGCGAACACGCTGAGCAGTTGCGGATAGGTGGACGCGGGGGACTGGGCGCCAAGCACGCCAGCCGACAGGATCAAGAGTGCGCCAAGCAGCCCGTATTTCATCATCGTCTCTCTCAAGTCTTACTGACCCGTCTGTGTCTAATCGGTGTCAATCGGTGGCCCGTCGATCGTCTGTGTCTAATCGGTGTCAATCGGTGGCCCGTCGATCGTCTGTGTCTAATCGGTGTCAATCAGTGGCCCGTCGATCGTCTGTGTCTAATCGGTGTCAATCAGTGGCCTGGCGATTGCGTCGGCTTCGACTTCCACCAGGTACTCGTCTCCGATTAATTCGGCGCCAACCAGCGTGTTGGCCGGCTGAATCCTGCCGAAACGCTCGCCGTGGGCGCGCGCCACCGCTTCCCAGTCGCGGACGTGCCGGACGTACACCCGGGTCCGCACCACGTCGGTGAGCGCCGCTCCAAGCGACTGCAGCGCGCCCTCGACCTTGTCGATCGCAAAGTGCGTCTGCGAGGCGGCGTCCTGCCCGCCAATGGCCCGGTCGCCAAGCGTGGCGGTAGTGCCCGACACGGCGATGTGCTGCCCGTGGCGAATCGCCCTCGCAAAACCAGCGGCGGTCTCCCACACCGTGCCGCTGAGGCAACGCGTCCGGCCATCGGCGCCGGCGCGTGTCTCGTATGGGGCCGGCATGCTCTGGAGGTGATGGCTGAGATCGCCCGAGGCCGTGAGGAACGGCGGCGTGCGGTACTCGTCGCCGCAGTCGCCAGGGATCGGCGCAAGCGTCTGGAGCGCGGTGCGGATGTCGGCGCGGTCTTCGTCCGAAAGCGAAAACGAGAACAACCGCAGCGTATCGTCGATGTGGGCCCGCTCGCCGAGTCTCGCGCCGACAATCACGCCGGCCACGCCCGGTTGATCGAGGATGTAGCGGGTCGCGATGTTCGCGATCGAGACCCCGTGCCTGGTTGCCACCACCTTGGCCGCGGCGAGCACGCGTTGCAGCGCGTCCCATCCTCCGGCCACGCGCAGGAACCGTCCGTACTTCATCATCGACCACGTGCCCGTGCGTTCCCAGTCGGGCTCGGGCTGGCCGAGCCACTTCTCGGTCAGCCACCCGCCGGCCACGGTCCCGTAAGCCAGCAGGCCAACGCCGCTGACCTCGCAGTAGGGCGCCAGGCCAGCGGCGGCGCGCTGATCGAGCAGCGAGAACGAGACCTGGTTCGACACCACCTCGATCCCGCTGTTCCTGACCATCCGCAGGTGCGCGGTGTCGACATTGGTCAGTCCGAGTTGGCGAATCAGGCCTTCACGCTTCAGGTCCTGCAGGTCATAGAGGGTCTCGAGCCAACTGGGGTCGGCGTAGTTCCACGCGTGGTACTGCAGCAGGTCGAGCGACTCCGCCTGCAACCGGGCGAGGGCCCGCTCGACGGCGGTGCGCACCTCGGCCTTCGAGACGCGGCCCGGCTTCGGCACCCATTTCGTGAGGCACTGCACTGTGCCGGTGTCACGCGACCGGAAGATCCCCGCCACCAGTTCCGCCGACCCATAGTGATCGGCCATGTCGAATGTCGTCAGGCCCGCATCCACATACGGCTGCATCGCGGTAGCCGTGCGTGCGAGATCGATCGCGCGGCCATCGCGTTCCATGTCGGCGAGCTGCCACAAGCCGGTCAGCACGCGCGAGATGGAAAGACCTGGCGCGAGATCGATTCGTGGAACCGGGAGAAACTGTGCCATGCGGCTTACTCCGGCGGCAGTGCCGCAAAACGCGCCGGCAGGTCCACGCCTGCGGCCTTGAGCTTGGCGACTTCGCGCCAATAGATGACAGTGCCGGCCGCCATCACGGCCATCCACAGCCAGGTTGAACGGAAGTACCACGCCGCGGCCGGTGCCGTCAGGTCCTTGACGGTGTGGATCGCGAGGAAGCCTCCGATCACGACCACAGCGAGCACCGCGAGCGGCACGCGATGCGCCGGGTTGGGCAGCACCGTGACCGCGCTCGCAAGCAGCGGGTTCTTCCCCGGCAGCGTCAGCACCGAGACCGCCATCAACAGGAAGTTGACCAGCATCGCCGTGACGAGAATGTCCACCCCGAGAAAGAAGTCGCCGGCGAGGTGACTGCCGAGGATGCCGAGCGTCGCCATCACGCCGCTGGCGACGACGGCGACGTGCGGGGTGCGATGGCGCGGATGCACGGCGGCGACGGCCTTGGGGAAGATGCCGTCCTCGGCCCACGCGAACATCAGCCGCGAGGTCGCCAGCAGCATGGCCGGCAGGTCCTTCGCGAGCGCCACCGCGGCCGCCGACACGATCACCACCGTCCAGAACGGCGGCAGCAGGTAGCCGAGCAGACCCGGCGCCGTCACGTCGCGCCGCAGCGCCTCGTCTGCGACGTACTGCCAAGGCACCGCGTGATACACGGCGGCGGTGAACAGGAGATAGAAGAGCGCGACCGAACCGACCGCGAGGCCGATCGCCAGCGGCAGGTTGCGGCCAGGGTTGCGGGCCTCGCCGCCGGCTTGCGCAATCGCGTCGAAGCCGATGAACGACGCGAACAGCACCGCCGATGCCGACAGGAACGGCCACAGCTCGAAGCGGCTCGGCATGTCCGGAATCGCCCGGCCCTCGCGCGCCATCAGGGCAGTGGCGAAGTCGTTGGCACCAAACCAGAAGCCCGCCACGATCACCACGGCGCCGAGCGCGAAGGTCAGGAACATCAGCGGCACCACCAATCGCTGGTAGAACGCGATGCCGCGCAGGTTGGCGGCGACCGCTGCCCACAGCACGCCGAGCGAGATCGTCAGCCGCACCGGACCGGTTTCGAGCGCGGCCGCCACGCCCGGCCACGCCGCGGCCACCGCGATGTCGCGAATGAAGGGCACCAACACGTACGACACCACACCGATGGCCACGCACAACGCAAACCACTGCGAGAACGAGGCGACGAAGCCCAGGTAGGGGCTCAAGCCGCGGCTCGCATAGACGTAGCTGCCACCGGCGCGCGGCATGGCCGACGCCAGGATCGCGTAGGCCAGTCCGGCCAGGATGGCCGGCAGCGCCGCGAACAGAAATGCCGGCAGCACGTACGGGCCAATGCCCGGCACGTTGCGCTGAATCATGAACGGGATGATGTTGATGCCGGCGCCGACCATGGCGCAGACGCCGGTCGCCGTCAGTCCCAGCACACCCATCTCGCGGGCGAGCGTGGCCCGACCGGTAGGTTCCGACATGGAGCGGCCAGTATAGCCGTTGTACTATTCGTCGATGTTGACTGCCCCGCGCTCTGTGCTGTTCGCGATCCTCTTTGGGCTGCCGGTCGTACCTGCTGTCGCTCAGCCAGTCGCACCGCTGACGCTCGCGCAAGTCACCTCGCGACCGAGCGTAATCGGCACGCCGCCCGCCGCGCCCGCGTGGTCACCCGACAGCCGGCGCCTGGTCTTTGCTTGGAACGATCGCGGCCTGCCATTTCGCGATCTCTGGATCGTCGCGGCCGACGGCGGCGGATTGCGCCGGCTCACCGATCTCGATCGCACCCATCCCTCGCCGCCACCACCGGACGGGCGATCGACCGCGGCACTCGCGGCACAAGCGGCGGCACGCGCGCGCGGCGGCGTGGGCGAATACCTGTGGCTGCGCGACGGCCGCACCTTGCTCTTCACGTCCGCGGGCGCTGCTTATCGTCTCGATGCCGACGGCGGCATGCCGGCACGGCTCGACCTTGGGGGCGCCGCGTCGAACCTGGCGGTGTCGCCGGATGGCACGCGGCTGGCTTTCCTGCGCGCCGGCGACCTGTGGCTGTGGCCTCTGGATGCCAGCGCGCCTCCGTTGCGGCTGACCGAGGTCGCGGTGCCGGGCATCGCACGTGTACCGCTCGGCACCTACAACCGTGCCGATGTCGAGATCGGCACCGGCATCTGGGGCGCGAGCTGGCGCCCGTTCGCGTGGGCGCCCGACGGCAAGTCGATGGTTCTCCACCAGGTCGATCGCCGCCACATCCGCCGCGTGCCGTTTCCGTCGTACCTCGGCGACGAGACCATCGCCAGCGAGTTGCGCCGCGGCTATCCCGGTGACGAGAACGAACGTCGCACCCTGCATGTCCTCAATCTCGCGACTCGCGCCATGCGACCGATCGCACTCGAGGCGCCCGGCTACCGGGCGGTCAGCGACTTTCAATGGGCGCCCGACGGCCGGCTGCTGATCGATCGGGTGTCAGACACCGGCACCGATCGGTGGCTGTCGGTCCTGGATCCAGGCGCGACCACGCCACGAGTGGTGTGGCACGACCAGCGCGACACGCGCATCTATCCCTCCTACGCCGCCCGCTGGCACCCCGACGGCCGCCGCATCGTCGTCCTGGCGGATCTCGTGGAGCGCGATCACCTTTACACCATCGATACAACCGTTACAGCCGCGACGCCGGTCGCGCTGACCTCAGGCCCGTGGGACGTGACCGCGCTCGTCGAGATCGCGGCCGACGGCGCAGTGATCTTCACCAGCACGCAGAAGAACGCCTATGAACGTCAGGTCTATCGCGCGGCACCGGGTGGCGCGGCGCCGGTTGCCCTGACCACCCTGGCGACCGGGCCGGTCGCCCTGACGACGCTGGCCGGCACGCACGCGCCGGTGATGTCCCCCGACGGCCGCCACCTCGCCACGATCTGGACCGATGATGTGACGCCGCCGGAACTGATGATCGCGGCGAGCGGCTCGGCCACCGCGCGTCGTGTCACCACCTCGCCGCTGCCCGAGTTCTCGCGCCACGCGTGGGCCCGTCCTCGCTACGCAACCTATACCAACGCCGTTGACGGCTTCGTCGTGCATGCGCGCATTCTCGAACCGCCCGCGCTCGACAAGGCCCGCCGCCATCCCGTGATTTTCGGGCCGGTCTACTCGAATACCGTGCGCAATCGCTGGAATGGCCTGGCTGGAACACTCCAGCAGTTCCTCGTCCAGCAGGGTTACATCGTCGTGCAGGTGGATGTGCGGGGAAGCGTCGGCTACGGTCGCGCGTTCCGCGAGGCGTTCCTGATGGACTACGGCGGCAAGGACCTCGACGATCTGCAGGCGGTGGTCGATGGCCTGAAGGCGATGCCGTATGTCGACGGTGACCGCATCGGCATCTGGGGCAGCAGCTACGGCGGGTTGCTCTCGGTCTATGCGCTGCTGAAGCGGCCCGGGGTCTACGCCGCCGGTGTCGCCGGCGCACCGGCCGTGGATCCGCACGCGTTCGGACCGGATGACATCGCGATCACCCGGACCCCGGCGTCGCATCCCGAGGCGTTCGTGCGGGGATCGGCGCTCCATCTCGGCGACGAGTTGCGCGATCCGCTGTTGATCATCCACGGCCTGATGGACGATGTGGTCCCGTTCCGCACGACCATGGCGCTGGCGGAGCGGTTGATGCTGCTCGGCAAGGATTTTGATGTCGCGACCGCGCCCGCCGCAACGCACGCGTGGACGGCGCGCGAGCACTACGCAACGTATTTCTACCGCAAGCTCGTGCAGTTTTTCGACCGCCACCTGAAGGGCCAGACCCCTTAAAACGACGATTTTGGCCGCTTTTGCGCAATTCTGACCTCTGCCGGGGCGGACCTCTTGCCTGTTCACATTTAGAGGCAATTGGCCTTAGAATCCCGGTTTGAGGTAGCCAGATGTCTCTGAAGTGCGTCCGTCTCTTTCGGGCTGGGGTTCTCGTTCTTTTCGGTGCCGTCCTCGTGTCCGCGTCGGTCGCCCGCCCGGCCGCCGAGCAGCCCTTCGACTCCGCTCAGGGCCAGCAGGCTGCCGCACCGGCGTCGGTGACCTTCACCAAGGACATCGCCCCGATCTTTCAACGCAGCTGCCTGCAGTGCCATCAGCCCGACTCGATCGGACCGATGTCACTGAAGACCTACGCCGACGTCAGGCCGTGGGCGCGCTCAATCAAGCAGAAGGTGATGTTGGGCGAGATGCCCCCCTATCGCTACGACCGCAACGTCGGCATCCAGGACCTCAAGGATGACCTGCGGCTTAGCGAAAAGGAAATCCAGACCATTACCAAGTGGGTCGACAGCGGCGCGCCGCAAGGTAACCCGGCCGACCTGCCGCCTGCGGTGACCTTCGCCAACCCGAATGTGTGGGCGTTTGAGAAGGAAATGGGACCGCCCGATGTGATCGTCAAGACCAAGCCCTTCACGCTGGCGGCGCGCGGGCAGGACGTGTGGTGGCGCCCAATCGTCCCCACGGGCATCACGAAGGACCGCTGCATCAAGGCGGTGTCGGTGAAGCCGTCGCGCAAGGGCCGCGCTGCCGCGCACCACGCCAATACCGAGTTCGTCGAGTTCGACGAGAAGTCGGGTAACTACGTGGAAACCCAGCGCGTGTCGGAATACGCCCTCGGCAAGACCGGTGAAATCGTCCCGGCCGACGGCTGCCGCACCATGCCGGCCAACTCGCTGGTCCGCTGGGACGTGCACTACTACCCGACGGGCGAAGAGCTCAAGGACGATGTAATCGAGATGGGCATTTGGCTCTATCCCGAGGATCACAAGGGCAAATACAAGCAGGACCTGAGGCTCTACTTGATGACCATGAAAGGCGGCGATCTCGAGATTCCGCCGCACGGCACCACCATGACGCAGGGCTTCCACACCTTCAAGACGCCCGTGCGCATCGACAGCTTCCAGCCCCACGGCCACTTCCGGCTGGTGGGCAAGACGCTCGAGATTTTCTACCCCGAGACCGGCCGGCTCGAGATGGTGAGCTCGGTCTCGAACTGGACCAACAACTGGCACACCAGTCACATCTATGCCGACGATGCCGCGCCGCTCCTGCCGGCGGGCGCCGTGCTGGTAATCACCGGCTATTACGACAACTCCTCAGCCAACAAGGGCAATCCCGATCCCGACCAATGGGTGGGCCCGGGCAGCCGGACTGCGGATGAGATGTCGCACGCGTGGATCGCGGTGACCCACCTGGACGACGAAGGCTACGCGCGGATCAAGGCCGAACGCGAGGCGAAGAAGAAGACCACCACCGACGTCGCGGCGCCGCGGGACAGGCAGTAAAGCGTGCGTACACGTTCGTTTGTTCTGGGCGTCGTCCTGGTGACGGCGGCGATCGGGGTTGTGGGTGCGCAGGCGCCGCGGCAATGGCCGCTGGCGCCGACGCCGCCCGACGGTCAACGCGTCGCGCCGTTCTTCGACGGCTTCTACGAGAACGCCGACGGCAGCGTATCGCTGTCGTTCGGCTACTCGAACCTCAATGCGACGGAGGTCGTCGAGATTCCTCTCGGTCCCGACAACTTCATCGAGCCGAAGGAGTTCGACGGCCGCCAACCCACGTCGTTTCCCCCGGTTTCCGGCGGCGGGCCCACCGGCGCACGCCGCGATCGCGAGCGCGGGGTCTTCACCGTAACCATACCGGCCACCTACAAGGGCGACGTGGTCTGGACGCTGCGGCACGCAGGGCAGACACACAAGGTGCCGGGCCGCACGAAGACCGGCGCCTACGGCCTGAAGTGGCCCATGGCGATGGGCTCAATCCCGCCGGCCCTGCGCTTTGCGGCCACGGGCCCAGAGGGCCGCGGCCCGATGGGCATTGAAGGTCCGGCGCTGCAGGCCACCGTGGGCACCCCGCTGCCGGTGACGATCTGGATCAACGACGACAGCAAGCGCGAAGCCGATTCCATCCCGCTCAAGACTCGCGGCCCGGCTCGCCCCGCCGTCAACGTGGTTTGGTACAAACATTCAGGGCCGGGGCCGGTGAAATTCGATCCCGCCAGGACGGGCCTGACCGAATTGCAGGGCACCGTCAACTCCACGGCCACCTTCACGCAGCCCGGCGCTTATATGCTGCGCGTGCGCGCCGACAACTTCGGCCGCCCCGACACCTCGGCCGGCAACCAGTGTTGCTGGACCAACGGCTACATCAAGGTCACCGTCAGGTAACCCCTCTGAAGCAAAAGAAACGGCCGGACACCCGAAGGTGCCCGGCCGTTTTCGTTTTGGTCTCGCGTGACTCCTGAACTCCTCCCTAGAAGCGGTACTTCACGCCGAGTTTGAAGACCCGCGCGGCGATGATCTCGGTGGGCTGAAGGTAGGTCGAGCCCACGCGGTTGGTCTGCGCCGTGATGGTGTTGGTGTTCAGCGAATTGAACAGGTCGAACGTCCCTTCCACCGACTGGTTGCCCCAGGTCTTGATGCGCTTCGAGATGCGGTTGTCCCAGATCTTGGTCCACTCGTAGCGGCCGGCCTGCGGGTCGACGCGGATCGGGACCAGCACGTTGTTGCCGTCACGGATCTGCACCTCGCGGAAGTAGTAGTCGCCGCTTTGCGCCATCAGTGACGTGGAGTACATCAGGCCCCACGGCAGGTTGTAGCTGCCGCTGACACGCAGTGCGTAGTTCCACGACGGACTGGCGCGCTGGAAGTTCTGCACCCCGTAGTTGTTGCCCGTGACCGTGCCGGTGCCATAGAGCGCCTCGTTCGGGTTGCGCGGCGCGTTGTTCTTGAGGTCGCGATAGTCAGCATCGAACGACATCAGGAACGTGTAGTTGTTCGACTGCTGCTTGTTCAGCGTCGCACCGAACGCGTGGTACTGGCTGTCGCCGGTGGTCTGCACCCGTCGCTCGATGTTCTGCCCGAAGGTCGGGTAGGTCCGCGGCACCGAGTAGACGACCAGGGTCTGGTCGTCGGCGGTTCCCGCCCGATTGTCAGGGCCGGGGTCGATGCCGGTAGTGGCCACGGTGTACGCGTCGTAGGGCAGCGCCTCGTTGATCGCGTAGTTGGCGTTGCCGTCGCGCTTGTGCACGTAGTTGAACTGCACCGTCAGCACGCGGCTCAAGCCCAGGTCGAGGCCCGCCGTGTACTCATCCACATACGGCCCCTTCAGGTCGAGGTCGATCGAACGGTTGGTGCCGCCGCCGGTGGTTGAGGTCAGGTTGGCGGGGTTTGGCACATACGGAATCACGCCGTTCCAGTTCGAGTAGGTCCGCGTGATGATCGCGTTCGGGTTGAGGTCGGCCGCGCCGGGGCCGGGGTTGGCATTGGCGCCCGAGCTGCCGCCGACATAGCGGCCGTAGCTCGCTCGCACCGCCACGCGGCCTTCGCCGGTGAGGTCATACACCGCCGAGATGCGCGGCACGAGCGTCTGGTAGATCGGGTAGTTGTCTTCGCCCTTGGCCGCAAAGATGTTCTCGGTGGCAAACGGGCCGGTGCCCGGGTTGCCCTGCTCGGGCAGGAAGCTCGAGTAGCGGTCGTAGCGGACGCCCACGTTCAGCGTCAGCTTGCGGCTGAGCGTGATCTTGTCGTTGAAGTACAGCGAGTTGTACCACTCGCCCGAGCCGGTCGTGTTCGGGTAGTCGAACACCTGCACCGAGTCGGGACGGGTGAAGCAGCCCTCGTAGTTGGCGGACTCGTTGCAACCCGCGTCGCCGGTCACGCTGCGGTAGCGGTACAGCTGCTGGTTTGGGTAGCCGAGGTTCTCGGTGTCGGCGATGTTCTTCCAGCCCAGGTAGCCGGTCTTCAGCTCGTGGTTGCGGCCGCCGATATCCGCAAAGTAGGCGACGGTCGCGCCGTACTGCCACCGCCGCGGCGCCCGGTCGGTCTCGAGGAACGCGCCGCGCACCGCTGTCGTGGCCAGGTCGCTCTTGCGCACGTCGCTCGTCCACGGCACGTCGGGCCACCAGTAACCGCCTCGCTGCAGGCTGGCGTCGAACGTCGCCCGCGACGACAGGATCGACAGCCACTTGAACGACGGCCCGACCAGCGACCACGAGTCCTGGTTCTGCGTCGATTCCAGCGGCACGAAGCGGCTGGCCGTGCGGTACGGCTGCCACTTGCGGCCGACCTGGAACATGCCCTCGAACTTGTTGTTCTTGGTCACCTGGTAGGTCATCTTCAGTGTGGGATCCTGCAGCTTGGTGTAGAACTCCACCTGCTGGCGGTCCGACAACTGCACGAAGCCCGGAATCAGCATGCCCGACGAGGCGTCGCGGTGACTGGCATAGAACCACAAGCGGTTCTTCAGGAGCGGTCCGCCAAGTTCGCCGTAGTAGTCGGTCTGCTTGGTGAACTTGTTGACGCCGGGCGCATAGCCCTTGTCGCGCAGAGCCTGGGTGATGTTGTCGCTCTGGAAATCGCCCGACTGGTAATTGGCCGAGCCGAGGCCCTTGAAAATGTTGCTGCCCGACTTGACCACCAGGTTCATGGTCACGCCGGGGTTCATCGCGTCGGCGCCCTTGGCCGCCGTCGTGATCTGCGCCTCTTCGTAGGTGCCGAAGTCGCCGTAGGTCTGGTCCCAGATCATGCCGTCGTAGCTGACCACGCCGCCGCCGGCGCGGCCGAACGTGCGCGCCGCCGGACCCGAGCCGGTGCCGAAGCTCGAGCCGCCCACGTCCATCGACGTGGCGTAAAGCCCGGGAATCATCGAGACCAACGCCGTCAGGCTGCGGCTCGATGGCAGGTCGTCGAGCTTCTGCTGATCCCAGTTGACCGCGACGTTCGCCGACTCCAGGTCAATGGTCGGCGACTGGCTGGTGACGGTCACGCTTTCCTGTAGCGACGCCACCTCCAGCTTGCCGTTGATCGTCGCGGTCGCGCCGGCGTTGAGGTTGACGCCCTCGATGTTCAGCGTCGTAAACCCGGGCAGGGTGAACGACACGACGTACTGACCGCCCGTGAGAAGGGTGAATCGATAAATGCCTTGATCATCGGTAACGGCGGTACGGGCCCCGCCAATCATGTTCGGGCTGGTAATCGACACCGTGACACCCGGGAGGGCGCCGCCGCTGGCATCCGTCGCTCGTCCGGTGATTGCCCCCGTTTGTTGCTGCGCCTCTGCCGAACCCACGAGCGCCACGGTCAGCGCCAGTGAAGTCAGCCACACCACACTCCAAGTCTTCCAATTCATACACGCTCCTTGTCGCGCTCATCACGGGTACTGAGAGGAATTGCCCCCGTGACGGCCGACGAGCGGAACTTATAGCACCTATGCGAGCCCATAAGCCGTTACATACACAGACAGAACCGCCGCTGCCAGCGCGCACTTATAATCAAGGCCATGCGGATAGTGCTCACCATCCTCTTGCTCGCCGGCAGCGCCCTCTCGATGTCACTCTCGGCGCAGGGCCGGCCGGCGTGGCTCGATCCCTATCGCGACAACGCCGGCAAGTTGATCACGGCCGCCACCGCCGGCCAGTTCGCCTGGGACCGCGTCGCCGAACTGACCGACACCTACGGGCAGCGCATCAGCGGATCGGACAACCTGAACCGCGCCATCGCCTGGGCGGTCGAGACTATGACGAAGGACGGTCTCGAGAACGTCCACACCGAGCGCGTGATGGTGCCGAAGTGGGTGCGCGGCGCCGAGAGCCTCGAGATCACCAACCCGCCGCATCACGTCGTGCCGATGCTGGGGCTTGGCGGCAGCATCGCCACGCCGCCGGCCGGCATCGAGGCCGAGGTCATGGTGGTGGCCAGTGGCGATGAGCTGACGAAGCGCGCGGCCGAGGCGAAGGGTAAAATCGTGCTGTTCAACGTCCCCTACACCAACTACGGCGAGACGGTGGCCTACCGATCCGGCGGCGCGCGCATGGCCGCGCAACATGGCGCCGTCGCCGCGCTGGTGCGGTCGGTGGGGCCGGTCGGCCTGCGCACGCCCCACACCGGCAACATGAACTACGGCGACGACACCGTCGCGAAGATCCCGGCCGCGGCGATCCCGGTCGAAGACGCGCTGCGCATCGAGCGCCTCGCCAACCGCGGCCTCAAGGTCCGCGTCCGCCTCAAGATGGAGGCGCGGTTCGAACCCGACGCCGAATCCTTCAACGTCGTCGGAGAAATTCGCGGCAGCGAGAAGCCGGACGAGATCGTGCTGGTCGGTTGCCACTTCGACTCGTGGGATCCCGGCACCGGCGCGTCGGACGATGGCGTGGGGTGCATCGTGACGTGGGAAGCCGCGCGGCTCATGAAGCAGCTGAACATCCGGCCGAAGCGCACGGTGCGGGTGGTGTTGTTTACCAACGAGGAGAACGGCATGCGCGGCGGCAACGGCTATCGCGATCAGCACGCGACGCAGGCGCCCAACCACATCCTGGCGCTCGAGTCCGATTCGGGCGTCTTTGCTCCGGCGCGGCTCGGCTTCACGGGCTCCGAGGCGGCGCAGAAGATCATGGCCGACATCGGCACGCTGCTCGCGCCGCTTGGGTTGCAGGACATCGGGCCCGGCGGCGGCGGCGCCGACATCGGTCCTATCGCCGCGCTCGGCAAGGTGCCGATGATGGCCTACCAGGGCGACTCGGATAAGTACTTCACCATTCACCACACGCCGGCCGACACCGTGGATCGCATTGCTCCCGCCGAGGTGTCGAAGGCCGCGGCCGCGATCGCCGCCGTGGTCTACGTCGTCGCCGACATGCCGCAGGCATTGCCGAAGTAACGGGGCCTGGCACGGTTACATGGGATTTTGATGACTATTCTGCGTACTGCTCTCGTCGCGCTGCTGTTGAATGTGACAGTTCTTGCACAACCGGCGCCCACGGCCACCGACGCAACGATCGTTCGGTCCGGCACGACCGCGTCGGTCTACCTGACCGTCAACAACCCGTCGATGTACGACATCTACGTAATGTCGGCGACGAGCGATGCGGCGGGGAAGGTCGAGCTGTATTCCGGTGACAAGCCGGTCGAGAACATGACCGTCGCGGCGTACGGATCGTTGGAGTTGAAAGCCGGTGGGATGTTCCTGCGCCTGTCGGAGTTGAAGAGCGAGTGGAAGGCGGGCGAGTCGATCACCGTCACGATGCTGACCGACGGCGGCGCCACGATCGTGGCCACCGCCGTCGTCAAACGTTAGCCCTTCTTGATCGTGAAGGCGCCGGGTGCGCCTTCGCGGTACTTGGCGTGGCAGGTCTGGCAGGTCCCGCCGAGTTCCTTCATCGCGCCCATGATGCTTGCCGCGTCGGTGCCGTTGGCGAGGGCGTCAGCGTGCTTCATGGCCGCGCCCGCCCATTCTGCGGCCTCGGCGTTGTTGCGCGCGGTCCAGAACGCCTGGGCATCCTTGAACAGGGCGACCATCTTCGTGGCTTCCGCCGAGATGCCGGCCAGGTTCTGTTCCTTGGCGGCGCCGCGCACGCCGCCCATGGCCGCGCCGACTGCCTTCATCAAGGTGTCGTAGTCCTCATCCGTCTTGGCCTGGGCGAGTGGGCCGGCGGACATGGTGATGGCCAGGGCCAGGGCCATGCCGGCAGCCGTGAGAAAACGAGAAAAATGCATGCAGATCCCTCCGGGACGCAAAGGGCAGCGGAATGCGGCCCAGTGCGGCGGAAGAATAGCATGAGGCTATAGTGTCCCGATGATGAAGACCCTGCTCAGCTTCACCCTGATCCTGGCCCTGATGGCCCCGCTGACCCCGGCCGCGCAATCGCGCCGCGCGCTGGTCCTGGACGACCATTCCCGCATCCTCGGGGTGGGCGATCCGCAGCGGTCGCCCGATGGCCTGTGGGTGGCGTACACGGTCACGACCATCGATGCCGAGAAGGACCGGCGCAACACCGATGTCTGGATGGTGAAGTGGGATGGCAGCGAACAACTGCAGCTGACCTCGTCGCCCGACAGCGAATCGTCGCCGCGCTGGAGTCCCGACAACAACTACCTGGCGTTTGTCGCCTCGCGCGGCACTGAGGAAGAGAAGAAGAAGGGCGGCCAGATCTGGTTGCTGCCCCGCGCCGGCGGCGAGGCGCAGCGCGTCAGCGACGTCAAGGGCGGCGTCTCCGACATCCAGTGGTCGCCCGACAGCACCCGCATAGCATTTGTCGCGAGCGACGAGGATCCCGCCGACGAGCCCGAGCAGATGGACGGCTGGAAGCGCAAGACCGCGCCGCCGATTGTGATCGATCGCTACCACTTCAAGCAGGATCGCGAAGGCTACCTCAAGCAGCTGTACCGTCACATTGCCATTTTCGACCTCGCCACCAGGACCTCGACCGTGATCACCAAGGGCAACACCGACGATGTGAGCCCGTCGTGGTCGCCCGACGGCAAGCAGATCGCGTTCCTGAGCAAGCGCGGCGCCGCCGATCCCGATCGCACGTCGAATGAAGACGTGTGGGTGGTCGATGCCACGCCGTTCGGCACGCCCAAGCAGTTGACGCAGACCGCGGCCGGTGAAGCGGGCCGTCCGGCCTGGAGTCCTGACGGCAGCCGCATTGCCGCGTTGATGGGCGACAACGATCAGAACACCGCCTACGGCATGAACAAGCTGATCGTCGTGCCGGCCAATCCCCCGGCCTCGGCGGGACCGGCGACCAATCCGCCCGTCTACATGCCAAAGCTCGACCGCGCCGTGTCGAACGT
This sequence comes from Acidobacteriota bacterium, assembly GCA_030697165.1. Taxonomy (NCBI): domain Bacteria; kingdom Pseudomonadati; phylum Acidobacteriota; species Acidobacteriota bacterium. Next base: position 316,325 of record JAUYQQ010000002.1, read on the forward strand.
GTCGTGGTCGGCCGACGGCCAGCACCTCGCATTCCTGCTGCAGGACGATCGCACCAATCACGTCGCGACGGTGCCGGCCGAGAACCCCAACGGCACGGCGCAGCGCAAGTCGACCGGCCGCCGCGTGATCAGCGCGATTAGCCCGGGCCAGGACGGCCACTTCGCCGTGCTCGCGACCTCGCCGACACAGTTCACCGAGGTCTACGCGCTCGAAGGCGCGAACCTGCGGCAGCTGACGAAGCACAACGATCCGCTGGCCGCCGAGCTGCAGCTGGCGACCACCGAAGACTTCACCTCGAAGAGCAAGGATGGCGCGGTCGTCAACGGCTTGATCGTGAAGCCCGCGGGCTTCAAGGCGGGCACGACCTATCCGACCTTGCTGATCGTCCACGGCGGCCCGAACGGGCAGGACCAGCACGCCTTCAACTTCGATCGCGAGTTCCTCGCCGCCAACGGCTACGTCGTGCTCGCCATCAACTACCGCGGCAGCGCCGGCCGCGGCAACGCGTGGCAGAAGGTGATTCACGGCGATTGGGGCAACCTCGAAGTGGTCGACCTGCTGGGCGCGGCCGATGAAGTAGTCAGGCAGGGCATTGCCGATCCCAATCGGCTCGGCATTGGCGGCTGGAGCTACGGCGGCATCTCGACCAACTACACGATCGCGACCGACACCCGTTTCAAGGCCGCCGTCAGCGGCGCCGGCAGCTCCATGCAGTTCACGATGTACGGCATGGACCAGTACATCATCCAATACGAGCAGGAGATGGGCCAGCCGTGGAAGTCGAAGGACAAGTGGATGAAGGTGTCCTACCCGTTCTTCAACGCCGACCGGATCAAGACACCGACGTTGTTCATGGGCGGCGAGAAAGACTTCAACGTGCCGATCGCCGGCAGCGAGCAGATGTACCAGGCGCTCAAGAGCCTGGGCGTCGACACCCAGCTTGTGATTTACCCCGGCCAGTTCCACGGCCTGACCATTCCGAGCTACGAGCGCGATCGGTTGCAGCGTTACCTGAACTGGTTCAACAAGTATCTGCAGCCGGCAGCGACGACGACGGCGCGAGGCCAGTAACGCTACGCCCGCGAGCGGCGGCTGGCCTTGTCGCGATACATCCGTTCGTCCGACACCGCGAGCAGTTCTTCGACGGTGCGCCCGTCCTCGGGGAAGCGCGCGCACCCGGCGCTGATCGACAGTTGCATCCGTACGCCCGGCCGCGGCTCGAACGGGTAGTCGCGCACCGCGGCCTGCACCTCGGCCACCCGCCGCGTTTCGTGCTCGGGACTGCAGCCCCACAGCACCACCATGAACTCGTCGCCGGCAAACCGCGCGCACAAGTCGCTTTCGCGCACCGTTGACCGTAGCGCCGCGCCGACCGCGCGCAGCGCGCGGTCGCCCGCCTCGTGTCCGTAGGTATCGTTAATCTCCTTGAGCCGGTCGAGGTCGAGCCCGATCACGCTGGCCGTGCCGCCGGCGCTGGCGGCGCCGGCGATGCAAGCGCCAAACTGCTGATCGAACGATCGGCGGTTGGGCAGGGCCGTCAGCGCATCGGTCTGCGATTCGTGTTGCGTCTGCTCGTAACGGGTCGAGTTGTAGATCACCGCCGCGGCCTGCTCGCTGACGCGGCCGAACACGCGCCGGTGTTCGTCGGTGAAGCAGGCGGGCGCGTGGTGGTAAATCACGAGGGCGCCAATGCGCCGGCCGTCGCACACCAGCGGGCAGGGTAGCAGCGCCGCCAGGTCTTGACCGCGGCCGGCCCGGCCGTCGGCGCACGGCGGCAACTGTTGCGACAGGTCGCTCCACGGCCGGCCGGTCCAGGTCAGCAGCGCCTCGGTGCCGGGACCATGGGCGTAGCGGCACGAGTAGCCGTCGCTGTCGTTGCCCAGGAACAAGGCGCAGGTCACGAACGGCACCAGGCGATTGACCTTCTCGTGGATCAGCATCATCGCGTCTTCCACGCCGAGGCTCGAGCCAAGCGCCTGCGCAATCTCGTACAAGGTCTGCTCTTCGCGATGGGTGCCGGTGATGTCGTGCAGCACGCTCTGGTTCTGGTCGGCGGCTTCGTGCCCGGCGGCGCGCTGGCCCGGCAGGGCCGCCGACAGGTGCAGCCGCGCCGTCAGCAGATCGACCAGCTCCGGATCGAAGGCCGTGCCCGCATGCTCGTGCAGCACGGCGAGCGCCGCCACGGCGCTGCGCGCCGGCCGGTACGGACGATCGATCTGCAGCGTGCTGTAACAGTCGGCAATCGCCAGGATGCGCGCACCGACTGGAATCGCGTCGCCGCGCAGGCCGGCCGGGTAGCCGAGGCCATCCCAGCGTTCGTGATGGCAGAGCACCAGTTCCGCCACCGGCGCGCCGAATGGCACGTCGCGCAGGATCTCGGCGCCGGCGCGCGGGTGGAGCTTCACGCGCTCGAACTCTTCGGGTGTCAACGCCTCGGGCTTGGCGAGAATGTGCTCGGGCACGGCCATGTTGCCGACATCGTGCAGCAGCGCGGCGGTCCGCACCGCCTGCACCTCGGCATCCGACAGGCCCACGGCTTCGGCCAGGGTCGCGGCGTAGAGCTGAATCGACCGAATGTGCTCGGGCGTGCAGCCGGCCTTGGCTTCAATGGCCAGCGCCAGCGCCTCGATGGTGGCCAGCTGGACGTCCATGGCGCGGCGGGTCTCGTCCTGTTCCTCGCGCAGCCGCGCAACCACCGTGTGATAACTGCGGAACACCAGGTAGAGCGGCGCCGCGAGCAGCGCCAGCCAGGCGAAAAGGCCGCGATCCCACACCACGGTTGCTACCGCGGCCAGGGCGGCGCCCGCCAGGTAGCTTGGCGCGCTCCACAGGAAGTTGCGCCGCCAGATCCTGATCAGCGGCTGGCGGGTGGACAGCGCAATCGCGCCCGCCACGAGGGCCGTGTTGACCAGGAAGTAGAGCGGGGCGACTACCGCGGCCGCACGCACCAGCGCGGGGAGGCCGGCGCGATCCGCGCCCATCGCCAAATCAAGCGGCAGGCCGGCCACCCACACGGTGATCGTCAAGGTCGCGATGCTGAACACTACCTGGTGCAGCGGGTTGCGGGCGGCGGTGCGAAGCGTGCACTGCGCCCAGGCACTGGCCGCGGCGATCAACACCGTGGGCGACGGCCCCAACGCCAGTAAGGCCCAGAAGTTCACCGCATGCGAAAGCGAGAGGTTCGACTTGCTGCGGCCGAGCGGCAACTCGATCTTCGCCGTCGAGGTCGCCACGGCGATCACCAGCAGCATCACGAACAGCCCGAGGTCCGGCGGCGGCAGGTTGCGCGCGGCATCAGCCAGCGCCGCGACGCCCGCGACCACGACGGCGACGACGTACGCGCGCGCCGGCCGCGGCAGCGCCATCAACTCGGCCCGGTCGGACTTCCGCCGGCTCGGCAAACCGGAGTTCATCAGGCTCCGCTCACCCGGCCACGACAAGAATCATAGAACATGACACCAATAGACATTGTATGACTTTATAGTCATGTAATGACGCTCTGCATTTTACGTGCCTAGCAAGGCTATCTCGGCCAGAACATGTGTTTACTGGCCTGAAATACCTAATAACTCGGCTAAATAGTACGATTCATGGTTAATCTGTCGCGCTCGTGTGTGTGCTTTTATGTGACAGTTGGTTACCAAGCTGCCCGCCGGCTCGGACCCTGCGACGGTCCGCGGCAGTTGGGCCATAATTCGCCATCATGCGTCGTCTTTCTGTTCCCGCCATCATCCTGATCGCCATGACCCACGCCTCGGCGCAGCAGCCGGCCGAGTTGCGCACGCGAGCCGAGCTCACCAACTACGAAGAGACCAGTTCACACGCCGATGTGCAGCGGGTGACGAACGCCCTCGCCGCGTCGAGCTCGCTGGTGCATGTCGAAAGCTTTGGCACGACCGAAGAGGGCCGCGAGCTGCCGCTCTTGGTGATCTCCGATCCGAAGGTGACGACGCCGGCCGCCGCGCGCAAGCTGGGACGGCCGCTTGTGTTTGTGCAAGCCAACATCCACGCCGGCGAGGTCGAGGGCAAGGAAGCCGTGCTGGTGCTGGCCCGCCGCCTGGTCTCAGGTGACTTGAAGCCGCTGACACGGGAGCTGGTCATCCTGATCGCGCCCAACTATAACGCCGACGGCAACGAGAAGGTCAACGTGCAGAACCGCGCGGCGCAGTATGGGCCGGTGGCCGGCGTCGGGACGCGCGAGAACGCCAAGGGTCTGGACCTCAACCGCGACTACATGAAGCTCGACTCGGTCGAGGCGCGAGCGCTGGTCGGGCTGATGAACAAGTGGGATCCCCACGTGCTGGTCGACCTGCACACGACCAACGGCTCGTATCACGCCAACCACCTGACCTACTCGCCCATCCTCAACCCGAACGCCGATGCGCGGCTGATCGAGTTCACCCGCGAGCGCATGCTGGCGCCGATTCGCGCCGCCATGTTGAAGGATCACAATTGGCGGACCTACTACTACGGCAACTTTGCGCCCGAGGACGGATCAAGCCGCGACAGTTCGCGCGTCGACCCCGCCAACCCCGGCAACGTCACGTGGCGCACCTTTGACCATCGGCCGCGTTTCGGCAACAACTACGCGGGCTTGCGCAATCGCATCGCCATCCTGTCGGAGGCGTATAGCTACCTGGACTTCAAGGGCCGCGTCGACGTCACCGAAGATTTCGTGGCCGAGATCTGGAAGTCGGCCGCCGACAACGCCAAGCAGATCCTCCAGCTCACCGCGCAGGCCGACCGGCAGTTCACCGCCCCGCCCAACGCCAAGCCGGTGGAACTCGGCCTCGACTTCGAGATTCGCGCGCTGCCCGAGCGGGTGGGGATCTTCGTCGGCGACGTGAAGAAGGTGCCGAACCCGCGATCGGGCCGCGAGATGCTGGCCATGACCGACCTGGCCGTGCCGGTGTCGATGGAAGACTACGGGGTGTTCGCAGCCACGCGCTCGGCGGCCATGCCCAAGGGGTGGGTGATTCCGTCCAGCCCGCGCCTGGCGGCGGCGGTCGAGCGCCTGCGCTGGCACGGGATTCAGTTACACGAGGTCACGACTCCCGGGCAAGTGTCGGTGGAGCGCTTTACGATTGCCGACTACACGCGCACCGAGCGCGTGTTCCAGGGCCGGCGCGAGGCGCGCCTGAAGGGGACCTTCGAAAACGCGCAACTGACGGTCGATCCCGGCGCGCTGTTCGTGCCCGCCGACCAGCCGCTGGCGCGGCTGGCGTTCTACCTGCTCGAACCGGAGAGCGATGATGGCTTCGTGACCTGGAACGTCATCGAAGACGGACTGGCGGCGGGCGAGGCGTATCCGATCTACCGGGTGATGAACACCACGGCGCTCCGCTTTAAGTAGAGTCCGGCTTTAGCCGGATGGCAGCGCCAGGCGAGGGCGGTTAGCCGTCCACCCGGCACACGTCATCGCTTGCCGGGCGGCTTCGGCGGCCGCAGCTCGCGTTCGGCCAGCAACCAGAAATCCACATCCTGCCGGTCGCTGCCGCGGTATTCGATCGACAGGAAATAAGCGCGGATCCGGATGTCTTCGTCGGACACCTCCACCACCGGCGAAACAGCGTCCGGAGCCACTGGCGTCTCGGCTGCAGGGCGCTTTCGGCGGGTGGCGGCGCGGACGGGTGTTTTGTCGGCCGCCGGCGACGGCTTCTTCTTCTTTTTCTCTTCCAGCGGCGGAGCGGGTGAGGCGGACTTCGGGGATCGGGACGTCTTCTTCAAAACCACGGTCTTCTTTCGTCAGGCTGTTTCGTTCCCTTGCTGGCGCGGATCACGCCCCTACCTGAAAATAGCATGGGCAGGTGACGACGTCACGACGACCACGGTTCAAGCAGGGGGAAGCTGCGGCGCTAATCGTCGCCTGCGGCCAGCCGGTGCTGGAGTCCGGCCGCGATTCGTCCGCCAATCGTGCCTTGCAGGCGGGACCGCACATCATCGGGGCCGGCGCCGGCAGGACGGTTTGCATCGGTCGCCACCTCGAAGACCCAGGTCCACTCGCGCCTGCCGTCGCTTGATCGCGCCAGTTCCACCGCGACTTGCCATCCTGCAGGGGTCTGCCGCAGCGTGCCCATCAACGCCGCATCGGCGCCAAGCCGCATGGCGGTGTCTCGCGGCTGTTCTCCTCGCAGTCCACCGGTTCTCGCCTGGGCCCGAATGCCGCTCTTCTCCAGTTCCAGGACGATGTACTGGGCGAGCCCAGGCACGAACTCCGCGCCCTCATCCGAATCAACAACCGTGAAAGGCATCACGACGACCGACCATTCCGCCGGCCGACCGCGCATGACCGCCGTCATGACCAGCGCGACCACGAGAAGGCCGGCAACTGCCAGTGCCGGCCAGAGCGCACGCCGCCGCGCCTGGTGTCGCGCGACCGGCGGCGGTTGGACGATGCGCTGTTGCACCGCATCGGTCAGCGGCAGCTGGAGGATGGCCACGTCGTGCACGAACCGATAGCCGCGTCCCCTGACGTTCTCAATGACCGAAGGACCGTCACCGGTATCGAGAACCTTGCGCAGCGCCGCGACGTGGAAGGCGATGTTGCCCTCTTCGACAGCGGCGTCGGGCCACACCGCGGTGAGGATCTCTTCCTTGGTCACCAGCCGCGGTGCGCGCCGGAGCAAGGTCGCCAGCAAGTCCAGCGTCTTGGCGGGCATCGGCACAGTAGCATCGTTCCTCATCAACCGGCACTCGGTCGGCTCGAAGCGCCACTCGTCCCAGATGTACGCCGGTCCTGCCATGCTACGGCGTTCGCAGTGACGCGTTGCGGAAGGTCGTGCCCTCCGAACTGTTGCTCAGGAACAGGTAAGCGTTGGACGAGTCGAACAGATCCGCGAACTCCGCGAACATGAAGCTGCGGCTCAAATTCAAATCGGGGATACGCATGGTCACCACGCCGCCGCGGTGTTCGATGCGGAAGCGCATGGGGTGGCCCGGCGTATAGGCAGCGATCCGATCGAGTGACCGGAAGGCACCATGAAACTCCGTGCCGCCGCTCGGCACCGACACGGCGATGTCGATGCCGTGGAAGGCAATTTCCGGCAGGTTGTGGATGCGGAACAAGAAGGCACTGGTCGGCTCGTTGTCGAAGAGCTGGCTGTTGATTCCATGGCCGAAGCCGACCCACGCGATGTCGCCATGCGATGCCGGAATGGTGACGTCGACCTCGAACACGAAGTCCCGGGACAGGTACTTGCCGGAGGCGCTCCTGACCACTGGGCGGTCGATGCCGTTCTGGGTGCCCGACCCGGCCAAGGTCCGGACCAGGCCGGCGGGTGACAGCGCGTACTTATCGAAGGGAATGCGAAAGGCAGGGCTATCCGGTCCCGTCAGCGCATCGACGAAGTCAATGGCTGCGGGGCCGGCCGCGAATGGGGTGCCGAGAACGCTGGCGACTACCACCGCCGTGGCAAGTTTCAGGATCTGGGGGGGAGGCAATCCTTATCTCGAAGGGGAGTGTATCAAAACACTGTGCAACCCGATAAATACAAGCATTTCCTAAATAAATGAAGAATAAAGACTCCATAAAGGCTCACTAAAGGACACCTTTTCCGCCTCTGAGTCATGGTGTCGGTTCTTGTCGGTATTAGTGATTTCAGGAGGTTAGAAATGCATCGGATTGGCTCCCCAGCCCGTCTATTCACGGCACTGGCGCTTGCGCTGGTCGCCCTCGCGGTTCCCAATCCGCTATTTGGACAGACATCCCAGGATATCAACGGGGACGGCCGAGTCGACGCCGTGTTCACCCAGAAGCAGCGCTACAACCAGGTCTGCTTCGGCAACGGCACGGGCGCCTTTACCACCTGCTCCGACCTGATCGGTGCCCAGTTCACAATCTCGAACCAAATCAACACGACGGCGTCGGCGCTGATCGACTGGGATGGCGACGGCGACCTGGACATCGCGCTGGCCATGGAAGGCCACTCGAACGTGGTCTGCTACAACGACGGTGGTGGTCAGTTCAACTCCGGCCTCGGCTGCGCGGAGTTGTATGGGTTCAATACCTTCCCCTACAACAGTCAGGACGTGGCCGCCGGTGACCTGAACGGCGACGGTGTCCCGGACCTGGTGTTCGCCAACGGCGGGAACGCTGGCAATCCGCTGAACCAGTCGAATCTGGTGTGTCTCGGCGGCGGAGGCTGCTACGAGTTCGGCACGCTGGCGCCCTCGACTGGCGTGGCACTAGGCGACGTCGACAACGACGGCGACCTTGACGTCGTGGTGTCCAATAGCGGCACTCGGAACGAGGTCTGCCTCAACAGCGGCGGCGGCACGTCGTTCGACTGCCGCGCAATTACCCAGGCCGCGAATGTCTTGGCGACGAAGGTCTCGAATGCGGTCGCTGTCGGACACCTCCCCGCCGGCTTCGGGCAAACGCCAGATGCCAATCTGGATATCGCCTTCGCCAACGACGGAAAGAACGAGTATTGCCTCGGCAACGGCAACTGGTCGGGCTTGAATGTGGGCTTTGCCTGCGGCGGGTTCAATCCGGTTACCTCCTACACATTCAACGATGCCGCCTATCACACGGTCGACGTGGTGATTGCTGACTTCATGCCGAACCCGCCCCCCCCCTCTACCACCACCGCCTACAGGGGCGCCGAGATCGCGTTCGTTAACGCGGATGGCCCGAACGTCCGCTGCTTCGGTCTGTTTCAGTGCGGCTTCGCCTTTCAGCCGAACCACATCGTGAACGTCAACATCGGGGGCACCGTCTTTGCGGTCTCGGAGCCGATTCCGGAGGCCACGACCGGTGTCGCTATCCGCGACATCAACATCGACGGCAAGCTTGACGTGGTCGTGGCGAATGACGGGATCAGCCGGTCCTATATGCGCGCCGACTGCTGCACGAGTACGAACGATGTCGTTGCCAACGCACAGCTGCACCCGTCGAGCGTCACGCTGAGTGGCGGAACCGTCGGATACACGCCCGACACCACCCCGCCGGCCTTCTCCGGGGCGACCAACGTGACCGTGGAAGCCGTCGGCGCAAGTGGCGCCACCGCGCAGTTCACTGTGACGGCCGTCGACGTCGAGGATGGCGCTCGGTCCGTCACGTGCGCCCCTGTCTCTGGGTCGCTCTTCCCGCTGGGTAACACGACCGTGACGTGCACGTCCTCGGACACGTCGAACAACGTGGGCACTGCAACGTTCCTCGTGACGATCCGCGACACGACTGATCCCGTGATCACCGTTCCTGGCAACATCTCTATCGTCGCGACGCCGGGCCTGGCGACCACCGCCGTGACCTTCGCCGTGTCGGCCGTGGACCTCGTCGACGGGACCCTCACGCCCCAGTGCATCGACATGAACAACATATCGGGTGGCCGTCTTGTCACGTCGGGTGCCCAGTTCCCTGGGGGCACCTCCACCGTAGTCTGTGGAGCGTCTGACGCCCGCCTGAATTACGGGGAAGCCTCCTTCCTGGTCACGGTAACGACGGATATCGATGCCGACGGACTCGTGGACGACGTGGACCAGGACGACGACGGCGACGGCATTGCCGACGGCGTTGACCATCAGCGCACCGCCGCGTCGAACGACTACGGCCTGGACGCCAAGAATACGGGCACGGTGACGCGGAATGGCGGGACCGTGACGATTGCGCCGACGGCGAGTGGGTCGGCATTCCAGCTGCGCGCCACCCTCTCTGGCTTTGGGACCGCGCCGGCCGTTATCTCGGCCAACTGCGGCGGGGGACCGAAAGAACTGCGTTTCGGTACCGTTGGGGACACCATCGATTGGCGCTGCGCGGCGTCCGGGACCTCCCTGACAGTGAGCTTCGACTCCGGCACGCCGGAGTTCTGGAAGGTGGTCTGCCCGTCCGGATGCTCCTGGGTGAAGATGACCTCGAGCGCCGGCAACGGCGTGATCGCCGGTAGCCCTGTGACGGCCCTGGAGACGAACACAGCACCGATTCTGGTGACGCTCTACAACGACAGCATGACGCCGATTGGTTCATTCAGCCTTGACCCCGGCGAATCAGTGGATGTCGAGGTCGTGAATGGCGAGCTGCAACTCGAGCTGCTCAACGGCGGACCGGACAAGAAAGTGGTCGTCACGCTCTTCAACCAGCCCGTGACGCTGCAGGAGGGGAACGGGCCGGCCACCTTCAGCATGACGCAGACCGTCTTCGCCAGCGGCACGGCCGATGTGACGACTTGGGATCCGATTTTCCCAAGCACCGCTTACCAGAACTGGCCTTCGCAGTGTTCGGCGGCGCCTTCGGTCGGCCCGAATGCCAACTGGGTGAACCCCCACGCCGCGTTCTCCTTCCCGCTGAATTCGCATCCCTGGGAGCACCAAGGGTGGGTTCCATCGGCGTTCAAGTTCGGCGCCAACTGGATCAACGCGTGGGAAGACCTGAATTCACGCGGCCCGATGGGCCCGGATGGCCGGCAGAACTGGACGAAGTACACCACGCAGGTCACTGGCGAAGGCGACTTCGTCGTGCAGTTTCTTGCCGACAACTGTTCCTGGATCTACCTGGATGACCAGCTCATTGGCGTTCAGGACACCAACTGGGCGACCAACGGCACAGGGAGATATCCACTCACGCTCACTGGCCCCGGTCCGCACACCCTCAGCTTCATCATCTTGGACGGTGGCGGCTCCGCTGGCGGCAAGTTCCGGCTCGAGACTCGCCAGTCGTTCATCGACGGTGGTGGGGACCTGCCTGAGAAGGCGCCCACCTCGACCACGGTGAGCTTCGGCACCGCACCGTTCACCTATACCGGCGCGGCCTTTACCGCCACGGCGTCAGTGAGCTCGGGCGGAGTGGCCAACATTGCCTACAGCGGCGACTGCATCAACGCAGGTAGCTCCTGCACGGCGACCGCGACCTACGATGGTGACGCCACGCACTTCGGCAGCTCAGCAACCGCATCGATCACGATTGCTCCGGTCCAGACTACGACGACGGTGAGTTTCGACGCCGCGTCGTTTGTTTACACCGGTTCGGCTATCGAAGCGGCGGCGAACGGCGGCGCCACGATCGCCTATACCGGCAGCTGCATCAACGTTGGGACCTGCACGGCGACGGCGACGACCGCCGGCGACGCGAATCACATCGGCAGCTCCGCGGTTGCGAGCGCCGATATCACCAAGGCTCCGACCACGACGACGGTGAGCTTCAGCGCTCCGTCGTTCGTCTACACGGGTTCGGCTATCGAAGCGACGGCGAGTGCCGGAGCCACGATCGCCTACAGCGGCAACTGCACTAACGTCGGGACGTGCACGGCGACGGCGACGACTGCTGGCGACGCGAATCACAGCGAGAGCTCGGCGGTCTCAACCGCGGAGATCACGAAGGCCGCGACCACGACGACGGTGAGCTTCGGCGCTCCGTCGTATGTCTACACCGGTTCCGCCATCGAAGCGACGGCCAGCGCCGGCGCATCGGTCGTCTACAGCGGCGACTGCACCAATGTCGGGACGTGCACGGCGACGGCGACGAATCCGGGCGACGCGAATCACTTCAGCAGCTCGGCGGTCGCATCCGCTGACATCACGAAGGCATCGACCACGACGACGGTGAACTTCAGCGCCGCGTCGTATGTCTACACCGGGTCCGCCATCGAAGCGACGGCCAGCGCCGGCGCATCGATCGTCTACAGCGGCGACTGCACCAATGTCGGGACGTGCACCGCAACGGCGACGAATCCGGGCGACGCGAATCACTTCAGCAGCTCGGCAAACGCAAGCGCTGACATCACGAAGGCATCGACCACGACCACGATGACCTTCGGCTCCGGGCCCTTCGTCTACAACGGGTCGGCCTTAACCGCGACCGCGTCGACGGGCCCAATCGGCACGGCGACCATCGCGTATATCGGCGACTGCACGAATGTTGGCAGCACCTGCACCGCGACGGCGACCAACGCCGGCGATGGCAACCACACCAGCAGTTCGGCGAGCGCGTCGATCACGATCGCCAAGCGGTCAACAGAGACGACCGTGAGCTTCGGCTCCGGGCCATTCGTGTACAACGGGGCGGCCTTCGCCGCGACGGCGTCGACGAACCCGGCCGGGACGCCGACCATCGCGTATACCGGCGACTGCACCAATGCCGGTAGCACCTGCACCGCGACGGCGACCAACGCCGGCGACGGCAACCACACCAGCAGCTCGGCGAGCGCGTCGATCACGATCGCCAAGGCGGTTGCGACGGTCGTGGCCGCGCCCTACGACGTGGAATACGATGGTCAGCCGCACACGGCGACCTTCACCATCACCGGCGTGAACGGGGAGACCGGGGCTACCGTCGGCGCCGTCACTCAGAACACGACCCACACCAACGTTGGCACCTACTCCGACTCGTGGAGCTTCGCTGGCGCCAACTACATCAGCGTCGGCGCCACGTCGATCACCAATAGAATCAAGGACACTACGGCGCCGGTCATCACCAGCGTCTCGACCAACGCCCCGACCCTCTGGCCGCCCAATCACAAGATGGTCGCCGTCACCGTCAGCGCTTTGGCCAGTGATCTGGTGGGCGTGACCTCGCTGAAGATCATTAGCGCCACGAGCAGCGAACCGGACAACGGGCTCGGCGACGGCGACACCGCCGGCGATATCCAAGTCACCGGCGATCTGACGCTCAACCTGCGCGCCGAGCGTGGCGGCAAGGGCAACGGCCGCACTTACACCATTACAGTGGAAGCGAGCGACGCCGTGGGTAACAAGAGCACGAAGACCTGCACGGTCTTCGTGCCGAAGAGCCAGGGCAAGTAACTTACGTCCTCGGCTTGATCCTTCAAGAGCCCGCCCGAAACGGCGGGCTCTTTTTTTTCAGGGCACGGCGATCTGATAAAGGAGCGGCCACTTCTTGCCGGTGACGAAGATCCGGCGCGTGGTTTTGTCGTAGGCGATGCCGTTCAGCACGTCTGCGGGCGGCTGGCGCTGGTTGAGGGGCCACAACGTGGCGAGGTCCACCCAGGCCTTGACGTCGCCGGTGACCGGCGAAATCCTCGCAATCCGATCGGTCATCCACACGTTGGCCCAGATCTCACCCTCGATCCACTCGAGCTCGTTCAGCTGTGACACCGGCCGCCCCGCATCGCGCACGCGGAGGGTCCGGACCGGCGCCTGCGTCTTCGGATCCAGGAACGTCAGCGTATCGCTGCCATTGCTCATCACCAAGCCGCCGGCAGCGTCGTAGGCCAAACCCCAGCCTTCGCCCTTGTAGGCAAATGTCCGCTTCTGCGCGAACGTCTTGCGGTCGTAGACGAAGCCGCGCTGGTGCTGCCAGGTGAGCTGCAGCAGCTCGTCCCCGACGAGTGCCAGGCCCTCTGCGAAGTATTCGTCGGGAATCTTGATCTGCTGCAGCACCTTGCCGGACGCGATTTCCACCCGCCTGACAGATGACTCGCCATTCAGCCCGGTACTCTCGTAGAGCTGGCCGTCGGCGAACACGAGCCCCTGCGTGAACGCCGTAGGATCGTGCGGATAGGTTGCGACGAGCTTATATCCCTGCACCGGCGCGGGCTGCCGCTGGGCCACGGTTGTGGGGGCGCAGGCGAGAACGGCCATCGTCATCAGCAGTGAACCAGCCCTCATGATGCCACTATAAGCCGAGCCGCGACGGGCGAGGTTGGTCTTCGCCTTTCGTAATGCAATCGTGTTGGAGGTGTCACAGCGCCTGCTTACGCTGCTTTCGCGTAAGCTGACCAAATGAGACACCTCCGAATCACGATCGCGCTCTTCGTCGCAGGGCTGACGGCGGCTGTCTTCGCCCAGTCGCCGCCAGCCATCGTCCTCGTGACCCTCGACGGGGCGCGGATCGAAGAGGTGTTTGGCGGCATCGACGTGGAGATTGTGAAGGCCGGCCTCAAGCCGAATCAGCGCGTCGAGGACCAGCCGCTCTACCAGCGCTTCTGGGCGGCGACGCCGGAGGAACGGCGGGCGAAGCTGATGCCGTTCTTCTGGGGCACGCTGATGCGCGAGCACGGCTCGATTGCCGGCAACCCGGCTAAGCAGAGCCGCGTGCACCTGGTCAACGGTCATCGCTTTTCGTACCCGGGTTACTCGGAGATGCTGACCGGCCGGGCGCACGATGACGTGATCAAGAGCAACGACCCGATTCAGAATCCGTATCCAACCGTGCTCGAGTACCTGCAGAAGACCGCGGGGCTCACCTCGAACCAGGTCGCGGCGTTTGCGTCGTGGGACGTCTTCAGCGCGATTGTCGAACAGACCAAGGGCGCGATCACGGTCAACGCCGGCTTCGAGCAGTTCGACTCGCCGGACGAAGAGGTGCGGCGCCTGAGCCAGCTACAGTTCGAGACGCCGACGCCGTGGGACACCGTGCGGCACGACGCGTACACGTTCCGGTTTGCCATGGACCACCTGTCACGGCACAAGCCGAGAGTGCTGTACCTGGCCCTTGGTGAGACCGACGACTGGGCGCACAACGGCCGCTACGACCGCGTGCTCGAAACCTATACCCGGACTGACGACTACCTGAAGCAGTTGTGGACCTGGTTGCAGTCGCAGCCGGAGTATCGCGGCCGCACCCACATGCTGATCACCACCGACCACGGCCGTGGCCAGACGCCCAAGGATTGGAAGGACCACGGCAAGGATGTCGTCGGCGCCAGTGAAACGTGGATGGCGTTCGCATCGCCGTCAATGTCGCGCCGGGGTGAGTGGACCCGTCACGCCCCGCTGACAATCGCACAGGTGGCCGCAACGCTGATCAAGTGGGCGGGTGGCGACTGGAAAACGTTCGATCCAGCCGCCGCCCCGCCAGTGCAGTAATTACCAATCAGCCGAGTGGGCGCGGCCTAGAAATCCATCTGCAGGGTGAACTGAACCGCGCGGGGCTGTGAGACCGACGTGACCCGGCCGAAGTTGCCGGACGTAATGCTCTCGGTCGGCAGGTTCCTCAAGGGAAAATTGAAGACGTTGAAGGCCTCGGCGGACACTTTGATGCGACGGCTGCCCCCCAGGGTGGGGGCCCACTGCAGGGTCACGTCGGCGTTAAAGAATTTGGGATTGTTCTCGAACGCCGGTATCGCGGAGAGCCCGAATAGCGCACGTAGCCGGTTGGCCTCCTCGGTCGACACCTCGCGGACGCTGTTACGAGAATAGTTGAAACCCGGACACGCCACGTTGCGGCAAATGCCCTCGTTGACCCAGTCGGTGGTGAGGCCGTCGCCATTGACGTCGCGGCCAACCGTGATGTTCAACGGCGCCTCCGTCCGATACTCGACGATGGTCGCCAGCGTCAGGTTCATCGGCAGCAGGTAGACCATGTTGCCGGTGACGACATGCCGCCGGTCGTCGCTGCCCGGGCCCCACTGAAGGTCGGGCCGCTCCGGCACCAGCACCGAACTGACGAAGTTAAACGCGTTGTCGGTGGTCTTCGAGAGCGTGTAGGCCACCTCGCCCGAAAATCGGTTGCTGAGGCGCTTGCGGAGGTCGACGATCAGGCCCTTGTAGCGGATCTCGCCCTGATTGGTGTAGAAGCTGACGTTGGTATAGCGCGGGTCGGGCCTGATGGCGCCGGCGCCGTTGATGTTTGCCGTGCCGGGCCGCCCGGCGTTGGTGTTGGTGATCCCGATCTGGTCGTAGCCCCGGTTGTAAACGAAGCTGACATCCAGGCCGAGATCGCCCGTCAGCTCGCGCCGGTAACCCATTTGGGTATTCCAGTTCCACGGCGTCACCAGGTTGTCGTCGATCACCGAGAGACTGGGAACCGGCACCGTCTGGTTCCCGCCGAAGGGATTCGGGAAACCAGGATTGTCGATCTGGATCCCGATGATCTTGGGCGGCGTGAAACGCGCGTTGCCAATAATGTTCAGGATGATCTGGTCGTAGTAGATCCCGGTGCCACCGTAGATGGCCTGCGTGGTCGTCCCGTCCGGCGCCCATGAAAACCCGAACCGTGGAGCCACGTTATTGCGGTCCCGGCTGATGCCCGGTCCGGCCGTCCCGGTGACGTCCTTGAGCGCCTCGGTTTTGGCGCCCTCGTAGTCGTAGCGAATCCCGGTGTTGATGGTCAAGCTCGGCGACGGCCGCCAGTCATCCTGCAGGTAGAACCCGTAGATCTGGTTCGGCCGGGCCAGATTGGAGTCGCCCTGGTTCTGCGTAAAGCGGCTCGGCGTGCCGGCAATGAATGCGTTCAGCGACGGGAACGTGTAGGTACCGCGAAAGTTCGAATCGAAATAGCTATCCGACTTGAAAATCTTGACCTGGGCACCGGCCTTCACCGAGTGCTCGCCGGTGCGGGTGCCCGACAGCGTCCAGGTAAGGTTGTCGATGACCTGATAAACCCAATCGGTTCGACCCTGGGGATAGGTGCTCGGGCCGCCAAGGTCAAAACCGCCGGTCACCGACACGTTGGTCAGGGCCGGATAGGTCGGCAGGAAACTGCCGAGGGTCTGGCCGACTTGGAGGTAGAGCTCGTTGAGCTTGTTCGACCCGAGAATCCACTTATGGTTCAAATTGGCGTAGTTGGTGCGAAAGTCCGTCACGCTGCCGTTGAAGTCGAGCAGCGTGCCGCTCTGGCCTGACGGCTGCGCGTCGTCGGTGAGCTGATACCGCGCGGTGAACGACTGGCTGTTGGACAGCTGCGCGTCGAGCTTGGCGGTCAGGTTGTGGACATCGACGAACTCGGGCCGCACCTGCCGAATCGAGCCGCCGGCGCCGAACAGCGACAGGGGAATATTGTTGGCGGCCAGAAACTGGCGCGTGGCCGCAGAAAAGTTGGCCGTCTCGGCGGGCAGCGTGCGAGTGCTGCTGGAGTTGGTGTCCCGATCCTCCCGCTCGTAGTTGAGGAAATAATGCAGCTTGTTCTGCCTGATCGGGCCGCCCAGCCAGCCGCCGTAGTGAATGCGCTGGAACGGGTCGGCCGGTAGGCTGCGGTTGGCATAGGGGCTGCGAGCCATCATCGACTGATCGCGAAACAGGAAAAAGCCGCTGCCGCGCAGGTCGTTGGTGCCCGACCGCGTCACCACGTTCACGACCCCGCCAGACGCCTGGCCGTACTCGGCCTTGAAGCCGGTGACCAGTATTTGCACTTCCTGCACCGAGTCGAGGGCGAGCGACTGCCGAGAATAGCCGGAGATGTCTTCGCTGTTGTCAACGCCGTCGATGTT
The DNA here is from genome assembly GCA_030697165.1 of Acidobacteriota bacterium. Classification (NCBI taxonomy): domain Bacteria; kingdom Pseudomonadati; phylum Acidobacteriota; species Acidobacteriota bacterium. The sequence continues at coordinate 333,428 of JAUYQQ010000002.1, forward strand.
CCACTGGTTCGAGCGGCCGCGCGAACCGACAAACGCGGTGCCGTTCGAGCTCTGCGCGCCCGGCGCCATGCGCAGCAGCGATTCGTAGCTGCGGCCGATGATCGGCAGTACGTCGATGGTCGCGCGATCGAGCCGCGTCTCGACCGCCGCCGTCGTGGTTTGCACGATCGGCGATTCCGCGGTCACCGTCACGGCCTCGCTCAAGGTGCCCAGCTGGAGCGAAAAATTGACGACCGTTTCAGAGCCGAGGGCGAAGGTGAGTCCCTCGCGCAGCGCCCGCGAGAAGCCCTGGAGCTCGGCCACCACTTCGTAGCGGCCCGGCGTGAGCGCCGCCAGGCGATAGCGGCCGTCGGCGTCGCTGGTCGTCGAACGCACGAAACCAGAGTTCTTGTTGGTGGCCGTGATGGTGGCGCCAGGAACGACAGCGCCCTGTGCGTCGGTCACAACGCCGATCACCGTCGCGGTGTCGAGTTGCGCCGCGGCCGGTGCGGCCAGGGCAAGCAGTAACAACACGCAACCGCAAACGGCTGTGCCGGTGAGCCTCGTCATGACCATCCTCCATCAAGTCAAACGGCCCGACTCGCCCCGCGAGTTGAGAGTCCGTTGAATGAGAGGATGTTACGTCGGCGTCACACGAATGGCAATTGGTCCCCCAGTGACCAATACTCGACCCTGTTGGGCGTCACGGGCGGATCAGGTAGAAGCTCTCCTGCCGCCCGTTGATCCAGTCCCACTTGCCGCCGGGCATGATCGCCGCATCTTCTTCAAGGGCGAAGCGCACCGGCTGGTTGCCCCACTCCGGAACGTTGTGCGTCACGTTCAGCTCGATCGAGTGCCACGTGTTGGGCCGGAACACATACTCGCCGCGAACGGGGACACCCTGCTGGTAGTCGGTCATGCCAATGGGCGGCCCGGCGCCGTGGCCGTGATAGCCGACCGGGTGGCAGTAGATCGACGGCACGAGGCCTTCCTTCTTCGCATGGGCCAGCGCATCGGCGAGCGCCTGGTTGCCGGTGCGCTCGAGTCGCGCGTACTGCATGGTCAGGTCCTGCAGGCGATTGGCCGCCTTGAGGCCGGCCTTGAGGCCCGCCGGCGCGTCGGTCTCTCCCGGCTTCAGCACATACGCGTTGTGCTGCGTGTCGGTGGAGAAGCCCATGTAGACGATGCCGAAGTCGGTGTGGAGCATGTCGCCCGGCAGAATCACGCCGCGCGGGCTGGTCTTCTCGCCCTGGCGGAAGATCGTCACCGACGGCTGGAACCACTTGCCCAGGCCGAGCTCGACGACGCGCTGGCGCATCCACCAGACCACGTCTTCGTTGGTGGTCTTGCCCGGTGTGATTACCTTGTTCGAGAACGCCTCGCGAATCACCATGTGCGCCGCCTTCATGGCGTGGCGATAGGCGTCCAGTTCTTCCGGCAGCTTCACTTCGAGCCAGCCGACCGCCAGCATCTCGGCCGACTTGATCTTGGCGGCGTGCGCGGGGCCCAGTGCCTCCACCAGCCGCCGCTTCTCGTTGGCGGTGATCCCGTCAGCGTGCTGCCACGCATCCGATTCGTTGATGCCGATCACGGTGGGGTTCTTCTCGTCCACCAGCTTGCGCAGCGCCTCGTGCTGGCCGTCGTTGGTCGAGGGCACCATCGGGTAGATGCCGTCGTAGTCGAAGCGGCCAATCGAGAACCGTTCCGCCGGCTTGCCGCCGCCCGGGTTGTAGAACACCAGCAGCGTGCGGCGCCGCGAGGCGTAGGTGGTAAGCGGCGCCATCGACGCGAACACCGGGTCCTCGTTGTACTCGCGGGTGGGGATGATCCACATATCGATGCCCTCGCGGGTCATCAGCGGACCAAGCAGCGTGTCGAAGCGCTTCTTGATCCACGGCGTGACCAGCGCGTTCTGCTCGCGATGCGTGAGCACGCGCTCGGTGGGATCGGGATAGGTCACCTGGAGAGCGATGGCTTCAGCCGTCGCGGGTGTCTCTCGGAGGCCGATGGCTTCGGCCGTCGCCGGTGCCTCCCGGAGGGCGATGGCTTCAGCCGTCGCGGGTGTCTCCCGGAGGGCGATGGCTTCAGCCGTCGCCGGTGTTTCCCGGAGGGCGACGGCTTTAGCCGTCGCCGCCACAGCCGCCACAGCAATCAACGCAATGAGAATTCGAGTTCGCATGGTCAGACAATTCTACAGCCGGTCCGCCCCTTGCAACGCTACTCAGGATGGCGCGTCATCCCCATCGACTCCCGCTCGACCAATATCGCGGGTTCTACTGCTATTTTCTGACGGCTTCGACCTACGGCCGGCGCGCGTCGTTTCGGGATCCCGCTTTGTGCGGGAAAGTAACCACGCAGTTATTTCAATCGACTCAGAAGCACGGGTTCGCGGTAATCGCGTACTGCCTGATGCCGGACCATGTCCACGTCCTGGTTGAGGCGGAACAACCCGACGCGGATTTCCGGAAATGGCTAGGCCTCTGGCGGCAGCTGTCCGGGTTCTGGGAGCGCCGCCGAACCGGACAGTACCTCTGGCAAGAAGGATACTGGGACTACACGCTTCGAGACGACGACTCGGTCATCGGCATAGCGGCCTATGTCGTGGCGAACCCTGTTCGTGCGGGCCTTGTTCGTTCACCGGAACAGTATCCCTACCTTGGGTCATCCAGGTACTCGCTGACCGAACTGATGGCGGCGGTGCAGCAGAGGCCCCGGGGTGCCAGCGACGGCTAAAGCCATCGCTCTCCGGGGAGGCAGCGACGGCTAAAGCCATCGCTCTCCGGGTCGGGCCGGGACGAAAGTCCCGGCCCTCCGTACTTCTACGGCGCTTTCGCCGCCAACTGCTTCGCCATCGACTGGTAATACGCCAGCCGCGACAACTGGTCTTTCGTCGGCGCACCGGTCCACCGGCCGACCGCGCCGTAGAGCCCCGAGATGCGCGACAGCAGCTCGCGCGACTGGCGCTTCAGGTCCACGACGTCGGCGCCGGTACCGCCCATCTTCTGGATGCGATCATTGACCGGCGCATACATCCGCGCCAGCGCCGTCACCTGCGCAACCGCATCGGTCCACAGCTTGCGATCCGCCGGCGTCACGTCAATGCGCGGATCCTCGCGCACCTCGACCTTCTGCTCCAGCGTGCGGCCGCCGGCGACCATGCGGATCAAATACGTGCCCGGCGCCACCAGCGGACCCGGCATGCCGCCCCCTTGCGGGCCATCATCGTCGTCTCCGCCGCCCCCGCCGCGAATCGGCAGGTCGGTCTCGCGCAGGTTCCACACCAGGCGATTCACGCCCTTGCTGGAGGTGGCGCGCAGCGTGTTGATCAACTGCCCGTTCGCAGCGTGCACCGTGACCGCCGGCGCCGTGCCCGCGGCGCCCAGCCAGTAATCCACCAGCGCGCCGGCCGCCGGGTTCTCTCCCCGGTACCACATGTCGCCGGTGTGGGCTTTCAGGTTGCTTTGCCGAATCTGGTACGCGGGCGCGACCGTGAAGAGATGCGCCGGCGAGGCCAGCACCTGCGGCGTCATCTCCTGCAGCGCGTTGATCTTGTCGAGAATCCAGATGCCGCGCCCGTGCGTGGCCAGCACCAGGTCGTTGTCGCGCGGGTGGATCACCAGGTCGTTGTGCGGCAGGGTCGGCATGTTGTTCTTCAGCTCGATCCAGTTGCCGCCGCCGTTGGGCGAAAAGAACAATCCGATCTCAGTGCCCGCAAACAACAGGTTCGGGTTCTTCACGTCTTCGCGGATGGTGCGGACGACGCGGCCGGCCGGCATGTCGCTGGCGATCGCGGTAAACGTCTTGCCGCCATCCACCGACTTGTAGATGTAGTTGTTCAGGTCGTTGCTGCGGTGGTTATCGACGGCCACGTACACCGTGTTGGCGTTGTGACGCGACGCTTCGATGCCGCCGAACCACGACGACTTCGGCAGCCCCGGCAGGCGGTCCTGCAGGTCGGTCCACGACTTGCCGTCATCGCTCGACATCCGCAGTCGGCCATCGTCCGTGCCGACATACATCAGCCCGCGCGTCAGTGGCGACAGCGCGATCGAGACGAGCCCAGGGTAGAACGGCACCCCATCGTCGACCGACAGCACGTTCTCGTCTGGCAGTCGGCCCATCACCGGCAGCTTGCTGCGATCGACGCCGGTGGTCATGTCGCCAAGATATTCCCAGGTGTTGCCGCGATCGCGCGAGCGGAACAGGTGCTTGGCGCCGGCGTAGATGGTGGCGGAATCAAACGGTGATAACGCGATCGGCGCGTCCCAGTTGGCGTAGTGCCACTCGTTGCCCAGCACCTGCTGCGGCACGTCCTTGCCCCATGTCTCCCAGTTGCGCCGGCCGCCGATGGCGCCCTGCGGGTCGCCCGGCCGGATGTCCTGGGTCGTGAACGTCCGCGTGTCGTTGCGCTGCAGACCCAGGAACTGGCTGGCCGAGAACACGATGCGCGAGTTGGCGGGATCGGGCACGGTGAAGAACCCGTCGCCGCCGCACAGCCGCGACCAGTGTTCGTTCAGGATGCCGTTGGTCGTCCAGCTGGCGCTCGGGCCCTTCCAGCAGCCGTTGTCCTGCAACCCGCCGTAGATGTTGTAGGGCCGCTCGTTGTCGACGGCCACGCGGTAGTACTGCGACACCGGGAGGTTCTGCACATACAGGAACTTGAGCCCGCGATCGTACGAAATGCCGATGCCGCCGTCGTCCAGCTTGACGACGTGGCGCGAGTCCTTGGGATTGACCCACACGAAGCGGTCGTCGCCGTGCAGCGTCTGGCTCGGCGTCGTGAACGACTCGCCGCCGTTGTCCGAGAACGAGTAGGAATTCATCATGTAGACACGGCGGTCGTCCTGCGGATCGATCAGCGGCTGGCTGGCATACATCGGCCGCGGGTTCCAGTTCGACATGAAGCGCCAGGTCTTGCCGGCGTCGTTGCTGCGATAGATGCCGCCGCGCCGCTCGGTGTAGGCGGTCGAGGCGTTGTAGCGGAACCCCTGCTCGATGCTGACGATCAGGATGCGCGGGTCCTTGCGGTAGACCGCAATGCCGATGCGGCCGTATTCGCCGTCGGGCAGGCCGTTGCCGGTCAGCTTCGTCCAGGTCGCGCCGCCATCGATGCTCTTCCACAACGCGCTGCCGGGGCCGCCGCCGTTGAAGCCGAACGCCGTGCGGCGGCGCTGATAGGTGGCGGCGTAGAGGACGTTGGGATCGAGCGTGTCCATGGCCAGGTCGGTCGCGCCGGTGTCGTCATCCACGTGCAGCGTGCGCTGCCACGTCTTGCCGCCGTCGAGCGTGCGATAGACGCCGCGATCGCCACCAGGCCCCCATACCGAGCCCTGCGCCGCCACGTGGACGATCGCCGGATTCGACGGGTGGGTGACGATGCGGCCGATGTGCATGGAGGTCTTGAGGCCGACGTTGGTCCATGTCTTCGCGCCGTCGGTGGACTTGTAGATGCCGTCGCCCCAGCTCACGCTCTGCCGGTTGGCGCGCTCGCCGGTGCCGACCCAGATGATGTTGGGATCGGGCTGGTAGATGGCGACGTCGCCAATCGAGTGCGTGCCCTCGCGCTCGAACACCGGCGCCCAGGTGATGCCGTTGTCGAGCGTGCGGTACATGCCGCCGGTGGACGAGGCGACATACATGATGAAGGGATTGCTTTCGACGACGTCCATGTCGACGAAGCGGCCCGACATGGTGGCGGGGCCAATATTGCGCAGGCGCAGGCCCGCGAGGTCGCTGCCCTGCAACGCCGGCGCCGCCTGAGCGTAGAGGCGGGTCTTTAGACCCGCCTGCTCAAGCAGATCTGTTGTCTGGTGGAGGCCACCATTCAGGGTTGCCCATCCGGTGGCGGTGAGGGCGATGAAGAGAAGAACAGAGACAATTCGGCGTCGAGTCATCCGCCGATCCTACTACCAAGGGGCGTCGTCACCGCAGCCGGTCCGCGGTGGGGGCTACTGCGGCAGCAGGCCGCCCACGCCCGAAATAAACAACAATGGCTGCGGCCCCTCGGTGACGTTGAGCAGGAACCGCTGGCCGTCGGCGCTGACGTCGTACGGTGTGAACGTTCGCGCACCAATCGAATTCAGCAGAATGCGGAACAGCGCCTTCGGCTCACCAAGCGAGACATCAGCATCAGAGAGCGACACGGGGACGGCCATCAGGTCGTCATTCGGACTCAAGTAGAACAGCTCGCGCCCGTCGCGCCGCCAGATGGGGTGTGCGCCGCCGCCGGTCGAAACCGCATGGGCAGCGCCGTCCCCTGCGAACGACCTGATCAGCACGTCTTCACGGCCCCCGGCATTCGACACGTAGGCCACCCATCGGCCGTCGGGCGAGAAGCGAGCCTGGAGTTCGTTCGCTGGCGAACTGAGGAAGGGCCGCGAGGTCTTGGCGGCGAAGTCGTAGAGGACAATGTCTGCTCCCTGCGACTGGGCACTGCCGTCGACCATGACCAACAGAAAAGCGCCGTCGCCGGACCAGTCGGTGGCATAGCCATGCAGGCCTGGCAGTTCCTCGACCGTGCCGCCAGTGCCGAGAGAGCGGCGCACGAGATTCGTCCTGGCCACTTGCGAGTAGACGATCGCCCGGCCGTTCGGGGACCAGATGCCGTTCTCCCCGCCACCCTCCGTGCCGGCTGCGATGGCGCTGCGCCGGTTACCGTCGAGCAGCCACAACGTGCCACCGCCGAGATTGGCCGCGACGCGGCGTCCGTCTGGTGCCAGCCGCAGCGACCAGTAGCGTGCGGGCTCCCCGATTTCGCCGGCGGTCTCGCCCATCCGATTGACCCACTTCAACCGCGCGACCGGATCCCCGGGGTTGCCGAAGTCGTCCGCCGACTGCGGCACCAGGGCAGCCAGGCTATGAGCGGCTGCCGATGCCGCCATCCACAGCGACGGCGTGCCAGCTGCACCCGCGAGGGGTACCACTGGTCCGCCGACATTCAGGGAGTCGAGATCGAACCTCTGCATCGTCAAGGCGCCGTTGCGATTGACGTACAGGTACCCGGCTCGCGAAAATGTGAATGCCCACGCCTCGTCGGCATTGCCGCCGAGCGCCACCAATTGCCGGGGCGAGTCGAGGCCTTCCGCCTGGACGTAGACGCCGGGTTTACTGCCTTCGTCGGCGTAGAGAAACCCGCGCGCGCCAGGCAACCACTGCGGCCGGTATGCGCCGGCGAGCGCGATCTCCCGGGCGCCACCCGTGGCGGGAACCGTGTAGATGTTGGTCCGCATGCCTTCCATGGCGCCCACCAGGATCACGCCGTTGTCGCCCCACGATCCGGTTGGCATGGGACCGGGCACGTCGCAAATGGTTTGGGCAGAGCCGCCGCTCAACGAAATGCGTCGTAACTGCTGACGCACGAAGAAGCCGAGCTCGGTCGAGTCGGGCGACCAGAACGGATAGCGTGCCCCTTCCGTGCCATCGAGCGGACGCGCCTCCAGTGCATCGAGCGGGCGAACCCACAACTGCTGCACGCCGTTGGTACCACGCGCGATGAAAGCGAGCGTGGCGGCGTCAGGCGACAGAGCGAAGCCCTCATGAAACGCCGACACCACCGACGCCGGAGCGCCAAGCTGCGCGATCAGCGTCGTGGATGCCTCGGGTGCGGGCGGGTTGCGCCAGGTCCGGTACGCCGGCAGTGCGAGCGTCACCACCATGGCTGCGGCGGCGCCGGCAACGGCCCAAACGAGCGGGGTGCGCCCGGTCGGCGCGCCTGGCGCTGGTGCCGCGGGGGCGTTGACAAGCTCGCCAGTGGACACTATCGCGTCGTCGATCTCGAGTCGCGCGACGGCAATGTGCGGCAGCCGCCGGCGCGGGTCTTTCTCGAGTGCCCGCCGCAGCAGCGTGCGGATTGCGGGCGCCGTCGCCAGCGGCAACGCGCCCCAGTCCGGCGTGTCACGCATCACCGACGTGATGATGTCGGTAACGTCGTCACCCTTGAACGCCCGCGTGCCGGTGAGCATCTCGAAGAGGACGACGCCAAACGCCCAGATGTCGGCGCGCTTGTCGACCGCTTTGCCCTTGGCCTGCTCCGGCGCCATGTAGGCGGCCGTGCCGAGAATCATCCCGCGCATCGTCATTGCGGGTGAGGTGATGGTGGGCGAGTTGGCGAGGGTATTTCCGACTCCCGACTCCCGGTTCCCGACTCCCGGCTCCAGTGCCTTCGCGAGACCGAAGTCGAGCACCTTCACCGTGCCGTCGGGCCGCACCTTGATGTTGGCGGGTTTCAGATCGCGATGGATGATCCCCTGCTCGTGCGCAGCCTCGAGTGCCTCGGCGATCTGCTTCGCGATCGGCAGCGCTTCGTCGATGGGGATGGCGCCGCGCTTGAGCCGCTCGGCGAGGTCCTCGCCTTCGACCAGTTCCATCACCAGGGCGGTAGTCCGGCTAAAGCCGGACGCTACATCGGCATCGGATCCCGTGGTCCGGCTAAAGCCGGACGCTACATCGGCACCAATGTGGAGTCCAGGTTCGCCCGTGCCAATGTGGTGTCCGGCTTCAGCCGGACCTTCTTCGATGCCGTAGATCTGCGCGATATGGGGATGATTGAGCGAGGCGAGAACTTCGGCTTCGCGCTGGAACCGCGCCATCCGTTCGCGATCGTTGGCGACATCCGCGGGCAGGACCTTGAGGGCGACCTCGCGCTTCAGCTTCGAATCCTTCGCGCGATACACCTCGCCCATGCCGCCCGCCCCAAGCGAGCCGAGGACTTCGTAGGCGCCGATGCGGGTGCCAGGGGCCAGGGCCACGTGCCGTGGATTATACCGACGGATTGGCCGCCAGGCAGGCAAGGGTGAATCCTTGACTTAATCCTTGATGTCTGCCAGCCTCGAGACATGGCCAAAGTGACGGGCAAGTTTCAGATCACCTTGCCGAAAGCCGCGGTGACGCAAGCCGGCATCACAGTGGGTGACACGCTGGACATCCGGGTCAACGGTGGTGGGCTGCTCGTGACCCGCCGGACCGAGGGCGTCGCACATGACACGCGCGAGCGGTTGACGCATTTCGACCGCGCCACCAAGCGGCAACACAAGCGCGCAACGGCCCCGAAAGGCGCGACGCGCGGATGGACGCGCGAAGAGCTGTACACCCGTGGCCGCGCTGATTGACACCAACATCCTGGTCTATCGCTTCGACCCCCGGTATCCGGCGAAGCAGGCCAAGGCGACCGCGCTGCTGAAGGCAGGCATCGCCGGCGACTCCATCCGCGTGCCGCACCAGGCGCTGCTCGAGTTTGTGGCCGCGACCACCAAGCCGCTGTCCAAGGGCGGGGCTTCGCTCCTTTCGTCCAGCGACGCGCGACTGGAAATGGAGGACATGCTGCTGCAGTTCGAGGTGGTCTATCCGGATGAAGAAGTGCTGCGTACCGCCATCCGCGGTGCCGCCACCTACGGGCTGTCCTGGTTCGATGCGCACCTCTGGGCCTATGCGGAGCGATTCGGCCTCGACACGATCTTCAGCGAGGATTTCGCGCACGATCGGCGGTATGGACGCGTCCGCACCATCGATCCGTTCCGGTGAGCACGATCTATCTGACCGCCGGCTCGATCGGGGGCGGCACGGGGCTGACCATGTCGCGATAGAACAGCCACGTCCCTTCCGGCTGTCGCAACCGAATGTCCAGGTAGCGGCCAACCACCACGGGCTTACCGCCGGCGCCGGGAGTGACGGTTGAATGTCCCATCACGAACGCCATCTCCCCTCGACCCCGGATCTCATCGATGTGGATCGATCTCTCCGGCGTCCATGGCGGCATCGCCTGGTGAAACTTCAGAATCGCGGGCCGGCCGCTTCAACTTCGAATCCTTCGCGCGATACACCTCGCCCATGCCGCCGGCACCCCGTTGGCCGTGCGCCAATGGCCGGGATCATATTTCGCGTCACCGAAGGCCCAGGCGGGCCCGGCCCGTCGCGCCCGGCGCGCGACGTTCATTGACCGGCCCCGTTGCGGACGGGCGCCCTGAGCGCCGCCTGCCAGTTGACGACGATGCTGAGCAGCGGCGACTGGTCGACGCGCGCGTTGATGATGAAACGCTGTCCGTCTGGCGTCACCGCGTACGGATACTCATTCTGGTTTGCCCCCCCGCGCCTCTGGAAGGTGAAGAGCGCCGTGATGTCGCCGATTCGAGGAACACTGCCGAGCACGATCTCCGCGGCCGCCAGTGTGCTGCCGGCATAGAAGAACAGCTCGCGGCCGTCTGCCCGCCATCGTGGAAACATGCCGCCCGCCCGCGACACTTGCCAGCGTCGTCCGCTCCCGGGGAACGACTGCACGTACACTTCAACCCGGCCTGACTCGTCTGACGAATAGGCCAGCCACCGGCCATCAGGCGAGACCTTACCCGTGTCCTCGAAGGCCGGCGAGTTCACCAGCGGCACCGATTCGCGAGCGCCAGCCAACGGCAGCATCATCACATCGTTGGCCACACCGTTGCGCTTCCAGATCAAACGATTGCCGTGAGCGGTCCAATCCGATGGCGCTACCACCCCTGCGGTCTGATCGATCAGGCGTTCTGCCGGCGAGTTCGTGTCAAGACGCTTGCGGTAGACGCCGGACGCATTCTTCTCAAACGCCATGTAGGCGAGTTCCTGTCCGTCCGGAGACCAGATGGGACTGTCCAGGTTGCCATCCGTGGCGACGACGACGCTCGAGCGGCCATCAGCCACACCGGTGACGACCAGTTCGCTGCGCCCGGTTGCGGGATTGACACTGTCATAGGCGAGCCGGTCCCCGGCGGGCGACAGGTCCAGTCCGCCGAGTTCGCCTGCGCGGATGACGCTCCCCAGCAGCCGCCCCGATCGGTCTCGCCACTGCATTTCGGTCGGTACGCGCCGCCCATCAATGTGTGTCAGCACCCGTGGGGAGACGCTCGGGACAATCTCGGACAGCAGTCCGTCCTCCTGGATGCGCTGTGATGTGCCGACGAGCTTTCGCGCGGCGAGATCAAGCGGTTGGGCAAACAGCGTCGACGCGGTCTTGAAGAGCAGGTAGTTCGCCGAGACCGCAGTCTGCCGGATCAGGGCGTCGTCGATTAAGAGCGTGGCAGCCGCGGCGTTCGCGAGCGAGGCCAGCTTCACCGTCTTCAATGGACCGAGGGTCTCGGCTTCGAAGACGAACGACTGCGTATCGCCGACGTACGAGGGACGGGAGTGCCGGCGCTCCCGCGCGATTGGGTCAAGCGTCGTCGCTGGTTCGGGGTCTCCGCCCTTCGCGCTGACTTTCCAGATCCGCCCCTCATCGCCGGGGATCAGAATCGTGCCGTCCGCTCCCCACGCGCCAGTGCCGCGGGCGCGCCCCTTGAGTTGGGCAATGGTCGTCATGTTGTCGCCCGCGACGTCGATTCGACGGAGCTGGCCAGACGACACAAACGCGATCCACTGGGAATCCGGCGACCAGAAGGCGGCGGTCACACCAGACGTGTTCGCGATGGGACGAAACTCACTGGCCGTCAGTGACCGTTGCCACAACTGAATCTGCCCTGTGTCGTCCAATAACGGCACGACGATGCGGTGGCCATCGGGCGAGACGCTCGGCACTCCGCTGAAGAAAGTGTTCGGCGGCAACGCGAGGCTGGCGCGGATTGGCAGGTCGTCTCCGGCCGTGTCTGGCGTTGATGGCCTGGTGGCGAAGATGCCAATGGCGCCGAGCGCCGCGATCGCCGCGAGCGTCCAGGCAATGCGCTCTCGCCACGGGGAGGCGGCGCCGCGGCCGTCGCCGATGCCACGCACCAGCTCGCCGGTCGGGGTCATCGCATCATCGATCTCGAGCCGCGCCACGGCGATGTCGGGAATGCGATGACGAGGGTTCTTGACGAGACACCGCTTCAGCAGGCGCGTCAACGCGATCGGCGTCGCGGTGGGTAGGCGTGTCCACTCGGGATCCCTCGTCACGACGGCGGCGATGATGTCGGTAATGTCTTCGCCCTCGAACGCGCGCGCGCCGGTGAGCATCTCGAACAACACCACACCAAACGCCCAGATGTCGGCGCGCTTGTCGACCGCCTTGCCCTTGGCTTGCTCCGGCGCCATGTACGCGGCCGTGCCGAGAATCATCCCGCGCATGGTCATGGCGGGGGAGGTGATGGTGGGCGAGTTGGCGAGGGTATTTCCGACTCCCGACTCCCGGTTCCCGACTCCCGGGTCCATCGCTTTGGCGAGCCCGAAGTCCAGCACCTTCACCGTGCCGTCCGGCCGCACCTTCACGTTCGCTGGCTTGAGGTCGCGATGGATGATGCCCTGCTCGTGCGCGGCTTCCAGCGCCTCCGCGATCTGCTTGGCGATCGGCAGTGCCTCGTCGAGAGGAATCGCACCGCGCTTCAGCCGTTCGGCAAGATCCTCGCCCTCGACCAGCTCCATCACCAGCGCTGTGGTCCGGCTAAAGCCGGACGCTACATCGGCGCCAATGTGGCGTCCGGCTTCAGCCGGACCTTCCTCGATGCCATAAATGGCGGCGATGTTGGGGTGATTGAGCGCGGCCAGCACCTCGGCTTCGCGCTGGAACCGTGCCATCCGCTCGCGATCGTTGGCG